>NZ_CAAGTW010000008.1:0-144655 GCF_900774285.1 Methanococcoides sp. NM1
CAATGTTTGTGGCTATTACAACAAAGAAATAACATTGGCTGATAGAGAATGGATTTGTCCGGATTGTAACACAAATCACGATAGAGACATCAATGCTGCAACCAATATCAAGAAACTTGCACTTGATAAACAAAATCTAATTGGAATTTGAAGCACCGTAGGAACTACGGGAAGAGCCTGTGGACTTGTGAACAGAAGTTCAAAGAATGAAACAGGAAGCCCCGTCCGTAAGGGCGGAGTAGTTCACTGAATTGATAGGAACTGTATCATGAAACTAACCTTTTATCGAAATCTGCTTGTATTGCTGATGGTGTTCCTCTCATTGTCAGCCGCAGGCTGTGAAGATATTGAGAACGGTGTAAATGAGATAGAAGGCTCGATCTCACAGACAATGGAAAATATTGATTTCCTGCGCTGGACCGCGGATTCTGCTGAGGTCCTGCTTGATGATTATGAAGCTATCAAGCTCGCTGCTTCTGAATGGGATGGTGTCATGCTGGAGGAAGGCGGGATAAAGCTCAAAGACGATTCTGAAAGATATCTTGAGGAGCTTGAGGGTTTTTCGTTGTCACCTTCAGTCGAGGGTATTGCTACTGAATATGCAGATTTCCTCCAACGTTCGTATGAATTTGGTGAGTTTGTGGAAACCAATTCTCAGGAAATTGATTTCGAAGCTCTTGAAAAGACCATGGAGCTTATGAACGAGACATCTGAACTGATCAATGAGGTCTCCTATATGGCGGAGCAGGAATCCTGAGTGGGTTCCCAAATCCGTACATCACTGGTAGCAATACGTGGACGGGACGTATCTCACAGATGCTTTGTCAAAAGTAAACGGGGGATTCATAGATTTCCCCTCAATTTCAAAAAGAGTGACGATTGTTAAAAATGAGGGACATGAAACCCACTCATGACACTATCATTTCAAGTTTGCCCAATTTCGCTGCAAGCTTGATCTCCTGGGAGATCCTCTTTCCTGTGGACAGGTCCGGCTCAATGAGGTCGGAATATGGTGATCCTGAAGTGTAGATGTTCGTACCGGCGACGATACGTGCAGATATCTCAAAGACCTTGATCTCAAGTTTATCTGTGAACACGGTTTCAAGACAGAAAGGTCCTATCATGCCACCAAAGAGGTCAAGGGACTCTTCAACGACCTTCTCTCCAAGGGAGAATATGTGGGGCAGGAGTGATTCCCTTGCAACAAGTGGAACGTTTCCGGTAACTACATAGGTAGGGAGAATGCCTGCATCTTCAAGTTCACGCGGGGAGCCGAGCCTGAATATCTCATCAGCATTGGCTTCAACCCTGCGGTCCATGCTTAGCATCTCAAGTATGCCATTGCTCAATTTGTAGCCTTCCTCCCGTATTGGGGAATAGAAGAAGTGAAGGTAATATCTGGTGCCGACAATGAATTCCTGGATCGTGAACTTCTCGTTTGGGTCGATATTCTGCTTGAATTCTTCATAGTTCTTTGCAACAAAGAATCCTCTGCCACCCTTTGCTCCATGATATTTCACCATGACAGGGCCATCTATCTTTTCCGGGTCGACCACTTTTGGCATGTGTATCCCAGCACCTTCGAGCCATTCCCTTTCCTTGTCCCTGTCGGATTCCCATTCAAGGACCGCGCGGTTGCCAAAGGATGGGACCGGAAGCTCTGCGAAGTTCTTAGCACCCATGTATTCTACAAAAGAACCGTGAGGTATTATGATCGCATTCTTTTCGACAAGTTCCTGTGCTATCTTTGGAATGTCGGAATAGCTCTCAACAACGATATATTCGTCAGGTTTTGCTTTTGGGAAAGCATCATAAAAACGCGGAGGCTGGCCTACACAAATCCCTATTGTCTTCAATCCCTCTTTACGGGCTCCATCAAAGATCTGGAGGCTTGAGTGTGAGCAGACGGTTGCAATAGCAAGATCATCTAGATCGTACTTGCTTATTATCTCAGAGATCTGTTGTTTTGATATCATAGTTTCGCCTCAAAAATTTAAGTTAGATTGTATTATCTTGTATTTAAGTTTGTGGCATGAAATAAGGATCGATCACTTTTCATAAAGAAATACAAAATATATTCCCAATGTTATTCTATGTACTCGAATGTGTGTGGAATTATGGTAATCATATTATAGATAGAGGTCTATATGTGGCATCAGTGATTCAATGAGAGTTGCACTCAAAATTGCATATGTCGGATCAAACTACCATGGATCTCAGGTCCAGGCCCAGGTTCCAACCATAGAGGGTGAGCTTTTCAAAGCATTGAAAGAGCTGGAGATCATAAAAGATCCAGGGTCAGCTAATTTTATCAGTTCAGGACGCACAGACGCCGGAGTCCATGCCATGGGGCAGGTAATTGCCTTTGACACTGACGTGCCCAATCTGGCGATCCCCCGTGTGATCAATTCAAAGCTCCCGGGAACCATCTGGGCATGGGCACATTCGCTTGTTCCCGATAATTTCGATCCTCGCAGGCATGCTGTAAGTCGAAGCTACCGTTACATCATGTGCGGGGAGCAATATGACATCTCAAAGATCCGGTCTGCTTCAAAGCTTCTGATCGGAAGTCATGATTTTGCTAATTTCTGCACGACCGATGCAGGGAGGGGCACTGTCAGGAATGTTGAACGTATAGATGTCAGGGTCAGTGGCAACCTTACGCGCATTGATGTTGAGGCGAACAGTTTCCTGTGGAACATGGTCCGCAAGATAGTAACTGCATTAATGATGGTGGGAAGCGGAGTTCGTGACGAGGAATGGCTGGAACAGATGCTTGATCCCGATTCCTACGAGGAAGGGCTGGAATCAGCACATGCATACGGCCTTGTTTTCATGGATGTACACTATCCAATACCCATTGAGTGGATAGAGGACGGTTATGCCATACGCCGGGCGCATGAGCGTGTCCATGATCATCTTGTACGTTACAGGGTCATGGCCGATGTACTGGAGCATCTTCTTCCAATAGTTCCGCCTTCAGATGAGCTATGAACGCAGACCATCACATCGGTATCAATGGTATTGATATCCCTTACAATCTTAGCCATCGCAAGGTGAAACGAGCACGACTGGAATTCCGGGCTGGCAGGCTGAACGTCGTTGTCCCCAAAAGCTTTCCGGACCATGAGCAACTTATCCTGAGGCACAGGCTGTGGGTGTACAGGCGTTACACCGATTCACTGGCTACCATTGAGAATGCCGGTTCCAAAAAACTCGTGGACAGGTCCGATGGTGAATTCAGACAACTTGTCCTTTCTTTTTCCAATAAGATGGCCGATGAGCTTGGAGTGATGCCTGATAAAGTGACCTTTCGAAAAATGAGGACTAAATGGGGAAGTTGCAGTTCCGCAGGTCGGCTGAACTTCAACAGGCATTTGATGCACCTGCCTGAAGACCTTGTCGAGTATGTAGTCTTCCACGAAATGGCACATCTTATAGAATTAAGGCACAGCCCTCGGTTCTGGCAGATGATCGATTCCAGGTTCGAGGACCGAAGCCACTAGGATCGTGAGCTTTCAGCTTACTGGTACCTGATACAGGATTCTGTGCAGAAATGAGCCTATTTGGTCATTCGGATTTTTGAAGTACGGTGATCTTCCGTGTCAGGCTCTTGTGCACCCGTTGTAAATACTGCGCTTTAGTGATGAAGCCTGCATTCTTTACGAATTCAGCAATATCTATCTCTGAGACGATTATGGTCGTTCCACCTGGTTTCAGCACTCTGTACATCTCGGCAAAAGATGCCTCGTATAGATGGTGGAGTGATTCTGCCTCGATCCTTGCCGAGCGGCCGTAGGGCGGATCTGCGATGACAGCATCAACCGACGCGTCCACAAGAGGGACCCTGCAGGCATCTCCAAGCATCATTGTGTGGTCGGTATTGAAGTGCTGCAGGTTCATATGTGCGCCTACAGCGATCTTATGGCGAACCTCCAGTCCGATAACTTTAGCATCGACAAGACCTGCTTCCACAAGTATCCCTGCGGTACCACAGAACGGGTCGAACACAATGTCCTTTTCTTTTACCATGGCCATGTTCACAAGTGCACGTGCCACATGGGGTCGGAGCACGCCGGGATAGAAGAATGGCTTTTTGTGGGGAGCCCGTGCTTCATAGGCACTGCGGTCCACAGATGCAATGACGGAACCGAAAACGCATTTTTCGGAAAGGATCAGCCTGAACTCAACATCGGGTTCTTTCAGGTTCGCATTAAATCCTTTCCTGTAGATGGCACCGCCAACACGCCTTTCCATGTCTGCACAGACGATGGTGGAATTATGCTTGATGCGTTTTGCACGCACAACATATTTCTGGTCCTTGTTGATGTGATTGGATACATCGGCTTTTTCGGCGATCTCAAGAATAGTGTCCACATCAGCAGGACAAACCTCAATGACATTCAGGATGTGATGCACCATTGCAACTCGTTCTGCGACGTAATTGAGCTTACGTTCCACTTCCTGTGGGTCGCCTTCAATGTCCACAACAAGGCACTGGTCAAAGTAATCACTCTCTTCATATTCAAGTTCAACAAGGTCAAGGCAGGCAAGAACCTCTGCTCGGGGCAGGTCTTCATGCTCGCCTGACAGTTCAAATGCGTATAACATGGTAGAAACGAGATGTTCTCAGAACATCATTTCAAGTGCTTCATGTCCCTTCATGCCGGCCTTGATGCCAAGGGCCTTTGCGTGGTTTGTAACATCCAGCACTTCGGCGTGCAGCACGTCCTCGAAACTGTTCACGCCTCTGACCTTTGCTGCAACATCGCCTAGCTTATTTGCCATCTCAGTGTCGAGGTAACCGCACATGGCAAACCCCTTGTCAGCCCTTATGACAAGAAGAGGGGCGTTCTGCATCTCGAGCTTCAGTCCAATAGCAGTGCCATTTTCAAGTGGTATCTGTTCTATTATCATGAACAAAAGGAATCTTTCACTTTATATTAATGTTTTCAGGACTTTCTCACTCTGCTGCTTCATCGGCTTCAACTTCAGTTTCGTCCCTGGTAAAATCGATGGTGATCTTCCCTTCCTCTTCAAAGAAACCATTGATGGCTGTCCTGTTGTCCTTTGTATCAATTGTCTTGATCTTGATTCCATCGTATGACAGCAGTTTTGCTCCTTCCGGCAGGGTGATGGTGACCTCTGTTTCCGCTTGGCCTTCAAAGGTCATGCTGTTACCCATGTCAAAGAAGTTCCTGTCAAAACTGTAGGTCACAAAATACATGTTGGTGATGTTGGCTGTCTTGGAAGTGCTTCCCAGGACGTCCAGTGAGATCTCCGCATCCACATCTGTAACATGTATGTCCTCTGAGCTGCTATCAAATGCGACGTCCAGTTCTTCCATAAGTGCTGTTTTGAGCCGGTTCCTTGTAAAGTAATCCACTTTCATGAGCTCCCAGGCACTGACATGGTCATCGTCATTTCCAACCTCGGAATCGATAAAACCTCTGTATGATGTGGCCACCTCTCCGTTGTAGCCTTCGGTATAGTCCCATGACATCCCATCCTCTTCCAGGACAATATTATTGGTCCATGTAAATGCGGATGAGGTGGGTGCAATGGACATTATGCATACAACGGCCAATGCCAGTATCAGTGCGGATCTCATTGTAACAGCTTTCATTTAGTGGTTATCTCACAGCCATCATCGGTAACAATAACGGTGTGTTCTGCCTGGGAGACTAAACCTCCCTCAACTTCCTTGAGCACAGGGTATGATGTGATGATACCTGCTTTCTCAAGCTGCATAAGTGAATAGTCAAGTTTGTCTGAGGTGAGCCACCTTCTTGCGAAAGGGAGTGTCCTGTAAGGTTCGATCTCTTTCAGCACTTTCCTCGCTGCAGGCAAGCGTATTGGCTTGTTACCGACCAGCGAGAAGATCTCCGTCAGTGCTCCGTCAGAGATTATGCCTGCCCCGTCTGTGGCAAAAGGCTCAATGGCAATGATGTCCCCGGTTTCAAGTGTTGCACCGTGGTCGATATGCCTGTTCGGGATACTGGGGGGTGCATGTGCGAGGTATTGTCCGACCCCATGGCCGGTGAGATTGACGATCGGTTTGAACCCATGTTCATGGATCGTGTCTTCAATGACCGCCCCAAGTTCTGCTGTGTTCGCACCACTTCTGACTGTGTCGATGGCTGCATATAATGCAGCCTCTGATGCCTTTACAAGATCCGCATTCTCATTTGTAAGGTCTACTGTAAGGGCAGAATCTGCAATATATCCGTCAATATGAACTCCAAGGTCAAGTTTTACAACATCTTCGCCGAAGACCGTTTTATCTCCTGCAAGGGGTGTTGCATGCGCTGCTTCGTCATTCCTTGATATGTTGCACGGGAAAGCAGGGAAACCTCCAAGTTCGATGGTCCTTTGCTCCACATGATCTGCAACTTCCAGAAGGCTTGCTCCGACCTTGATCTTATCCTTTGCCTCGCTTCTCACTGTTGAGAGGATCTCTCCGGCCTTCCTGTACTTACCGATTATCTCCTCGATTTCCTGAAGTTTATTTTCCATATGTCTGCACCAGCTTTTGGTATATAATTGGTCTTAGTAGACTTAAACTACAAATTCCTTTTCCATTTTTGTTAAATTCTCGAATCCGTCCTCAGTGATCACGACCATGTCCTCAAGGCGTATCCCTCCAAGTTCCGGATAGTAAAGTCCCGGCTCAATGGTGACCACATGCCCTACCTCAACTTCTCCATCCTGCATGGCCACAGAAGGCTGCTCATGGATGTCCAGCCCCACGCCATGCCCGGTGGAATGGATAAATCCCACTTCAGAGTTGTTCCTGATAGTGTCATACCCTCGCTTTTCGAACTCATCACAGACTGCATTATGTACCTCACTATAGAGCGCTCCGGGTTTCAGTACAGCAAAAGCTGCCTCCTGTGCAGCATGGACTGCCTCATACATGTCCTTCAGTTCCTTCGAAGCTTCCCCTTTAAGGACAGTTCTCGTCATGTCTGCAAAGTACCTGCTCCTCTTACTACGCGGGAATATGTCGATGACTATTGGCTGGTTGACTGTAATTTCTCCCTCTCCTTCCCAGTGAGGATTCGATGACTTCAATCCACAGGCCACAATAGTGCTTTCAGCTTCGCATCCATGGTCAAGAAGGGTGTGCTCTATTGCAGCACGGATAGCTTCCGATGTAAGCGCTTCCTCTCCGGAGTATAGGACCCCGTTCTCTACTCTGGCGTCAGCGATCAGCCCGATAGCAGTTTCCATTGCCTTCTCACAGGCATACTGGGATGCCCTGATCTTTTCGATATCTTCTGAAGCCTTCTTTTTCCTCATTTCCTTGAATGGGCTTTTTGCAGGAATCACTGAGAATCCCAATTCTTTCAACGTCTGGGCAGTGAAAAGCGGGAAATCATGTGGCACCATTATGTGCCTTACTCCCTTCTGCTGGAAGAGTGCAGCAAGGCAGTCGCAGTAAGCAAGCTCCCCGTCCTTCCTTTCTTTCAGTTTTTCAAGATAGCCGTATTCCTGCATGGTATGTACATCGGCTACCCGGGATTCCATCCTGGCGCGGTTCAGCTCCATGGTGGAAACAATAAGGATCTCCTGTCCTTGCTTTGTCTGGATATATGAGAAAGGATCTCCTGCAAGAAAATGTGTTGAATAATATATATCTGCATTATTCGAGTTCCCTATCATCAGGAATGCATCACAGTTGTTGTCAGAAAGTGATGAGGTAATGTCAAGTGTATTCTTTTTTTGTTCCATGTAATTGGATTTGTTATTCTACTACATAAGCTTACATGGTAATTCTTTTTTGAGTGATGGTTTTGACATCGCTACCAGCAGACGATGTGAGTCACCGTGTGTACATGGGATGGATTTATGTGGACATTTCATACATAACAATGTACACAGATACTACTGTTTATGCAGCAGGAGTTTTCCACACAGAACTGGTATTCTCTCAGGGAGTTCAATAACTTCCTTTATGATATCAGGTACATTCTGCTATTCTACGTACTCGGTGATTTCATCACAACAGCCCAGGCATTGAGCATTGGTATTGAAGAAAATGGGTTCCTAGCTTTGATCATCGCAGAGTTCGGAGTGTGGGCATTCTTTGTCCTGAAGCTTGCTTTTGTCTTTGTAGTATACTGGTTCTACAAGGACCTCATGTCCTCTTCCGATTCACAGATGTCTGAAATGTGGCCAATGGTCAAGGGTGTCATCACTTTTGTGGGCGTGTTCCTTGTTGTTAACAATCTGATGGTCATCTGGGGTAATTTTGGTATTCTGCAGTTGTTGGGGATTGGGTCGTTGTGATTTGATAGGGATTATCGCTGAATGCTGCAATTTCAATTTTGACATTCACTTTTGCCAGTTTTGTTGCTATTACAAATTTTGGTTTTTACTTCTTCTTCTATTTAGGATTTCATCTCTTGAAATGCATGTACAGTAGAATTAAAAAGAATCTTTGTAGCAAAATCAAAGAATTTAACAAAGGAATTCTGTTACTAATTTGTTTAATGGGAATTCGATTTCAAAGATTTTGTCACCGAGGTTCTAAGGGTCTTTGGAATACTATTAAAAACGAAATTCTTTAAGGACAAATTAGGACATCTTCATATCTTTGTTCTTTCATTAGGTTCCCATATATGCACATCCCTGAGTATGTTGAACATTCCAAGGAAAAGATAGCCCTGATAAATTATGAAAGAGGATACAATATTTGCATGTATCTTCCCTGAAAAGAGCAACAGTGCTATGAATGCAATAAAAACAATTCCATAAAGTAGGTTTATGGAGGCAAAAAGAATGGTCCACAGTATTAATGAGAGGAAAAATGCTGTTGGTACAACAAAGAACATCAAAAACCTGAGTGGATAGACAATTACACCAAACTTTCCGTACTTTGGTGAGAATACATCGCGGTTGAATAGTGTGGCTTCAAGAAGTCTTGTAGCTCTGCGTATCTTCTGCCTGCGTTGTTCACTGAATTCGTGAGGTACAAGCTCATAGAATTTAGCAGTAGACACATACTTACATCGGTATCCATTGCGGATCACTGACATTGCCATGCTGGCATCATCTGCACCTCTGCGTGTATTAAGAAATGATGAGGCTTTTTTCTTGAAAGCTACTACTGCACCATTGAAACAATATGTTGAATGCAAGTTGCTTTCCCATGTACATATCTTCCCATAGATAGAACGGTATGCACCTTCTGATCTTGAGAACAATGTGTCACCATCTGCATAGGTCACAATATCCCCTGAAACAGCACCGATATCGTCACTGCTTAAAAGTGTGCCCATAAGATCTGGGATGGTATTTTCATCAAAAAGACCATCTGAACCGGTTATTACAACGATATCATTTGTGGATTTGCTTATTCCTCGATTTATTGCCTTGTTGACACCGCTACGCTCATGGGTGATAACCTTTCCACAGAGGGAATATCTCTCAAAGGCTCTATTTGCAATCATCTCTGTTTTATCGTTGGATCCATCGTTTGAAACTATAATTTCCATTTTGTTTTTTGGATAGACTTCAGATAAGTTCTTGAGACGGTCTTCAATAACTGCTTCTTCGTTGTAGGCAGGGATCACTATGCTTATCTGGGGAAGTGATTCAACTGATATCGGAGGGGGTGACTTTGAGGTTATGGCTGCAGCTATATAAATAAAATAGACAATGACTGGAATTGAGCTTATCATGAAAGTGAGAGTAGCCATTGAGTTCATGTTTAATCCATGTTTAAGCTAATACATTAAAGATTCTAGTGAATACCAATCTAATATATCCATATAATATTAAAGATTATATATGGACACAAATTTCATGATCATTTGCTAGGAAGACTTGATAAAATAAATATTTTCATTCATTGTTATTGCTTTTGTAACGACAGATGTTTCTAATGGTAACTTACTAGAGGATTTCCAATAGGATTCCAGGAATTGTTTTGGTACTGAAAACACTTTATATTATTCAATTCATATTCCTTTCAACTTAAATCTATAAGCACATTTAAAAAGAGATTCTCCATGATTCACATAGCAAAACCCCAGCTTGGTCAGGAAGAGATAGATGCTGTATCCTCTGTCCTGCGCTCCGGAATGATAGCAGAAGGGCCAAAAGTAGCAGAATTTGAAAATGCCTTTGCTGAGTTTGTCGGTGTCGAACATGCCGTGGCTGTTAACTCGGGTACAGCTGCCCTACATGCTGCACTTCTTGCACATGGAATTGGGAAAGGCGATGAGGTTATCACAAGTTCTTTCAGTTTTATTGCAACAGCAAATTCCATACTTTTTACAGGTGCAAGTCCAGTTTTCGCTGATATCGATCCGGATACTTTCAACATCAATACCGATGATATTCAGGAAAGCATAACTTCGAAGACAAAGGCTATCATGCCAGTACACCTCTATGGCCATCCATCCGAAATGAAGGCAGTAATGGAGATTGCAGAGGACAATGATCTCGCAGTGATCGAGGATGCCTGTCAGGCACACGGTGCTATATATAATGGCAAGAAAGTTGGCTCGTTTGGAACCGGAGCTTTCAGTTTCTATCCCACAAAGAACATGACCACCAGTGAAGGTGGTATAATGACCACAAATGACAAAAAAGTGGCAGAAAAGGCACGGATGATCAGAGCCCACGGTTCAAGACAAAGGTATATGCATGAAACTCTTGGATATAACCTGCGTATGACCGACATCGCGGCAGCTATCGGGCTTGTCCAGCTGAGCAAATTGGATGGTTTCAATGCAAAGAGAAAGGCAAATGCAGCTGTTCTTACAGAAGGACTCTAGGGAATTGATGGGATCACAACACCATCAGTTAGAGCTGGATGTGAACCTGTGTTCCACCAGTACACGATAAGAACAGAAAAGAGGGATGAGCTTGCAGCCTATATGAGAGACAATGATGTGGGCACAGGCATCTATTATCCAATTCCGATCCACAAACAGCCATTGTACAGGGAACTCGGATATGAAGACCACCTGTCTGAATGTGAAAAGGCTTCAGAGGAGGTACTTTCACTTCCAGTCCATCCGGCAGTTGAAGAAAACGACCTGAATAGAATGATCGATATCATAGGAAACTGGAGCTGAGAAAAATGATACGAGTAGGAGTCATAGGTGTGGGTGCCATGGGGCAGCACCATGTCAGGATATATAGCGAAATGGAGAATGTTGACCTTGTTGGTATCTCAGACATAGATGAAGAAAGAGTAAAGGAACTGGCTTCTGATTACAATACAACGCCATTCACGGATTACAAAAAACTGCTTTCAGAGAACCTTGATGCTGTGAGTATAGTCGTGCCAACAAAGCTTCACAAACAGGTTGTTCTGGAAGCAATTGATGCAGGTGCTAATGTCCTTGTAGAAAAACCCATAGCAGATACCACAAAGAATGCAGAGGCTATGATCAAAGCTGCAAAGGATGCAGGAGTCCAGCTGATGGTCGGGCATATCGAGCGTTTCAATCCCGCAGTCATGAAACTCAAGAACATCATCGATTCCGGGTTGCTGGGTAAGATCGTGTCCATATCCACACGAAGGGTAGGGCCATATAATCCCAGGATCAGGGATGTGGGAGTTATACTGGATATCGGGGTACATGATATCGATATAATTTCCTACCTGTACGGTATGAAGGTAAATCAGGTATATGCCGTTGCAGGAGCTGACATTCATCCTTTCGAGGATCATGCTGCCATACACCTTCGTTTCAACCATGCGTTCTCGGGTCTTGTAGAGACCAACTGGCTCACGCCTCACAAGGTCAGGAAACTGACAGCTGTGGGCTTGGAAGGTGTGGCATATCTGGATTATATAGACCAGACCGTTGAGTTGCATGACAGCGAATGGATACGCCAGGCCAAGGTCGAGAAGAGTGAGCCCCTTAAGAACGAGCTGAGCCATTTCATTGACTGTGTCTCAAAAGGAACATGCCCTATAACTTCGGGAGAAGATGGGAAGCATGCCCTTGAGGTCGCATTGACTGCCATAAGCTCATATAAGAATGAAAAGATGATCGAACTCTAATATATCACATCGAATCATTAAGCATCATCAAAAAGATCAAATAATCAATTGGACATCCAAAATATTCCTTTAAGTGATACTCATGAGTGACAAATTACAGAAACTCCTTGATGAGAGGGGTTCAATAAAAAAGATAGGTGTGCTTGGCATGGGATATGTGGGCATCCCTGCAGCCGTCCTGTTCGCAGATGTAGACAAATTCGATCTGGTCCTAGGATTCCAGAGGGATTCCCCATCATCCGGCTACAAGATCGATATGATAAACGGTGGCGAATGCCCCTTGAAAGGAGATGAGCCAGGACTTGATGAACTGCTTGCAAAGGTCGTAAAGGCAGGCAAGTTCGAGTGCACCCCTGACTTCTCCAGAATATCGGAACTGGATGCTGTGACCCTTGCGATACAGACACCCTTCGCTGACCCAAAGGATCTCATACCCGACTTCAGCGCCCTGAAGGAAGGCATCAGGAACGTGGGCAAGTACCTAAAACCAGGGATGCTGGTTGTCCTTGAATCAACAGTAACCCCTGGAACCACTGAGGGTATGGCAAAGGATATCCTTGAAGAGGAATCCGGCCTCAAGGCAGGTGTGGACTTCGCCCTTGCTCACGCACCCGAGCGTGTCATGGTCGGCCGTCTGCTCCAGAACATCCAGGAACATGACCGGATAGTTGGAGGAATGGACGAGGCCAGCACAAAACGCGCAGTGGAACTCTATGAGCCAGTCCTGACCAAGGGACAGGTCATCCCGATGTCAGCCACAGCCGCAGAGGTTACAAAGACAGCAGAGAATACCTTCCGTGACCTCCAGATCGCAGCAGCCAATCAGCTTGCTCTTTACTGCGAGGCCATGGGTATCAATGTCTATGACGTCAGGGCAGGCATCGACAGCCTGAAAGGGGAAGGGATTACCCGTGCAATCCTCTGGCCAGGAGCCGGTGTGGGTGGTCACTGTCTCACAAAGGACACCTACCATCTGGAACGCGGCATCCAGATCGCAGGCAAAACCCCTCTCGATTTCCCGGATGCTGTTGATTCCATCTACGTCACAGCCCGCCACGTCAACGACTTCATGCCAAAGCACATGTATAACCTGACAACTGCAGCTCTGGAACGTGTCGGCAAGAAGATAGAGGATTCAAAGGTTGCCATCCTTGGCTGGGCCTTCATCAACGACTCAGACGATGCAAGGAATGCACCATCTGAGCCTTACAGGGAAATGTTGCTCGAGGCAGGGGCAGAGGCCAGGGTGCACGATCCACATGTACTGAAATACCCGGATGTTGAGATCTCCCAGGAGCTTTCAGCGGTTGTTCAGGATGCGGATGCTGTGGTCATCTTCACGGGCCACAAGAATTACTTTGAACTCGATCCTGCAGAGCTGAAACAGCTGACCGGTCAGGAGCATCCGGTTCTCGTGGATGGGAGGAATGTTGTGGGACCTGATGGATTTATTGGTGCAGGATTCGTGTACAAGGGAATTGGAAGAGGGGATAAGAACAGCCATCAAATTAAGTGAAATGATAGTAGTTTTGTGGAAAACTTAATAATAGACATTAGTTTTCCGCAAATACTTTTTTAAAATATAGAAATATTCACCGCCATGAATTTCTTTTTTGGTTATATTTTTCTCCCATAATAACCACATCCTTTAGCATGTTGAGTATTCCAAGGAAAAAGTAGCTTCGAGAAATTATGAAAGAAGCTACTATAATGTTATCATAAGTGTCTAAAAGCAAATCCATTATTATCAAAATATCAAAACCAATGAGGTAGGGATATCCCCATTTGAGTAAATATCTTTTGAATTTCAATACGGAGATTTTTGTCAATCTTTAATAAAAATACTCCATATATAACCCCTCCTAGTACTATGGGTAATAGTGTAAACCAAATGTTAAAAATTGGTATCAATAATCGATAGAATCCAACGACAGTTGCCATTAAGAGAGATGATATTATTATATTCCTAACAGGCAAGTATTCCAACCTTATGTTAATGAATTTAGAGAGAACAAAATACGCAAGTAAAGCGTTTAACGCCATAGTCAACAAAGTTGCAAATGCTGCTCCTTCTATACCAAAAATTGGAATTAAGATAAAATCTAACAGAATATTAGCTGTTGCTGATACAGCAGTTACTTTTAATGAATCCTTGGGGCGATCCAAAGCGTTAAGATACATTGTCTGAAGGAACATGAAGACATTTATTACCTGTACTAAAAGAAGTAAATACATAACATAAGTACCACTCTCAAAATCAGCACCATAAAAGAAATATAACATCCTATCGCCAAGAAGCAAACCCCCAATCAAAACTGGTACAGCAAGCATCAATGAATAAGTAAACGCCTTTGAAAGAGCAGCTTCAATCCTATCTAAGTTACCTGATGTACCCCACTTACTAACATTTGGAAAGAGAACCGTGCGCATTGCAATTGTTGTAAAAGTTGCAATGGATGTAAACTGAAATGCTACACGGTATACACCTACATCAGCATTTTCTAAGAAATGTCCTATCAAAAGAGTATCTGCATAAGTAAACACAACGCTACCACTTGATGATAAAAATATCCAAAATGAATATGAAAAAAGACTCCGAAGATGATATGAGTTGAAACGTACAAATCTCGTATCAAGAAAACGTAATCCAATGATACTTGCTGCAATCATACCAAAGACAAAACCCCCTGCAAGTCCCGCTGCACCAAAGCCCAAAAAAACTGCAACTACTTGAAAAAGTACGCGTAATGTACTGTTTAAAAAACCGGTGGTCTGGTAAATGCCTACTTTGCCTACTCCATAAATACCATATGAAATGCTGCTAAAAACAAATCCAATTACTAATGCAACTAGCAACCAGAAAAACATACCCGAACCATCGAGATCAACAAGTAATGGACGTGCTAGGATTAAAACAACAATAGAAAATACTATCAAAATTACTCGCAGTACAACAAATGCTGAATAAAACTCATTTTGCTGATTTCCTTCACTTATACGCTTTACCGCAGCACCACCAAAGCCACCATCACAAAGAAGATTTAAAGTGCCAAAATAGGCCAAGAACAGAAAATATGCGCCAAGAACACTGGCACCTACAGTATGAGCAAAATACATAGTACTTAAAAATCCAATGAATGTTATAGAAATCTGCCAGATAAGTGTTATTATGCTCTGGCGTCTAATAGGCTCAATACTCATTAACCTACTAAAAATATAAGGTAGCTTAGGCATAAATCCCTCTAATAACTTCAAGGTGAACTTACAATACTTTTACGATTCATTTGAGTTATTGGTCAACGCTATGATTGCATTATGAAGATCATTAGCTCGTCCTTTCCAGGTGTGATCTAACCTAATTTCAGTCATTTTTTTTGACATTTCTTCTCTAATTCTAGGGTTTTGAATTAAAAATTCCATCATCCTTTTAAAATCTTCAACATTATAATCAACATATAATATAGAGTTATTTTTTCCAACATTAGTTAAAGACTCACATTTTGTACATATAATAGGTTTAGCGCACCCTATATATTCATAGAATTTCGTAGGCGAAGATTCATTCATATATTTTATATCTGGGTTATATGGCATAACAAAGAGATCCATGGTTTGTAGTGATTTTGCAATATCCTTTCTTGGAATCTCTTTTCTTATAATGAAATCACTACTTTCAATAATATATTTTAACTCTTCTGAAATACCTACTCCATAAGAACCAAATAAAAATAACTTTAAACATGAATACTTTTCGTGGAGTTCTATACAAGCCTGAACTAATATATCAATCCCTCTGTTTTTTGTCAAACCACCCATATAACAGATATTAAGCCTATTTTCAACACATTTGTATGAATTTGGATATAATTCAAGGAATGATTTTTCAAAAGCATTAGGAATAAAAATGACCTTTTTTTCTTCATTTATATTATATAAGTTTCTTATGGAATTCCACATTGATTTATTTAATATTAATAATAAAGAAGATTTAACTATGCAATCCTTTTCTATTTTACTGTTCAATTTAGATTTGCCATTTCCTAACACATTCACTTGTTCGATAGTGTCATGAACATCCATAATAATTTTTAAATTTAATAATTTAGAAGCATTAAAAAGAATTCGATTTTGAATCGTATTCAATGAATGAGGATATGCAAAAAAAACTATAGGTCTGTTTATTATAAGGAATACTGTTGACTTTAAAGCAACGATTGATTTAACAATATTATTAAAGATTATATTTGTGGAACTAGTTCGTGGAAGTTGTTTAAACTGTATTGAGCTAACGTTGATATCCTGAAATTCATTTAATTCATTTAGTAGATAATGTATTCGAGTGAAAGTTGCAGATTTATTGTCATCTAAATTATTTAATACATTACCATTAGTGATTACAAAAACATTTTTCATTTGATCACTTTGTTTTTATTTAATATAAAGATAATTAATCTTTGTGATAACCTTAAAGTCTAAAGCAACACTAATTAGTGCTGAAGTTATTTATTTTAAATATTAAAATCCGTCTTTAATTTCCTACAACTTTTCTATTAGATTTCAACAAAACCAATATCGATTAGGTATGTTATTTGTACAGCTAATTTCGATATTTCCAAATTTATTTATATTTAGATTTTTGTAGATATTAGAGAATTCCAAAATAAATTCCCATGAAATTAGAACATAACTTTTTATCATTATGTAATTTTTCCACATAATTTCTTCCTTGTTCACCTAAATGCCTTCTCAAGTCATCATCTATTATCAATTGTTCCAATTTTTCTCTAATATCATTCTTTGTGACATTAAATATCCCACTTGGTTCTTCTAAATATGGTTTCATACTCTGCTTAATCCATGTACAAGAAGGGATTCCCATCTGCTGAACTTCATTTGTAAGAACCCCATACCAACCAACTTGTCTTTTATCGTAAAACCCAACTGAATCTACAACGATATCGCAATTTCGAATAGATTCCAATGTTTCTCTATGTGAGGTGTTTTCAATCAATAAACATTCAACATTTGGATACTCTTTTTTTAAATCCTTAATTGCTTCAATAAAGTACTTTGTTCCTTTATAAAATCTATTAGTGGGTGCATGGCCAATCACAATTTTATCATCATTTCGATATCTCTTTTTCAATCCATGCCATTCTATAGGGTTAGGTATCCATACCGCACCTGGGGCATATTCTAAAAGATCAGGAGTAGAAACTATCTCTGCATCTGCAAACCTGGATCCAAAACTTTTACCATTATTTCTCAATTTACTTCCATGCCAATGAACAACTACTTTACCAAATCGCTTGAACAATAATGGTATATCCAAATCCATAGGGAATATGCCACCACCATGCAGATGAATTATATCAAAATTTTCTTCACGAAGCAATTTAATTAAATTTTTATAAATTACAAAAAAACGATTGAAAATATGTTTTCTTCGATAATTTTGAGGGAGATTCAAAGAAATATTTTTATTATCACTAGTATAGTTTCTGGTAATTTCGAAAACACGTACTTCATGACCAAGGTCTTTTTGTTGCAATGAGAGGTTATATGCAACATTAGCAATATTTCTTATGTGCAGGATTTTCATATAATTCAACACACTGAATGGATTTCATGTAAAATTTTATCACTTGAAGCGCCTTTTCCAAAAACATTTCTCACCTTACCAATCCCCTCAAACCCTTCAATAGCATCCACAATCTTTCCATAATCTGCACCCACAAGAATATTCCACCCATCTTCCACAGTCTCCACCCATTCGGTATTCTCCCGCATTGTCACACAGGGCACGCCCAGCATATAGGCCTCTTTCTGCACTCCCCCGGAATCCGTGAGTATCTTCTTGGAATTGTTCATCAGCTTTAGCATGTCAAGATAACCAACCGGTGATATGACCTTGACATGCTGGCACAGCTCATCCCAAAGGCCATATTCCTTCAGGTATTTTTCAGTTCGAGGATGTACCGGGAAAACAATTGTTTCATCAACATCAATAAAAGCTTTTACAATTGATGATAGGTTCTCAACGCTGTCGGTGTTGGATGGGCGGTGGACTGTCGCCACCATGAACTCCTTTGGACTCAGACCAAGGTTTTCAAGGATTGTTGATTTTTTTTCGGCAATTGGTCGGTTATATTCAAGTGCATCCTTCATCACATCGCCAACATTGCAAACACCGTCTGTGACGCCTTCATTCTTCAGGTTTATCACCGCAGTTTCAGTGGGACAAAAAAGGAGATTTGAGATGTGATCCGTCATTACCCTGTTGATCTCTTCTGGCATTCTCCTGTCGAATGAGCGCAGGCCAGCTTCCACATGAGCTACCTTGATATGGAGTTTGGATGCTGCCAAGGCGCCTGCAAGAGTTGAATTGGTATCACCATATACCAACACCATGTCTGGTTTTTCTTTGAGTATAACCTTCTCAATCTCGATAAGCATCTTTCCTGTCTGCTCACCATGTAAGCCGGAACCTATGCTTAGATTGTACTCAGGTTCCGGGATACTGAGGTCGTTGAAGAAGACATCTGACATCTCAGCATCATAGTGTTGGCCTGTATGTACAAGGATCTCTTCATGTTCTTTGCGAATAGCACGGGAAAGTGGAGCACACTTGATGAATTGTGGTCGGGCTCCGATGATCGATAATATTTTCATGATAGGTCCTCATACATTTTGAATAAACGTTTTTCCATATTCTCCCAATTATATATTTCTTCGACGGCACGACGACCATTTTTCCCCATTTGCTCTGCTTCATCAGTGTGTTCCAGAAGCCAAATGATCGCATCCGTGATCTCCTGGATGTTTGTGGGATCCACAAGGAGTCCGCAGTTTGATTCTTCGACTACTTTACGTATCTCCGGAAAATTGCTTCCAATCACTGGAGTGCCACATGCCATGTACTCAAACAACTTGTTTGGAAGACCGATTATGTTATTGTAATATGTAGGCTGGAATAAGATCACGCCTATATCCGATCTTTGTATATATTCAACCACCTGCTCATGTGGCACCCATCCGGTGATCTTGAAATTATGAGCGAGTGCGTGATCTTCTATGTAAGAATACACCCAAGTTTCGAACTCCTTTGTATCCAGGATCTTGCCAACGATCAGTAACTGTACCTCAGGAAATCCTTTTTTTATTTGTGGCATTGAAGCTAATAATCTGTCAAGGCCTCTTTTTTTATTCACATTACCTGCATATACTATCCTTCTGTTTTCTTTTACAGTATTTGATAATGTGAAAATATTTAGCATTGGAACATTGAAAAGTATAGTTGTCTTTTTAATGTCATTAAATCTTGTTTCGAGAGAATAGTTTACAGTAATTATACTATCTGTAAATCTACATAATAATTTTTCAGATGCATCAACAAACTTATGAATCACTTTTCTGGAAATGTTTGGAAAAATTACATCCTCCGAGATCAATGAAGGATAATGCTCATGAGCATCGTAGATCAATTTATTTCGTTTCACCAGTTTTAGCAAAACACAAACAAATAAAGAACCTGGTTCGTGGCAATGATATACATCACAGTCCTGCTGCAATCCCGCAACGAAAACTCGCAGCATTGTGATGGGATGAAGGATCTTTGAAGAAGGCTTTTTCACATTGATGATGTTAACTCCATCCACACTTTCTTCACCTGAAGGATATGAAGGAGCAATTATTGTTACCGAATGACCAGCCTTTGAGAGGGACTTTGATTCCTTATGGAATATTCTGGTATCAAATGGTGGATGAACGGTGGTTAACATGCAAATTTTCAATCATATCACTCGCATCAAATTGAATCTCTCTAGAACAGATCTATATAATAAACATTCTTGCTTGAAATAAGTCCATTCGAAAAGTTTTACAATTTATATTTTTCAAAAATCCAATAATTGTTGCTACAAACAACAAACTAGTTATCTATTTGTATTATTATATCCTCACATATCTCATAATACATATATCATATGCTATGATTTTATGTTATATATTATAAATTTAACATAATGATCCTTCTAATGAGTGGAACCCATGACCGATGAAAACAAACAGAAATTTACAAATAGTCTGCCTTATTTTGCAGGCATAATCCTCGCTTTCCTACTAGCCCTTTACATAAGAACCATCCCGAAAGCAAGCGTGTTCCTCTCTAACGGATTTGTTCGCTTTGGGGGCAATGATCCGTGGTACCACCTCAGGAACGTGGAATCGATCGTGCATAATTTTCCGAATATGCTCTGGTTCGATGCATATACACAATATCCAAATGGCACAAATCAGGTATTTGCTCCATTATTCGACCTTGTCCTTGCAGCCATTATATGGATACTTGGGGGTGGAAACCCAAGCCAGGACTTAATTTATACAGTTTCCGCATACTACCCTGCATTCTTAGGGGCATTGGTGGTAGTTCCAACATACTTTGCTGCCAAATGGTTGTTCAACCGTGAGACTGGACTTTTAGCATCACTGCTTATTGCAATATCATCCGGTCAATTTCTCTCCAGGTCGATTCTGGGATTCAATGATCACCACATCGCTGAGACCCTGTTGAGCACGTTCACAGCAATGTTTCTTATAATGGCAATAAAGAAGGCAAACGATTCGGGGATCTCTTTTGATGATCTAAAAAACTCAAAGTTTGAGAACTTGAAACCAGCTCTTCCATATCTTGTACTATCAGGTATTGCATTGGGTGCATACTCGCTGGCATGGAAAGGGGCACTTTTCTTCAGTTTCATAATAGGTGTTTACATCGCGATACAGCATGTCATGGATCACTTGAAAGGGAGGCCGACCGATTATCTGGCTATCAGTGGAATGGTCATATTTGCTGTCGCGCTTATTATTGTTCTATTGACTCCACATCTGGGAGGCACAAAAGCATTACACATTAAAGGCCTGCTTGCAGGTATCGTTGCATTCCCTATCCTTACCGGAATGTCGATAGCTATGAGCCGGAAAAAACTCAACAAATATTATTATCCCGGTTCAGCTGCACTGCTATTCATTGGTGGGATCCTGGCAGCAAAGATAATCTCGCCTTCTGCATATGCACTGGTTACAAGTGTTTTCAGCTACTTCATGCGCACTGGTGGCGGACTCACTGTTGCAGAAGCATCTCCCCTCCTCTCCGTAGGCGGCCAGTTCTCCCTCGGTCCCTTCTGGGGCAACTTCACAACCCTTGGATATATCTCACTCATAGCAATAATCTTCCTAGGTTACGAAGCATTCAAGAAAAACAACACTCCAGAAAGAACATTCCTGCTGGTCTGGACCTTCATGATCATCTGGGCCATGCTCCAGCAGAACCGCTTTGCATACTATTATTCCGTAAACGCTGCGATCCTCTCTGCTTATGTCGGGATCAAAGTTCTGGAGCTTGCAGGCTGGAAAGACCTGCTCGCTGACATCAAATTAAAGGACAAGTTCGACATTAAGAATGTCAAGATATGGCATGTAATTTCAGTTCTGGTCATTCTACTGGTCCTCGTATATCCAAGTTACAACATGTCAATGCAACAGTCAAAGTACACAGGTGGTCCCAACGGCTACTGGATCGAAGCTACCATGTGGCTGAACTCCAACACACCTGACCCGGGACTGGATTACTATGAGAGCTACGAGGTGCCGGCAGAAGGTGAGAGCTACCAGTACCCGGATACCGCATATGGTGTGATGTCCTGGTGGGACTACGGTCACTGGATAGAGGTGATCGGCCACCGTATTCCAAATGCAAATCCGTTCCAGCAGGGAGTCGGAGGACGCAGGAATAGCATCGAGGAAGAGAACAAGCCAGGTGCATCAACATTCTTCACAGCACAGTCAGAAGAAGAGGCTACCGCAGTTCTTGAGGCAGTGCATCCTGATCCTGAGAAGGCAGGTGCACGATACATCGTTTCTGATGTGGAGATGGCAACCGGTAAGTTCTATGCCATGAGCGCATGGACCCTTGATACGGCTGACTACTATATTCCTGTACAGACAGACATGGGAATGCAGACAGTGCCGGGACCAAGGTATTTCAATTCCATGGAATCACGGCTACACATCTTTGATGCGAGGGGGCTTGAACAATATCGTATGGTGCACGAATCCCCGGTTGGCAACTCTGCCGAAACAGGTTACAAGAACATTTACAATGCGCTCTTTGAAGGAAATATCGCTTTGGAAGATACCGGATATGTCAAGATCTTCGAGTATGTTGAGGGTGCACAGATCGTTGGTGAAGCGCCTGAAGGTGAGGATGTGGTAATTTCAGTAACCATACATACCAACATTGGCAGGACCTTCGTATACTCCCAGTCAGCCGTTTCGGACGGAATTTACTCCTTTACGGTACCATATTCCACGCAAGGGCCAATTGAAGGGGAGACCCAGTTCGATACTATGCCGGTGGGACCTTACAAGATCATCTATGGTAATGTTGTAGAAGATGTAGATGTCAGTGAAAGGGACGTACTGGATGGAAATGTAATAGAGGTCTGATGTAAATGGATATTAAAAAAGCTGTAATTCCTGCTGCAGGTCTTGGGACCCGGTTCCTGCCGGTGACAAAGTCCATGCCAAAAGAAATGCTTCCGATAATTGACAAGCCGGTGATCCATTATGTTGTGGAAGAGGCTATAGCATCGGGTATAGATGACATTATATTTGTCACGGGAAGGAGCAAACGTTCCATTGAGGATTATTTTGACGATTCTCCTGAACTGGAGATGCACCTTAAGGAGCAACATAAGGATGAGCTTCTGAAGATGGTGGAGGATATTTCTTCCATGGTGGACATCCACTACATCAGGCAGAAAGAGCCAAGAGGGCTTGGGGATGCTATTATGACTGCCCGGAAGCACATAAGCGGAGATCCTTTCGCAGTTCTCCTTGGGGATGATATCATTGTCAACCACACACCCTGTATTCGCCAGCTCATCGATGTCTTCAAAAAATACAGGTGCTCTACCATTGCAGTTGAAGAAGTTCCACGGGAGAAGGTCAGCAGTTATGGTATTATAAAGGGCAAACCACTGGATGAGTCATTGTATGCTCTCGAGGACATTGTGGAAAAGCCTTCCATTGAAGATGCGCCATCGAACATCGGTGCCATAGGCAGGTATGTGTTCACTCCTGAGATCTTCGATTGCATCAACGATGCCGGAAAGGGTGTCGGCGGGGAGATCCAGCTTACTGATGGTATACGTATGCTCAACGATATGCAGAAGGTCTATGCTTACAAGTTCGCAGGCAAGCGATATGATACCGGGGACAAGTTCGGGTATGTGCAGGCGGTCATTGATTTTGCACTTTGCAGTGAAGACTTCGGTCCTCAGGTACGGGACTATCTGAAGACCATTCCGGACTTGTGATCGTTCCGTTATTTCGGTCACACAATTCTTTTATTTTTCCGCTACTTACAAATATTATCATGTAAAACCTACATCATAGGTGACAACATTGGAAAGTAAGATCAAAGGAAAGGCATGGATTTTTGGCGATGATATCGACACGGATGTTATCATTCCGGGAAAATATCTCAGGACCACTGATATGCAGGTATTTGCTGATCATGCAATGGAAGGCATCGACCCTGATTTTTCCAGAAAGGTTGAGCGCGGAGACATTGTGGTAGGCGGGAACAATTTCGGCTGTGGTTCCTCAAGGGAGCAGGCAGCTCTTGCCCTTAAGTATGCAGGGGTTTCCTGTGTAGTCGCAAAGTTTTTCGGGCGCATCTTTTTCCGCAATGCTATCAATGTCGGACTTCCTTTAATGGAAGCTGATATTGAATGCAAGGAAGGTGACATCGTGGAGGTTGACCTGCTTGAAGGAACTGTCCGGGTGAACGGGAAAGATTTCAAGGGCAACAAACTTCCGGATTTCCTGCTTGAGATCCTCACAGACGGTGGCCTTGTGGAGCATCGTAAGGCTTTACAAGAACAGGACAAATAAAGTGACCATGATATTTCCAGATGAATACAAGTATGTCGGGGTAACCGGGATACATCCGGACGATGCAGAGGAGAACATCATCTATTTCCTTTCCGAATACATGGTCGTTGAAGACCGTGTTGGAGAGGAGGATGTTGAATATTCTCTTTATCATGTAACAAAGCAGGGTGATGACCTTTTGCGTGAGGTGGAAAAGCTTGACCTCGTTGCATCAAAGGAGCAGGTCATAAAGTATGACCAAAAACTGAACATAAAGGACCGCACCCTTCTCATTGAAACAGCAGTGGGACTCTGCAAAGATGGTGTCAATACTGTCATATTCACAGGCGTGGACAATCACGTAACGTTCGTGCATGAACCATCATTGTCCGGGATCATAGGGATCGAGATCGTTGATGTAGTGCCTCCGGAACCTTCATGGCTTTCCCAGGTGATAAGACGGCTTGAGGTAAGTGGTATATTCGGGGACTTCAGCGTGCGTTTCACTGAGAATGTTATCGATCTTTCCCAGTTCGAGGGACCCAAGACGGTGTTCCCGTGCTCCTGTTCCGGGCTTAAGGGCAAGTTCCTTGATTCTGATATCATAACAGAGGATGGCACTCTGCTTGTGGGATGTGAGATCTCGAAAAAGCTTTTTGAGACCAGATTCCCGGATGTTGAGTATTCACTGGTGAACATCTGTCCGTTCAAGTCCGATATCTTCAAACCGACAAAGCCTTTCATCACCAGATGCTGTCGCTCCGAGAAATCAGGGCGAGTTACCATTAACGGTATAGAAGGCGTTGTAGTTCACTGGGGTGCATCTGAGTTCTTTGTGGCAGAAGCTGTCAGGGACCTGGCATTGGACCTTGCAGGGAAAAGGAAGTGAATTATGTCTGAAAAAATGAGAGTTGCAGTGGTTGAAGGAGATGGCATCGGCAGGGAGGTCATTCCTGCAGCTGTAGAGGTCCTTGATACATTTGGTCTTCCAATTGAAAAGGTTCCGCTTGAGCTGGGATACGGCAAGTGGGAGAAATGCGGGGTAGCCATCGATGATAATGACCTTGATGTGTTGAAAAGCTGTGATTGTGTTCTTTTTGGCGCGATCACCACACCAGCTGATCCCAATTACAAGAGTGTGCTACTCACAATACGCAAAGAGCTTGACATGTATGCGAATATACGTCCGATCAAACCTCTTCCCGGTGTTACAGGCGTGACCGGGAAAAGTGATTTCGATTTTGTGATCGTGAGGGAAAATACCGAAGGTATGTATTCATCCATCGAGGAGCTGCATGATGATGTGGCGTATACGAAAAGGGTGGTCTCCCGGAAAGGTTCAGAGCGGATCGCAAAAGCTGCCTGCAGGCTGGCTAAAGAGCGTCGAAATGATCTTACGATCGTTCATAAATCCAATGTACTAAAGTCAGATACTTTATTCCTGAATGTCTGCCGTGAGACCGCAAGGTCTGAAGGTGTGGAGTACAGTGACATGTTGGTGGATGCCATGGCGTATAGCCTGATGACATATCCTGAGAGGTATGATGTTGTGGTCACAACCAATCTTTTTGGTGACATACTGAGCGACATGTCCGCAGCACTTATAGGCAGCCTAGGGCTTGCTCCCAGTGCAAATATTGGTGACAGGTATGCTTTCTTTGAGCCGGTACATGGAAGTGGTCCTGACATTGCAGGTAAAGGGATTGCAAACCCGATCGCAGCTATCCTGAGTATGAAGATGATGCTGGAATGGATGGGCTACCAGAGGGAAGCAGAGCTCGTTGAAGAGGCTGTAGGTAAGAGCATACTTGAAAAGATAACGACACCGGATCTTGGCGGGACTGCCAGTACCCTTGAGGTTGGTAGGGCAATAGCGGATTATGTTCGCAACATGCTGGATGGATGATACCGTCCGGTTCGCTTTATTATTTACTTGTTCATTCAGCTTTTATTCCCTTATTTTGAAAGCCTGAGATCCATCGATTTTTGGGTTGGCTACGCCAATTTGGATATTTAAATGGTATAACCTTTTATTTTTGTCATGTAGCTCCAAGCAGGGATGCCACACCTGCTGTTGTGAACACTGCACTTAAGGCTGATATCCATGACATTACCACAAAATCTGTCGCTGAACAGAGGATATGTCCACCATCAACGAATCGTATGAGTAGGGCCGACATGAGCGAATGTGCTATCATTATGAACAATATCATTGCTGACAGGAGTCCTATGTCCCCTATTTCAGTGCTAAGGATCATTCCCATTCCCATTCCTTCAGGCATCGAAACGGTCGTGAACATGTCCTGCATGAGGTCAACAACCCCAAGTGAGATGTAAAGGGTAAAACCTATGCCTGCTGTAAGACCGTATAGCACTCCTACAAGGCTGGAAGCGGACTGGTATCTCTTCTTTCTCAGGTTAACGATGCGGTGGAAGTTCGTAGCGATCATGTCTCCGATCACTTCCGGTTGTCCACCGAGATTGGTGGCTTCAACGAACATGGCGCTAAAGCGCTGTATGAGATTGCTTCCTGTGTTGGCTGAAAAGAAGTCCCATGATCTGGTTTTGTCCACACGGGTGTTTATTCTCTTGAAAAGGGCATTTACATCTTTAGTGAGCGGGCCAAAGTCATGTATGCGCAATGATTTAAGTGCTTCATCGATAAGTCCGCCTCTTGCACCTGCAGAACTTCCAAGGGATCGGATAAATGAGGGATAGTTCTCATCCTTACGTTTGATATCCTTTTCAATTTTCTTTGCAACATGGCCGGTATAGGCAAGTGGTGTCATTACCGCTGCAACAGCAATAGGCAGTTCCAGTTTACCGTATAACATGACAGCTATAGCGACAATAATACAACCTGCAAATGAGATCGGGATGGACTGGTATAATTTTATCTTGGCCTTTGTCGTTATTTTTGTCTGCTGCCAGATAGGGTCCTTCGGGACCTTTGATCTTGTAAAAGTGATCATCACCGCATCAGTTGCCACGAAAACAACAACTACTATTGCCATCAGCAGGATCGCATCCATTCCGGTTAGGATAGGCATGATCACTGCAAAAGAAGCAAGGAAGATCAATGCCATAATAAGGGAGACGAACAGTTCCTTGATGACCTCCACCGCATAGAGTGAACTGTTGTACATTGATTCGTACTCGTTCATCACGACATTCTGTTCTGCTGCAAGGAATGACTTGATGTCCTCTCCGGACTGGAGACCGTGTGCAAACCTGTCCAAGAAATCCTCATAAAGGACGGAGGGTGTCCTCTTTGATGCGAATCGGCATGCATCGGAAAGGCTCATGTTCCATACTGTGACAAGGTTGTATATCTTTTCACTTTCCTTTGCAAGGAACTTGTAGCTCTCATTCCGGGAAACGATCTTTATGATATCCAGCCTTGGGGTCTCTGCTGTAGATATTGCACCCATCTGTGTGATGTAGTAGTGCATGTTGTTGTCGATCTGTGCAGCTTTGCTTCCAAGTGCCGTGAATGGGTAGTAGAATGCAAAAAAGATACATATCACTGGTATGAGTGCAGGTATGATCTGTGTATTTCCGGTGAAGAGGTCCGGCAACAACACATAGACAAGGATCGAGAAGATAAATCCAAAAGACACAATTGGCAAAGCTATCTTTTTCGCATAGGCTTTTGGTTCCATTTCCAGTGCGTTGAATGCCTTTTGAAAGTCCATTTATCTCTCCTCATATTGCGAAAGGCAGCCCTTCAACACCATACTTGTAGAAGTTGATAATGATCTCAAGAACATCGTAGTAGTCCTTGATACCTCTTTCTTTCATCTCTTCCAGTATTCTTGCCCGCAACATCAGGTCTTTGTATATCTGTCTTTTGTCCTCATATCCGAGCTTTGTTGCGATCTTGTTCTCAAGAATGAAACTATTGTTAAGACCCCTGAAATTATGGGTGTCGGTATCCGGGTCCCACTGGAAGACGGCTCTTGTAACGACACCGCCTGCATCTTCGTAGTATCCTTCTATCTCTTCAATAGCAATGCAACGCCTGAGGAACTTTCCTTTTCGATATACTGCCTGCAATATCATTGCAACATTGAGGTTATCAATGAAAGTGACCGGAACGTTGATCGGGTCACCCGTAAGACGCTGGATCATCTTTGTGACAGCAGATGCGTGGAAAGTTGCCATTACCGGGTGACCGGTCTGCATACCCTGAAAAGCTACAGCTCCTTCTGCACCACGTATTTCACCCACGATGATGTAGTTCGGCCTGGACCTTAGAGCTGCTTTCAGGAGTGCGAAAGTGTCTACCCTTGAGTCAGGTGGTCCGTCCTCACGGGTGATCAACTGCTGCCAGACCGGCTGGGGCGGCTGCACCTCTGCGGTATCTTCTGAGGTGAATATCTTGGACTTCGGGTTAACAAAAGCCAGGCATGCGTTAAGCATGGTGGTCTTTCCACTGGCAGTTTCTCCACTGAAGAATATGCTCATGCCATTTTCAAGGCACATCCACATGTATGCGGCCATCTCACAACTGATAGCTCCCCACATGATCAGTTCGATAATACTTACCGGAACCTCGCTGAACTTACGCATGGTAAAACTGCTTCCACGCTTACTGACATCAAGACTGTAAATGATATTGATACGTGACCCGTCAGGAAGTGCACCATCGGCGATAGGTCTGGCATCACTTACAGGTCTTCCGATCCTTTCACTCATGCTTCTGAGCCAGTGGTCAAGACCTTCCTCATTACCAAATGAAATATCTGTCCTCATCATGCCCAGTATCTTGTGAACGATAAAGACCCCGGCTACGCCGATACTGTGTATGTCCTCAAGGTGTGGGTCCCTGATTATTGGTTCTATAGGTCCGGAACCAATGATATTTCTCTCAATGTGATACTGCAGATTGTTGAATTCCTGCTGGGTAACCGGAACTTTCTTCTGTTTCGGGATCAGTTTCTCGATTATACTTACCTTTTCATCGGTGGCGATCTGCCCGCCAGCACCAATATCCACTGCTTCGTTCAAAAGCTTTGCAATAAGTTCCTTTAATTTATCTTCGTTCTTCGGCACAGGTTCGTTTGCAGACCTTTCAAGGATCAGGTCCATTATGGCATCGTACTTCGCCTTTTCGAGATCATTAAGCAGAGGTTCTATTGTATAGTATCCGATCTCCCCCATTTCGTGTGTCCCGTACAGGTGAATGAAAACGGGATCTCCCACAGCGAGTATCAGGTTGATGTACTCATCGTCCTGTATATCTTTTGAGAGGCTGGTTACGAATTCAGGGTTATTGCCTGTCCTTTTTACAAAGTCCTGGATATATACTCCCAGATGGGGGTTTCTTTGTAATGCCTTTTGATACTCAGCTTCCACTTAATATACCTCAGCTTATCTTTTTACGCAACGGATGCAATTTCTACGACAAGTCCTACTTTTGGTTCGATCCTGAAGCCTATCATCTGTCCCACAGGACCTTTTGCTCCGGTGAATTTGTTCACGACAACTGTACGTTTCACTTCAGCACCCATTGCTTTTGAACGAAGTGTCATATAAATGTCACAGGATGAGCGGAACATCGATGCGAGCTCCTCTCCCAGTTCACTGGGTTCGATGGTCAGGATTATAACTTTTCCCATTCCGTTAAGCTTCTTGAAGAATGAGATCAGGTCCAGGCTCTTTTCAGCGTTTGCACTGTACTTTATGAGGGCAGATATGGTGTCTATTACTATGACATCCTTCTCGAACAACTCTTCTGCGCCCATCAACCTTTCAATGAAATCGATCCTTGACTTTGCAGATTGCATGAGTGGTATTACCGGAATATAGAGAAGTCTTCCTTTCAGCAGATGTGGTGCGATCGGATAGTCCAGCGAGTACATCTGGTTGATATAACCCTTTGTTGTGAGTTGTGTGGAGATGAATGTAACACTTGTATCTCCTTCGATCATACCGTAGGTAAGGCGCTGGCAGATGGTGCTTTTTCCTCCGCCGCTACCTCCTTCTATCACGATGAGGGAGCCCTTTGGGAATCCTCCTCCAAGTTTTCCATTGAACTCATCCCTGGGAATTTCGAAAGAACAGATCGATGACATATTACTCCTTTGTTATCCTGAAATCCATTGAGTCGGACTTCCCGTTTTCTGTAGCTATCAGTATCCTGTGGTCGCCTTCGGTCATTTCAGTTGTTACTTTTACATAGATCTCAATTGTGTTTCCGGGTCGCCAGAGTACATCCGGCTCAAAAAATTCAATTTCAAGGTTTTGTGGATCGACATGTAAGCCATCTATGAACACATCAAGGTATTCGGTATCCAGGTCGGTTCTGCCGGTGTTCTTGGCATAGAACTCATATTCTTTTGAGGAAGGGTAATATGGTATTGTCTCCGGATCACCGATGATGGTTATGTCTGTCTTTATCTGTTCAGACAGCACCTTGCTGCTTGATGCAGTAGCACCTGTAAGTGACTGGACATTTGAAGTCATGACTGCGATGACTGTCATAGCTATAAGGATGGCAGCTATGAAAAATATCATGTGTGTAATTGCAGTCTCCGCTTTCCTGTCTTTGATAAAGCTGGAGTTGTCTGATCTTTTTAGGAATGCCATCTGTACACCTTTTTATGATCCGGTAATTTAGAATCTCGGTTCAATTATTTATTATTTATTTACCCTTGGTTATTTTTCCGGGATTCCGCTGAAAGATGCGGATATGCCGCTATCGGTAATGATCTCAACTTTCATATATGCAGATCCTGAAACACCCTCTATTGCAAAGGTCTTCGTTTCTCCCGAATACCAGGTTCTCGTGTCTGGTGAGTAACTATAGAGCTTGACTTTTCCGTCTACCAGTATGCTTAGTTCATCTGCATAGAGTGCTTCATCTCCGTGATTTGTGGCCTCTATTATCAATATTGAGTTTGGTTTGTCGCTCTTCATTGAATCGATGGTAATGATCTCATCCGTGTTGCCTTCAGGAGGATTAATTTCCCAGTCAATGTCCGGAATAGTGCCATCTCCACTGCCCGGAATGCCGCCTATATACCCGGCTACACCACTGTCTGTAACGATCTTCACTCTTTTACTGGCTGATCCGGAAAGATCTTCAACTGCAAATATTTTTGTTTCCCCGGGATACCATTTTGCAGTTTCCGGATAGTAGTCATAATTAAGGAGATATCCATCCACCAGCATACTGATCTCATCAGAATCAAGGACAACACTTCCGCTGTTGGTCACCTCGATCATCAATATGGAACTTTCATTGTCCAACGTCATCGACCCAGGGGATACTGCACTGTTGAGCTTGTTATATTGCATTTCATACCTTATGTCTTCAGCATCGCTGATGACATCATTTGAACTGCTCATCACAGCGTAGGAGTTTGTGCCGAGGACAAGGACCGAGACAAAGAATATGGAAATGACAACAGTAGTCTCAAATCCCATAAAGCTCCTCCAGGCCATGCTTCACTTTCGCCATTTCCCTGTCGATCATGCTGAGCATGTTCCTGTCGATCTTGCGTCCGCAAAGTCTTTCGATGAAAAGGAGTGACTTTGTGTGATCTTCCGGCAAAAGCCTCCATGTGGGTTTTTCCACATAGTAGTCTATTCCCCTTGCATAGGCCATGATCTCTGATCTGACCTCTTCACTTATCCAGCCGATATCAACATAATAATCAAGAGCATCCATGAGGTTGTTTCTGCCGACGCGTTCCATCAGGAACTCTATCCAGTTCAGTAGGACCACGACACTCATAGGGTTCTTCTTAATGGACTCCAGGCGCACTATCGGTGATCTCTCACCTGCTTGCTTTCCTTCACTTATAGGTTCTCCGTATTCATCGGTCTGGTTTGAAAGCTCACCATTGGTTGCCTGTGATCTTTTAAGGATTGACTGTTCCACTTTTTCCTGTAGCTCGGAAAGGTCGATCTTCTCAAGTTCACCTATCCTGCCGGCAAAGGTGCTTGTTGTTTGTGCAATATCCACTATGTCCATGTCAAGTTGCTTTTGCCTTTCGTATGCATCCTTGACCTGGTAGGAGATCTCCGTAACGCTTTCCTGAAGTGTAACGAGTGAATCTGCAAAAACGTCCATTTTTGTAGTTATATTCTCTATTTTTGATTCTGCTTCAGCAGGAAGCCCTGGCATCTGCATGCTCTGGTTAAGTCCTTCTACCTCGTTCTGGAGCATCATTACAAAATCGGCAACTTCAGCTATCCTTTTTTCAGCCTTGTCAAAACGCTCAATAGTGGCACGACCTCCAAGCTCATCTCCAACAAAAGGATTTACCTGGTTCGAAACCAATTCGTAAAGCGAAAGCAGTTCCAGTACGCTCTGGTCGATCTTATCGACTGTTGTTTTCACACTCTGGCTTTCCCTCTGCACTGTAGAAATGGCTGTGTCGACTTTTGAGAGTTTGTTTTCAAGTGCTTTGATCTTTTCAGCATTTTCGTTGATCTGCTTATTGTCAACAGGTTCGGGTTGCAGAGTGTGATCTCCTCCCGGTCCTGGTGGTGAAGGAAATGAGGATGCAGCTCCAAAAGGCGAACCTACCGGTGGTCCCGAAGGTGTCCCTCCGGGAAAATTAGTGGCATCACCAAAATCAGGGGGGCCTGCTGCAAAAGGGGATTGCGGCGAATCAAATGGAGACGCTTGTGGATCGAAAGGTGAACCTTCCTGTCCGCTGCTCCCTTTTTTTCGAAGAATTCCCTTTGTAAGATTCTTCAATTTATTACTGAATCCAGCCATATTTTCACGGACTGCTGTAATTAGACTGTAGATTTAACCTCAAACATATATGTATTAATATAGATGTATCATGCTATTATATAAAAATATTCCAAAAAAAGATGCTTCCCTGTGATGGATTTTATCCTTTCTCCATCACAAGTTCATTTTGAAATCAATAAAAGGTATCGATCATCAGATCAACATTTCCTTTTAGATCAACCGATTATACGTGTGCCAAGGCGCACTCCGGTTATCTCGCCTACTTTTGAGCATTCCTGAAGTACGACCTGAAGTACATCCTCCGGATCAGTTCCATCCATTACGATAGTATCGATGTTGCAGCGCTCGATGATCTTGGAAGCAAGAGGGTCGACAGGTGATTTGGATCCGGCTTTCATTTCTGTTGAAATTACAACGCTGACAAGTTCTTTTGCTGTCATGACATCATATTTCTTAGCATCAGGGTCTTCTCTTGGATCACTTGAATATACACCGTCAACGGATGTTGCGATAACCATCATGTCTGCATTGAGATATTCGGCAAGAACTGCGGAAACCGCATCTGTGGTCTGCCCCGGAATTACTCCTCCCATGACCACTATCTTCCCTGATGCAAGGGCAAATTCAGCTTCCTTGTAGCTGGTAGGGGGTTCAGGATACGCATTTTTTCCAAGTGCTGCAATCAGGAGCTGGGCGTTCAGTCTTGTTATGTCGATTCCGATAAAATCGCATACAACCTCGTTTGCTCCTACGGTCCTTGCAACGTCTATGTAATTCCTTGCAGCAACACCGCCACCGGTAACGATGACTAATTTGTGTTCACGTCCCAGTTCCCGGAGTGCGGAAGCATAAGCAACAAAATGCTCCGGATCCAGGTCCTTTGCGAGTATGGATCCACCTACTGATAATACAACTAACATGATGATCTTTACTCATAATGTTGTCAATGCTATATATCTATCGCCACAATAACCAACATACTCTGGCTTTCTTTTGAGGTTCAGGTCTAAATAAGTTAGTGTTCACTCAACCATTTCAGCTATTAAATGTGTGATCAGGCGTGAAACGTAACTCGTCTGGTAATGCAATGTGAAATAAACAGTATGAAATAAGCAGTATGAAAAAACAATACAAAAGAAGCGATATGAAAAATAGAAAGATAAATGGAATAAGCAGGCTTATTCCATTGTGATAGCATCTGTTGGACAGGAGTCCACACATGCACCACAGTCAAGACATTCGTCAGCATTTACTACAGCGATGTTGTCGCCGTCCATTGAAATTGCATCGGATGGGCAGTCATCTACACATGTTCCGCATCCTACACATTCGTCTCTGTTAATTACTGCTACCATTATTATTTTCTCCTATTCAAGTTGGTTTAACTTGTATTAGTTGCAAATTTTGCAATATACCCATTAAATAAGTTAGATAAAAAGGTATCGATTATCAAAACATGGTTTTCACTTTTAGGAAAATCGTTTTGCTTATCTTGTGGACTGATGGCTACACATATCCATTTTATGATATATTTTTGCAATAATTCATTTCTCATAGATTAAAAAAGAGTTATATTCAAGTTCTTGTTTTATATATAGCAATTGTCTGACAAAATAATTTAATACCCCTCTGTTGTCTACCACTTGGTTGAAATTATGGTGGCGATCCTAAAAAACGATGGTGCGGTAGCACCAATAATCGGAGCGCTTCTGCTGGTCATGCTGACCGTTCTTCTTGGAGGGGTGGTGGCAGCAGCAGTAATGGATAATGGTGTCTTTGGTAGTATTTCCTCTTCTACCCCTATGGCTATGATAGAGGTCAAAGATGCTGTTGGTGGCGTGCCGAATGCAGTGCAGTATAAAGAGAATTTTGTGATACTCGAACATAAAGGCGGAGACCCGCTGGACCTTGACTCCACTTTTGTGGTCCTCAGTGGTGATGGGAGCAGCTATGTCGGTAAAGTGGGACATGGAGGGTTCAAGGTGTACGGGCAGGTAACTGCCAAATATTACGATCTGGCACCTTCCGGAACATGTGCGACCTACAAGAGCAATAATCCGGGTGTCGACGATGGCTTGTGGTCTGCCGGGGAGTTCCTGGTGCTTAATGGTGATGACAGTATCAATGGTACGGATGCTTCTACGGTCCGTGTCAGTGTCGGAGGTTACTCGGATACTTCTAATAATTACGGGTTCCGGGAAGGCAGTCTGATCACTGTTAAGGTGTTTGATAGTACTACAGATCGCGTTATTGCAGAGGGTATTGTGTCGGTAAGACCTCTGGACTGATGATCCATCACTACCATTAAAGTAGGGTGAATGCATAGGGTGTGCGATGAGTGACAATCCCGCGTATATGAAATATTTCCCAAAAAGTTCCTGTTATAATAACCAGCAGGAGGCAATGGATAGAATACACTCTGCCCTTCTGCAGAAGCAGTTCGTGCTATTCGAGGGGGCATGCGGGACCGGCAAGACGCTGAGCGCTCTGTCACCATCACTCCATGTGGGAAAACAGCTTGACAAGACTGTCATTATAGCTACGAATGTACATCAGCAGATGGTCCAGTTCATCAATGAAGCTCGTGACATTAAGAAGACACACGATGTCAAGGTTGCAATCGTGAAAGGGAAGACAACAATGTGTCCCCTTGAAGCGGATTATGAGGAGTGTTCTGTCAAAAGGGAGAACACCTTTGAGCTAATGGAGGCCGAGCGTGAGATGCATCTTAAAAGGCAGGAGCTCAGGTCTGCCAGGGAAAGCTACAAGAAATCCCGTGATCAGGCCTTTGTAGCGCTTCGTGATGAACTGTCAAAGGAGCTTGATGCTCTGGAAGAGAAGGCCAAAGGCCTGCGTGATCGATCCTGTAATAACCTCTATGAGGTGCTAAGGTCCGATAGTGAAAAGTTCCGTGACTGGCTCTTTAAGGAAGTGCGAACTCCCGAAGAGGTCAATGACCACGCTCTCCAGAACGGCATGTGCGGATATGAGCTGCTAAAACGTGAGCTTAAGCATGCTGACCTTTTGATCTGTAATTATCACCATGTGCTGAATGCGGATATCTTCTCAACGGTATTAGGCTGGCTTGAAAAGGAGCCGCAGGATGTCATCGCTATCTTTGATGAAGCGCATAATATCGAATCTGCAGCCCGTTCACATTCCTCTATTTCCCTGACCGAGCATTCTATCGAAAAAGCAAGAGCAGAACTTGAAGCCAACATCGATCTTCTGGCAGATGACAATATCCATAACCTGTTCAAGGTCTTCCAGGATGTTATTACTGAGACCTATAATTCCAGGTTCAAGTTCGGTGAGCGTGAGCGTGTCAGGAAGAACTGGTATGACATGCGTATCAGTGATCCCTATGACCGCAACGACATCGTACGCGCAAGGTTCCTTCGCAACGCAAAGGAAGATTTCGGTGACAAGGATGAGATACAGATACTTCTTTCAGAGGCAAGCGAGATCGGGGCGAAACTCGATGAGACCTATCGTGATCAGTATAAGAAAGGGTTAACTGGCGTGATGAAGCGCTCCCATATTCGCTATGTTGCAGATTTCCTGTCAGCCTATCTGGAGCTGTCCCATAATCCTAACTATTATCCTATACTGAATGTCCGCAGGGATATGAACGATGAGATATACGGGCGTGTGGAACTGTTCACATGTATTCCTAAGAACGTTACAGAACCGCTCTTTAATTCCCTGTTCTCAGGTGTACTGATGTCAGCGACACTTCATCCGTTCGACATGGTGAAGAAAACGCTGGGAATCACACGGGACACCTGCGAGATATCCTACGGTACATCCTTCCCGGAAGAAAAACGCCTTTCAATTGCAGTATCCATTCCTCCTCTCTTTGCCAAGAACCGGGATGATCCGCATACGGTCGAGTTGCTGGAACAGGTCCTTCTTGATTCAATTGAGCACTCAAAGGGCAATGTTATCATCTTTTTCCAGAGCTCCTTTGAGGCAAAGAGGTTCTATTCAAAACTGGAACCCAGAATCGATGTGCCCATCTTCCTCGATGAGGTCGGTGTGTCTTCCCAGGAAGTGAGACTGGATTTCTTTTCTATAGGTGAGTCCGGCGGTAAAGCCGTGCTGATGTCTTATCTTTGGGGAACCTTAAGCGAGGGTATCGATTACCGTGATGGCAGGGGTCGCACTGTTGTGATAGTAGGCGTGGGCTATCCGGCTCTCAATGACCGGATGAATGCAGTAGAGTCAGCATATGATCATGTATTTGGTTACGGTGCAGGATGGGAATATGCCATACAGGTGCCGACAATACGCAAGATCCGACAGGCTATGGGCAGGGTTGTCCGCTCCCCTGAGGATTATGGTGCACGCATACTTCTTGATGGCAGGTTCCTGACCGATTCAAAGGAGAGATTTGGCAAGTTCGCGGTCTTCGATGTGTTCCCGCCTGCAGAAAGGAACGAGTTCGTAGACGTGGACCCTGAGAAGGTGAAGTATTCGCTGATGAACTTCTTTATGGACAACGAGGGGCAGTAAAGCTACTTTTAACTTTTGACAGGAGTTCCTATGGGAATACATTTATACTGTTGTCCCCCATAATTTCTATTATATATCAAAATATCCGGATGCTGTGGTTCGGCTTCAGGATAATGGGGAGGTTATCGATATGGGTGTGGAAGATGTCATAAAAGAAGTGAGCAGTGAGCTTGAGCGTCTGGTCAGTACAAAGACAGTAGTCGGAGATGCAGTAGTTGCCGGGGACAAGACCATTATCCCTGTTACCAAGGTTTCCTTTGGTTTTGGGAGTGGTGGCGGAGAAGGTACTAAAGAAGGAGCTGAAACCGGATTCGGTGGTGGGGGCGGTGGCGGTGCTAAGATCGAGCCAGTTGCCTTCATAGTGATCGAAGAAGAGGGTGTGCGTCTGCTGACCCTTTCCGGAAAGAGCGACATCGGGAAGCTGATCGAAGCGGTTCCGGAAGTGTTCGAAAAGATCAGATCCGCAAAAGGCAAGATGAAAAAGAGCGAAGGCAAGGAACATGGCAGCAAAGTCGATGTTCCGGAAGATGTTGATAAAGAGTGATCCTGTCATCTCTCTTTTGACAAATGCCGTAAGCAGTTGAATATGTCACTTCTCATCTACTCGCTTAGCCTTTGCATTATTTTTTTACTGGGGCTTATCCTGTTCGCCCCGATAGACGTTGTTTTCAATGTAAAGGGAAACCTGAATGGTGTTCATAGTATCGTAGATGTGAAGTGGAGCTTTTTGTCGATGCGTTTCCCACGAAAGAAAGGTCTGGAAAAAGGACCTGTCCCAAAAGATAAGCCATCGGATGAGGTGAGTGAAGATGGTAGCAGGGAAGGTGATGAGGACGGGAACGAGGCTGGACCCAGCCTACTCGAGTCTTTCGATGATATTCGCTCAAAGGGCCGAATGGTCTACGGTATCAGCTATCACATCTTTCGTCTGCTGAAAAGCATTTTTTCCAGTATCCATATCCGTGAGTTGTCCTGTGATCTGGCTTATGGGTTGCCTGATCCTGCATATACAGGGATGCTTTGCGGATATCTTCATACTCTGGCCTCTATCGTTCACAGTGGCTGCAGGAAGTTCCATTATTCTGTTACTCCGCAATTCTTTGACGAGCAGCTGGATGTGAGAATGGCAGGTGATATCCGGTTCAGGATAGCTTCTTTTATTCCCCCTCTGCTGAGATTCATATTCAGCAGGAAAGTGCTGAGAACAGGCTGGTGGTTTGTGAAAAACAAACGCTCTTCCCGTTCGGGTGTTAGTGTTTAATATTATGAACGCTGATAAACGATCATGATAAAAATAAGATCTCCATCCAGATTGCATCTGTCTTTGATAGACATGAATGCAGAGATCGGACGGGTGGATGGCGGTGTAGGGATCACCCTTGATTCGCCTAACATCACACTGAGTGCTGAAAAGCATGATGGGATCGAAATAACGGGTGGATCAAGTCTTTCAGACCGGGTGTATGCAGCTGTAGAAGCTTTACTTCCCGAAGGTGAAGGAATAAAGGTCCATGTAGAAGAAGACATGCCTCCTCATGTCGGTCTGGGATCTGGTACCCAAATAGCCCTGAGCGCTGCAGCGGCAGTGAATGAACTTTACGGGCTTGGAATGAGCGTTAACGAGCTTGCGATCAGGGTCGGCAGGGGTGGTACTTCCGGTATAGGTGTTGCTTCCTTTGAGAAGGGTGGCTTCCTTGTTGATTGCGGGCATAAGTTCAGTGAGAAAGGGTCCTTTTCCCCGTCATCTGCCAGCAGGGCAGATCCTGCACCGGTAATTTTCAGGCACAATCTTCCTGACTGGGATATTATACTGGCACTTCCGGATTCCAAAGGAGCACACGATGCCCAGGAAGTGGATATATTCAAAAAAGAGTGTCCTATTCCTCTTCAGGAAGTGCAGGAAGTCTGTCATGTTGTGCTGATGCAAATGATGCCTGCAATTATAGAGGGCGATATTGAGAACTTCGGGATGGCCCTGAACCATTTGCAGACTGTTGGTTTCAAGAGGCGAGAGGTTGCTTTGCAGTCACCCGCTGTGCGAGACCTTATCGAGTTCATGCAGGACCTTGGAGCAGCAGGTGCAGGTATGAGCTCTTTTGGACCTGTGGTGTTTGGTGTTGTGGATCACAGGCGTATAGGTGAGCAGATAAAAAAGGAAGCACAGCTTTTCCTGGACGAGACCGTTGGCGGTAACGTTGTCCTGACACGTGCGAACAACTCCGGTGCAAAAATATGGAAGGATTGATTTGAAGATCATTACATGGTATGGGATCCTGACCCTTGAGGAAAATGGTGTTGCTGATTGTGAACTTTTCAATAAGGATGTCGATGAGCTTGCAGAAAGCTTACTCCACCAGAATGCAGCAGGTGCACGGGCACCTGAAGCAGGGTTTGATATCCGCGCTCCGGCGATTTCCTTCGGTTTTGTGGAAAATGACCGGGAATACGATTCCCTGCTTCGCGATGTGAGCATACGTGCAGGAAAGTTGCGTATTTCCCGCACCAACACACCGGACATGCGTATCATTCAGGCTGTTGAAGCACTGGATGATATCGATGATGCAGCAAATGCACTGTCCGAGCGCCTGTCAGAGTGGTATGGCCTGCATTTCCCGGAACTGGGATTCAATTCAGAGCAGCTTGCAAGATTCGTGAAAGAGCATGGTGCACGTTCCAACATACCTGTTGATGATCCGATTTTCGAAAAGGCTTCATCATCCATGGGTGCCGAACTTCCTCCTGCTGATGAGGAACTTGTGAAGCAGTTTGCTTCGAACATATGCGACCTGTATGATAACCGGCACAGTATCGAGGAAAGCATCGTCCGGAACATGGGAGCGATCGCTCCCAACCTCTCCAATATTGCAGGTCCCCTCATTGGTGCACGCCTGATCAGTATGACAGGCGGTCTTGAGAGGCTTGCACAACTGCCTTCCAGCACTGTCCAGGTAATGGGTGCCAGTCGGGCACTCTTCAAGCATCTAAGGTCCCGTGCTCCCTCCCCGAAGCACGGTTTGATTTTCAATCATCCACTCATCAAGAACTCTCCCTGGTGGCAGAGGGGTAAGATCGCACGTGCACTGGCTGCAAAGATCAGTCTTGCCTGCCGCACAGATGTCTATTCAGGAGAACTGAGTCCTGCTATAAAGACCGGTCTTGAGAAGAAGGTAAATTCAATAAAAAGTTCCAACCCAAAGCCTCCTGCAAGGGAGAAACCTTCCGGGAAAGGTCGGGGCAAGGGGAATAAGAATTCAGGGGGCAGGCGTTAAATGGCTGTAAAAGAACTTTCAGATGGCATTTTCGAAGTACAGAAAAGTGGTAAGAGGTTCATCGGCACAAAGAACGCAGTACCCGGTTCAGCTGTCTATGGGGAAAGGCTCGTAGAAGCGGAAGGGGACGAGTATCGCATCTGGGATGCCCGCAGAAGCAAGCTTGCTGCCATGGTTCTGAAGAAGATGAATATCCCGATCAAGAGGGATTCCCATGTCCTGTATCTGGGTGCAGCATCCGGAACCACTGTAAGCCACGTTTCCGATATTGTCACAGATGGCCTGGTATATGCTGTGGAGTTTTCCCCGCGAACCATGAGGGAACTGATACAGTTATGTGACACAAGACCGAACATAATTCCTATTCTTGCAGATGCTAACCATCCTGCTTCCTATGCACACATCGTTGAACAGGTCGATGTAGTCTTCCAGGACGTGGCACAGCCTAACCAGGCACAGATCGCAGCAGTGAACTGTGGACAATTCCTTAAAAGTGATGGTCACCTCCTTTTGTCTATCAAGGCAAGGAGTATTGATACTGTGGCAAATCCGGGAAAGGTGTTCAAGGAAGAGGTAAAGAAACTGGAAAAAGAGTTCAATACAAAGTTTCAGGTTCTTAAGAAACAGGACCTTGCACCTTTCCATGATGATCACCTCGGTTTGATCGCGCAAAAGGTCCTCAGATAAAGCTAATGGGAAGTATTCCCTATATTTTATGGGGGATCAATTATGTCTGATAGTGGAGAGGAAAAGATCGGCGGGAAATATTTCGGGATATGCCCTTCCTTCCATCATTCCAAAGCCTGTAATTGCAAACATTGTCCATCATCCCCGGGAGAAGGGTATATGTTCTGTGCAAGGGGGAACAAGTTACCTGTCCCTGAAAAAGCGGGCTGTTTCTGTAAGGAATGCTATGTTTATAGCCAGTTCGCTCTTGAAGGTGATTATTTTTGCAGAGGGGAGGGGAAATGAATATGGTCTCTGAGAAAATTGTACTGGTTTTTGCAATGTTGGTAATGTCCTGTCTCATTTTAGGCTGTGCTAATCCTGGTATATCGGATCCTGTAGATGAGGATGATGCTTCCACAGGATATACGGATGTGTCTGTACAGGAAGCAAAAGAGATGATCGATTCCGGGGAAGTTTTCCTGCTGGATGTTCGTACGGTCAATGAGTTCGAAACTGAGCACATCGAAGGTGCTGTGAACATCAATGTGAACGAACTTAGCTCAAGGCTGGATGAGGTGCCCCGGGATGAAATGATATTAGTTTACTGCCGTTTAGGTGCAAGAAGTGTCACAGCAAGCAATATTCTTGTTGATGCTGGTTACAATGATGTGTATAACATGCTGGGTGGCATCAACCAATGGAAAGCAGAGGGTTACCCGTACGTGAGCAGACCCTGACCTTACCCCGATTAATTTTATTTCCTCTGGTTGTATCCATCTGCCAGCTCTACGTTTACTTCAACAACCTCTGCGTTGGTGTGCTTAAATGTGTATCCTTCGTATATCTCAGGCAGTTTGTCTGCATCTTCCTGGGATGTGATGACCACTCCTGCAGGGACGTATCTGTTCTCGGGGACATTCGCACCGATCACGCAGGCTTTTGGCTCAAGTACTGAGTTCTTTCCGATCGTTGCCTTGTACACAAATGTCTGCATCCCTATGAACACGTCGTCAAAAACAACAGCCGGGCCGTGTACCTGTGCCTGGTGGGCAAGAGATACACGCTTCCCTATGTAGATCGAATAGTTCTTCCCGTCAACTTCGACCTGGTTCTCTTTTATCGGATTGCCATTCTGATCAATGGTCTGGCGACCGTGAAGGACAACTGCGTCCTGTACATTGCTGTGGTCATCGATCCTGATATCCTGTCCCTCATCTCCCCTTACGGAGGCATAGGGTGCGACCATAACTCTTTCGCCGATGGAAACTGCACCGATGACCGTTGCCTGAGGGTGTATGTATGCGGTCTTAGAAATATTCGGATGCTTGCTTTCCGGATTCCATGAAGTTATAGGATTTGCTTCAACGTTTTCTGGCATAGTATCACAGAGAATTATAATGGTTTTCTATTAATAATTCATTTCCCTCCGGTTAAAACCAAGTTTATTTATGCATTTAGGTAACTTAATATCCAATATCTGTGTTCTTTTCTTTGAGAAATAGTATGGGCAGATCTGAATATGAGCCGAAGGGAGTTGGTGGTATCAATGCTCCTGTATCTGATAGGTTGCTGCGTATCCAGCGAGACATAGGCATTGCCTTGTGTTCCAGTAGCAATCTGCTCACAAGCCTTGAACGGTTGCTGGAAACGACCCTTAACATTGGGGTTATTGATTGCAGTGGCATATATCTTGTAGATGAGAATACCGATGAGATCTATCTTGTAATGCAGAAGAACCTTTCAGATGAGTTCATTCGCAGAAATTCCCATTATAGTTCAGATTCTCTTCAACATGAGATCCTCGAAAAAGGCTTGCCATTTTATGGGGCGTGTTTTGATTTTACGGATAACATTCCTGTTGATCCTTTTACAAATGGTTTGCTTGGATGTGGCATTATTCCGATAACATATGGTGGTAAAGTTGTAGGCAGTTTGAACGTTGCTTCGCATAGCCATGATATCCTTCCCTCTGAAATTCAGGATTCTCTGGAAGCTATTGCTGTACAGATAGGTGGATTCATTGCAAGGATCAGATCCGAACTGAATCTGGAAAAAAGGCAAAAAGACCTGCAGAACCTGTTCGATAGTATTGAAGATCTTTTTTTTGTGATAGATCTAACTGGTCATATTATCGATGCCACCAAAAAGACAAGTGAACGTCTTGGATACACTCTGGATGAGTTGCGCGCTATAGGTTTGTTAGGTTTGCATTCTGAAAATGATCGTGATGTGGTCATGAAAGCCATCAGGGAGGTAGGTGAGAAGAAGCATGCTTCATTTTCTCTTTCCTTTATCACAAAAGATGGGCTTTCTATTCCTGCTGAAGTGAAAGTGACCCCGGGAAAATGGGGTGGAAAAGATGTCTATTTTGGAATATGCAGGGATATTTCTGATAGGGAACATGCTGAATACATGCTCAAAAAGGAAAAGGACAAGCTCCAGAACTATCTGGATATCATTGGCGTGATCATCTTTGTAGTTGATCGTGATCAGAATGTGATCAGCATCAACAGGAAAGGTTGCAGGATGTTCGGTCTCTCCGAATCCGATATTATTGGGAAAAAATGGTATGATCTTGGTTTTTCAGAAGAGTTCAGTTTCCAGGGTCGCAAAGCTTTCCCGAAACTAATGGGTGGCGATATGAACATCATGGAATATTCAGAGAGTAGCATAGTAACAGATGCGGGTGATGCACGGATCATTGCATGGCATACTGTAGTTCTGAGGTCTGTTGAAGGCGTCATCACAGGTTTGCTATGTTCCGGGGAGGATGTGACCGAGTTTCGGAACGCAGAGGCAGCCCTTAAAAGCTCTGAGGAAAAATATCGTGTTGTTTTCAATGGTTCGCTTGATGGGATCACTATTCATGAAAGGGACAATTACAGATTGCTTGATATCAATGACAGGGGCTGTGAGATGTCCGGTTATTCCAGGGAAGAAGTGCTGGGCAGGACTGCTGAGGATATTAAGGGGGGCAAGGCTCTCTACTCATTGGAAAAGATCATGTGGCTGATCGATTCAGCGTCTGAAAATGGTTTCGTGAGTGCTGAATGGAAGGCCCGGAAAAAGAATGGTGAACTATTCTGGACTGAGGTCATGGCAAGATCGGCTATGATCGGAGGTAAGGAATGCATAATTATCACAATACAGGATCTCACTGAGCGCAAGAACGCAGAAAAGGCGTTGATGGAGATCGAAGCGATGCGCAAAAAGGAGATCCATCATCGTATAAAGAACAACCTCCAGATAATCTGCAGTTTGCTCGACCTTTGTTCCATGGAGTTTGAGGATACGTCCGTGGTCCAGGCTTTTATGGAGAGCAGGGCCCGTGTTATGTCGATGTCATTGATCCATGAGGAACTTTACCAGTCAACGGATATGGAAAGCATCAATTTTGCTGATTATATCCAGAAGCTCGCAGCTGAACTTATCAGTTCATATTCTCTTGATAAGGACATTGAACTGGAGCTTAACGTCGAGGATATTTTTTTGAGCATGGATACAGCGATCCCTCTTGGGATCATCATAAACGAGCTGGTCACCAATTCTTTGAAACATGCTTTTCAGGGAATGCCAGGTAAGATATCTATTGATCTAAAGCATGGGGATGAAAATAGATTTATACTAATCGTGACTGATAATGGTATAGGTTTCCCGGAAGAAATTGACTATAAGAATAGCACTTCATTGGGCTTACAGCTGTTGAAAACTCTGGTCGACCAGATCGGTGGTACCATTGTTATGGACCGTACTTCCGGAACAGCTTTTACAATAATATTCAATGAAAATAGCAGGATATGAAGGTCACAAGATGAAAGGGGCAAATATTTTAGTCGTAGAGGATGAGAATATCGTTGCTTTAAGCATAAAGAACAAGCTTGAAATGATGGGATATTCAGTAGTCGGTACGGCTTCTTCAGGAGAGGACGCTGTTGTAAAAGCGGATCTGTTCTATCCTGATCTTGTGCTCATGGATGTCATGCTCAGAGGCGAGATGGATGGTATTGAGGCGGCTGAAAAGATCAGGGAAAAGTTCGATGTCCCGGTGATCTTCCTTACAGCATATACCGATGATAATACCCTTGAGAGGGCAAAGATCGCCGAGCCATATGGTTATATCTCAAAGCCATTCAAAGAACAGGACCTCAAATCCAATATAGAGATGGCTCTCCACAAGCATGAGAACGAGATCAGGTTAAAATAATCGTATGGATCATATATCTGCATGTGTTGCAGATTTTTCCATTCCGAATGTACATTTTTTGTTGGTATGTTATGGGAATGGCTTCTTTTAAGAAGCTATATCAATAACCTGTTGTATATGCTCCGTTCAGATCCGGGTTCAGATCCTGTATGTTGAGCTTTGGGATCTATTCATTTTAAAGGGTGTAATTTGTGCTAAAAGTTTTGATATTCGACATGGACGGTGTGCTGGTGGATTCGATGTCCTACCATACCGAGGCTATGCAGCATATCTTTGATGAACTGGGCATCAATATGGATAAACAGGACATCTACGACAAGGAAGGTTCGAAGACCGTAGAGATCGTCAGTTTCCTGCTTGAGAAGGAAGGGATCGACCCCCTTGATTTTGATGTCGATGGGCTGATAAGAAGATACAGGGCAGAGTTTGCAAGGATACTTGTACTTAAATCGTTCAGGGAAATTGATGAATGCCTTCCGATATTGAGGGAGCGTTTCATGCTTTCAGTGGTCTCGGGTGCTGACAGGAATATCGTGCATGATGTTATTGGCAGATTGTTCGACGATATTTTCGATATTGTTCTTAGTGGCGAGGATGTAGAAAAAGGGAAACCTGCACCCGATCCTTTCCTGAAGGTTGCTGAGATGCTCGACGTTGGCATAAGTGAGTGCCTTGTGGTGGAGAATGCACCAATGGGCGTGGAGGCTGCGAACAGGGCCGGTATGTTCTGTGTGGGTGTGCCTACTTATGTCAGTAAAGAGAGTATTATGAAAGCCGACAAACTGGTGGACGATCACCGGATGCTAAAGGATTTCCTGCTTGGACTTGAGCACCCGGAAAAGGAAGAGGTCGAATCCTTACGCTTGATCTATAAATGATTCTAAGGTCTGTTTTTTTCTGTATACCATTCCCTGGAAGATGGCAATGGTATTGCTGTTGTCGTCGGTAACTTCGATGGTATAGGTTGCGATTTTTGGATTCCTTGAGGTTTCCCGTGCTTCGGCTATCAGGGTTCCTGATGTTGCTGCGGTCACAAAGGAGATCGTTGCATTTATGGCAACTGCAACTGTACCATGGGAGTTGGCAGCAGCTGCAAAAGTGAAGTCTGCAAGGGTAAATGTTGCTCCTCCCTGTACGATGCCTACGCCGTTGAGGTGGTGCTCATGGATGTCCATCTTTGCTTTCGCGTAACCTTCTGAGACTTCCAGAAGTTCAACGTTGATATATTCTGCAAATCTGTCCCTTTTGAAGAACTCTTTTATCCGGTTCAATTTTCTCTCCTCTTTTTTCTTTAACAGGTATGTAAGTTGCTTGTATGTGCTATATTTTGGTTTCTATGTTTACTTATAAGAGTTTCATATCTTAGTAAAAACGAATACACATTTAGGAAAGTACTATCCATTAATGAGAACACGAAGGTACGTCCGCATAAACCCCCCAATTTCCACTGGAGATTGTAATTTGGAATAAGATATTTTGCACTTTTCGGATATATCTGTGTAATATTAGGCAAGTTCATGGGTATGAAGCTGACAAAACGGCAAATAGAATGTATTATAAAGGACAAAGGATAAGATTGTTTTAAGTAATTAATTACATTTTACTATAGTAATATTATTTTTCGTTGTGCAGGGAGTTATTAAAATGGGAATCGATTATTCGGAGTTCTGGGATGCAGATGAGTATGTTGTGGTAGATGACAAAATAAAACCTGCGATCAAGTGGGCATCCAATGAGCTGAAAAAGCGTGGTAAAACCGTCTATTATGTTGATCTTTCCAACAGGCCGGAACTGGATTCCATCAAGTCCGTAGGAGAAGTCCCTGATGGTGTTGAGAATGCAGTGATAGGCCTGACGACCATGGAACCTGCTGATGTCATGAAACAGCTCTTTGACAAAGGTGTTGTCAATACCTGGATCCACTGGAGGACCGACACGCCTGCTGTACGGGAGTTATGTGCTGACCATCGATGTTTTACGGGTAGGTGTCCAATGATGTACCTGGGTAATGATCTGAGCATTCATGGTGTACACAGGGCTATTGCCAAACTGATGGGGAATTACTGAGGTATATCCGGCAAGGTTTATTTGCCTGAACTTAGGGTCAGGACTCCTCCCAGAATAAGCATGGCACCGATAGGTGCCCACATCACGCTCAGTAATGCAAATCCGGCGATGGCCGGTATGATCATCAATATGCCTGCAAGCTGCTGATTCTTTTCGGCATATATGCCTCCTGCAATTCCCATCGCTCCGAAGATCATTATCAAGAGGCAGAATCCTGACATGATTATTTCGGGGTCAGAAATCCCAAATACAGAAGGCACCCCGTACATAATTACTCCTCCTCCTATTCTGAGGCCGCCTACCGTAACTGCAATCATATATGCGCCTGCGATGATCGCCAGAATACCACCTGCGATTCCTAATGCTCTTCCTTCTTTTCTCTGCATGATCCGACCTCTCTGTTACTCCTGAATTCTGAAATGAGACACTTCTATAAAACAATTTTGTACCACGTGCAAAACTTTTATTATGTTTGATTACATTGTTCAAATAATAACACAGATCTTCCGGAAGAAAACTGGTCGTGAATTAAAATGATACGTAATATGGCAAAAACCAAAAGTTTGTTTGTTTTCCTTTTGATATTTTCTGCATTTTTATCTGCAGGATGTGTGGATGATCAGATCTCAGCAGAAGAGATCGCAGAACAAATGCAACAGAAAAATGACCTTATTGAGGATTCCTCATTCACGTTGTATATGACAATGTCACTCATGGGTCAGGAATCCGTAATGGAGCAGGAGATGATCCAGAAAAAAGAGAAGATGAGGTCAGTCACTAAACAGCCTGCAGAACAGGCAGGTACAATTGTTGTTTCCAATGGTGAGACCATGTGGACATATGATCCACAGCAGAACTCGGTCCTAGTCATGGAAATGCCGGATATTGATCTGGATCAGGAAATAAATTATGTTGATCTTATTGCGAATTTCCTTAATGAAAGCGATGTCTCTTTTTCTGGAATGGAAAAGATCGACGGCAGGGATACTTTCATAATGATCCTGGAGCCAAAAGAGGAAGTTCCATCTGCAGGTCCATTTACCGGCAATATCAAGGTCTGGGTCGACGAAGAGACCTGGATGCCACTGAAGTATGATATGTATGATACCGATGGAAACGTAATTGTTTCAGTAGAGGTCCGCAATTTGCAGGTGAATGCCGGTATTTCAGATGAAGTGTTCGAGTTCGAGATCCCTGAGGGTGCAGAAGTAAGTACCATTAACATGAATGAGTTCGCACTTCCTGAGGAGATGACATTAGAGGAAGCACAGGAAAAAGCAGATTTTGAGATCCTGCTCCCATCCTATATCCCGGAGGGCTATGAGTTCGATCATGCATTACTGTTCGATAATAGTGAGTTCGCATCCGGGAAACAGGTTATGCAAAGAGTTACCCTACTGTACACGAATAGTGATTCAAGGTTGCACATAACTGAGGTATTCTATGAATCCGGTTTCCCCGGACCAACGGAGTTCTCTGTTTCAGAGAACGTTGATGTCAATGGTTCTCCCGGAGATTTTGTCGAAGTTTATGGAACTAACATGCTTCGATGGGATGTGGATGATATTGAGCTAATGATAAGTGCTTCCTTGGATAAGGATGAGTTGGTGGAGATCGCAGGATCGATGAACTGATATTAATATTCGGGCATCCGGTCTTTTTGGGTCGGCTGCCCAAGCATCGCATGGATTGTTAATGTGTGGCTGGAGCTTCAATGGTTACAATAATCGTGTTTTTGCAGAACTTACCGGGGCGCAGGATGGCTGGGTAACTGTGAAAGGGCGGGTAGTGACCGGCGAAGGTGTGTACAAATAACGAGGTCAGGTGGTAAAATGGATCGTATTTCTGAGAATAAACTGGTCGTTGGGGTGGTAGCGGTACTGGTAATACTGGCTTATTGCTACTACATAGGGCAGTTGCTCTCAGGAGTTTTGATCGCTTTATTGGTTTGCGTTATCCTTTTGGTCCCGGTCAGGGAATTTGGAGGTCCCAAAGCATCAAAAAAGGCTCATGTTCAGGAGGAATTTGAGGGTGAGGTCCTAGGTGATTCAAGGGTATCTGAGAAAGCAAAATTCTTTATCGGCATTCCGCTAGGTCTTGTATTCGGGAAGATATTCAGCAGATATGAGAGTATTTTCACCGTCAGGGGTGAAAACAGGACCGTGGTCGTAGTTTATCCCGGTATCTGTCCGGTCTCAAAGGATGACAAAGTCCGGGTATTTGGAACCTGGTATGAGGGAGAAAATGTTGGCATTAAAGGGAACTTTGTCAGGGCCAGCAGGGTATTGGATGAAAGTTCAGGACTTGTATTCGTGCTGAAAGACCAATTAACAAAAGAGAAGATGTCTGAATGAGTTTTCAGAAATTGCTTAGCAATTGGGTCCCGGGAAGGTCGAATGAAAGCCATACACATAATGTTCATTCTCTTATTGTTCCTTGCATTTACATCCATTGCAAATGCTGTATGATCTTGAAGTAGTAGAAAACCCATGTCAGGCAGGTCTGTCTGTTATTCTCATGGGCAACACTGTAGATGATTTCATGAGGCAGATGGAACTTAAGATCTCAAGAAGGGTCAGGCTGGGGGCAATAAGCATTATTCGCCTGAGGTCGATACCCTTGAGAAAGTGATTACAAGCATCAGGTCAACCTGATGTTTTTTTTATTTTCATCAAAAGATGACGCTAACACAAAGCAAAAGCAAAAGCAAAGCTCAACACTAACTTGGACATAACCAATTTTCCTCTTCTAATCCTGACAGGCCCTGGCTCAGGAAAGACATTCACCATCACAGGGAAAGTGGGCGACCTCATCGAAAAAGGTCTGTTTCCTGATAAACATTGACATTGACCTTCTCGGAAAAAGCAGCAAGAGGGATGCAGGAATGGATAGGGAAGTAAATTGATGAAAAAGCAATGGTTGAAGGGATGAAAAGGGTAATGCGTTTAATTAATAAGTAAAATCATGAGGTAGAAGCTTTAAGCGTTGATCACTTAAGATCAACGCTATTATATTGCTCTGGATCATCAAGTTGTTTAATGCATTCTCCATAGTAGCTTTTCATCAACATGTGCCAATCGTCTGTTACTTTTCTAAATTGAATTCCTCTCTTTTTTCCATTGTATTCCCACACACCGGCCTGATGGAATATTGATCCGATGTGACTTGATAACTGGGCTTCCGTATTTGTCCAACTAAGATTATTATAAAGGAATTTCCCAATTCCTTCTTTTTCGGTCCCATTTCTTAATTTTGCTACGTTATTTGACAGACCTTTCCACTGGTCATCTGCCATATAATTATCCAATTTACTCAATTCATCTTTCATTATGAGTTTATCAACCTTGAGATTTCCATTTAACGAATTAAATTCTCTACTTATGGAAAGGTTGAGATCACTATCAATTTTCCACCAAAATGTTTTTGCTTTTCCAAGTGTCGTCCCATGTATCCAATCATTTTGTTTATCCAAATTGTACGCTTCAATTGTCTTTTCTGCGATCTTGTGCCAGTTGAATTTGGTCTCGATAAGTTCTTTACCGGCTTTTCTCAGGCTGCCATTGGAGAGGTCATCAAGCACGTAATTTAAGCCCCATGAAATAGACTCCGGATCTTTGTAGACAAGGATACCATCAACAAAATTATTGATGATCTGGACCGCATCTGTTGCAACGATGGTCCTTTCAGCATCCCAACCTTCAAGGACAACTATGCCAAAAGGTTCGTTCCTGCTTGGAATACAGAGAATATCGCATGCATTTAACCAGTCCCTGGCTGTTTCATCATCTGCATACCCCAGGAAATGACAACGATCTGAAACATTTTGTGCATTTGCAAGATATTCACAGTGAGGGCGCATTTCACCTTCACCGATGAAGACAAACTGAGTATCCCAGCGATGATCCAACACTTTAGGGATCGCTTCAACAAGCAGATCAGGTCCCTTCTGGTAGCTCATACGTCCTATGAACAGAACAACCGGTGCAAGAGGATGTATCCCTAATCTTTTTTTCACTTCTCCGGGATCAACGTCCTTTTTAATTTTCCCATGAAAGATACCGTTTGGAACGATGGATATCTTCTCATCGGGTATTTGGTACAGGAACTTGATCTCATCTGTAAGTTGTTGTGAAGTGGATATGACCTTTATAGATTCATAGCCAGCTTTCCATTCCCTGTGGGATATTTCCCTGGCTTCCCACCAGTCCCCATGTACGTTACCGTTCCTTCCCCATTCGGTACTGTGATATGTGACCATAAAGGGTATCCCAAATTCATATTTGATCCTTGAGACCACATTGAAAGGATGCCAGTCATGGACATGCAATATGTCGAACTTGCCATATTCTTTCGTAACATCAAGGAATCTCGAGTACATTGAATCACACATGCTATCCATTTGCTGGACAATGCCTCCGTCAAGAGAATGGTCCACTCGATGGTAGTGAACTCCATTGACCTTTTCATATGGTTCAAGTTCATGATTTCTTGTAAATATGTGGACTGAATGTCCCTTCTCAGCAAGAGCTTCTGCAAGTTCGGAAACATGCGGAGCTATGCCCCCTACTTTTATCGAGTGTAAACTCTCCCAGGAGAACATCCCGATCTTTAAATTTTTCCCCATTTCTTTCAAACCCAATTTTTTATGTGCTTAAATAAGTATTTCTACACGTATTTAAATTTATCATTCAGAGCTATCTGAATAATTACCCCGAGGATATTTTACAGCCGGGTCAGGGAACATTGTATTAATGAACAATTCGGTATTTTCGCAAAACCCGCTGTCTTAGTTGTACCGGCTGGAGCATTAAGCAAAAGTAATCTCCAAGTTCAAGTTTTGAAGATGGAAAAGTAATATAATAGTGCATTTTGAGACTAAATACGGTCGTGCACCTGCATACAATGGTCAAAATCCAAATATTGAATGATGGGATCTATTCATAGCAAAAGTTCTATCTCATAAAAGTTAAAAAAGTCCTGTCAGATCAGGACTTTCCAAAGTGTTCTAACGGACCCGGTGGGAGTTGAACCCACGACCCCCGGGTTAGAAGCCCGGTGCTATATCCTGGCTAAGCCACGGGCCCAAAATGAATTTGGGCGGATGAGATACGACATGGGTGTTTATGCATAAAAGTCTTTTGTACAGGAGAGTTTTTCAGGCAAATTGTGTGCTTAAAAATTAGAGGTGTTATTTTTAGTACATTCGCAGTTGTAAAAATAAATTTATACAATAGAGTTAGTTTTGTTTAATGTATCTGTCCACATGGTCAGTACTTAATATACCAAAGGTGCCACCAATCATGTCAACAATCCTTATTCTAGGTCTTCTTTTCTTTGCAGTAATGACACTTTACAATCTGGCAAAAGCACTCAAAGAGAAGACCACTTACCTACCGGCAATCTTTGGTTTCCTCATGTTCATCTCAACTCTGCTTATCATGTTTGACCAGGCCCTGATCGGTGGGTTTGCACTGGTTATTGTTTTCCTTCTGTCTCTGTTTTACTCTAAAACGATCTCTGACATAAGGATGGGGCAATTCCTGAAAGGAATGGAGGGCATAGAGGACATTTCCTCTCCTGCTTTAAAGGATATCTTTAGCTTAAGGTTCTGGGGGGCCTATGCACTGAAAGAGGGCCCAAGAAAGGCGGCTATCGGCTATTCCTTATTCCAGACCGGTTTTATGGTCTTCTTTTTTGGAGTGATGGCGTTGTTCTCTGATTTATCCCTGAATATGACTTTTCTGGTGCCTTTCATAATTGTCATATTTGTAGTGGGATGGCGTGAGTATGAAGTGATATTCAGGAAATATTCTGAACAGCAGGATATGGAAAGTTCAACTGAGCAGGAAAACGCATGAATCAGCTTTTACGATAATTCTCATTTTCCGTTATCTGTTGCTTTAGTGTCATCTTTCATTGTTGCCGGATCTCAGTTGATACAAATATCCATATATAACATAGATAACATCAAGGATACAATATTTACAAAACGTACCTTTAACCGGTATTACTAAAGAGGATTCATATGAGCGAATTACTGATTTATTACAACGGTGAGTTTGTCACAAAGGAAAATGCAACGATTTCTATCTATGACCACGGTTTCCTGTATGGTGATGGTGTCTTTGAGGGGATCAGGGCATACAACGGTCGTGTCTTCAAGTTGCAGGAGCATGTTGACAGGCTGTATGATTCTGCAAAGGCAATTGCTCTTGAGGTCCCTATCTCAAAGGAAGATATGAGTGAGGCTATCCTTGAGACACTGAGGAAGAACGATCTCAGAGATGCATACATCCGTCCTATCGTTTCACGTGGTGTTGGTGACCTCGGTCTTGACCCACGCAAGTGTCCAAAGCCAAGCATCTACATCGTTTCACAGGAATGGGCTGCAATGTACGGCGATCTCTATGAGGTCGGTCTCAAAGCAATTACGGTCGGTATCAGGCGTAATGCACCGGATGCACTGTCCCCTAACATCAAATCACTGAACTACCTGAACAACATCCTTGCCAAGATCGAGGCAAACGAGAAGGGCGGCGATGAGGCTATCTTCCTTGACCAGAACGGTTTCGTCTCTGAAGGTTCCGGAGACAATATCTTCGTCATCAAGAACGGTAAGATCTACACTCCGCCAACCATCAACAACCTCAAGGGTATCACAAGGGCTACTGCCATTGAGCTTCTCGAGGAGCGCGGTTATGAGGTCATTGTCGGGAACCTCGGCCTGTTCGACATGTACACCGCAGATGAGATCTTCGTCACAGGTACCGCAGCAGAGGCTGCACCTATCACAAAGCTTGACGGACGTCCTATCGGCGATGGTTCTGTTGGTCCTATCACCAAGGCAGCGGTCGCTGCTTTTGAAGAGGTTACCGGCAGCACAGGCACTCCGATCTACGAATGATCATTTTACGATCATTCTTTTTTCTTTCTTAAGTTGAACTAACAATGCCACGGAAAATATTGCGGGACCTGCTCTCTATCGAGGATGCCAGGCGCCTTTTTGGAGGACTCGATGTCCTATCCCATGTAAGGTCAATGCCCATTGAGACTGCAACAGGTCGTGTGCTTGCAGAGGACATTATTTCAGCCATAGCTGTCCCGGATTTTGATAAATCCCTGAAGGACGGGTATGCTGTGCGTTCAGGGGACTTGCTTTCAGCAAAGGAAGGACCAGTATCCCTAAAGCTGGTGGGATTCTCCCCGGTGGGACAGCTTCCGCAGTACCGTGTGAATGAGTTGGAGGCCGCGGAGGTCGCAACAGGCGGTCCTATTCCTGAAGGTGCCGATGCCGTTGTAATGGTGGAGGACACTGAGCTTAAGGGCGACAATGTTCTCGTAAAAGTGACCGCGAGTGCAGGCCAGAACTTGATACATGCAGGCGTGGACGTTGCAAAGGGCGAGCGTGTGCTTCGCAAAGGCACCCGGATCGGAGCGCGTGAGGTCGGTGTGTTTGCATCCATCGGGAAGAGGAATGTGGATGTCAGGTCCATGAAGGTGGGGATAGTCTCCACCGGGAATGAGCTGACAGTTCCGGGAGGATCTCTTTGTCCCGGTATGATCTACGACTGCAATTCCTATTCGCTCTATGCAAGTGTTACGGACTCCGGTGCAGATGCTGTTCCCTATGGCATTGTGAGGGATGACAGGGAAGCGGTCAGGGAGGCAGTGGACAGAGCAATTGCCGAGTGTGACCTGGTGCTGACATCCGGCAGTACGTCAGCCGGACTTGATGATTTCATGTACAGTATCATTGAGGAAAAGGGCGAGCTACTGGCACACGGCCTTAACTTCAAGCCGGGAAAGCCTGTGATCATTGGGATCATAGATGAGATTCCGATCGTGGCCTTGCCAGGTCACCCGACGGCTTCGCTCACGGTGTTCTATGAGTTCCTGTTGCCGCTTGTCAGGAGATGCCTGGGCGCTTCGGAACCGGTGAAGCAGAGGGTCCGGGCAGTCCTCGGGGAGGATGTCATTTCCGAGACCAGGCATGAGCTTCATGCTGTACGGCTGGAGGGGGACAGGGTCTTCTCTGTCAATAAGACTTCGGCTTCGATCACCACTCTTGCAGCTGCGGATGGGTTCATTGAGATCCCTGCGGGTGAGCTGATGGTAAGGGAAGGAACTGAGGTAGAGGTCATACTTTTTGACGGGGTATGCAGGTAATTTCCGGGTCTCCTAAGGAAAATCTTTTTTATATTGAAGTTATGGTAGGGTGCAGATGAGTTTACACGAAGATATCCAGGCAGTCGAGGACGAGATCCGTAAGACTCCCTATAACAAGGCAACATCCCATCACATCGGTAAGTTGAAGGCGAAACTTGCACGCCTGAGGGAAGATGTGCAGAAGAGAGCTTCTGCTAAGTCCGGCGGCGAGGGTTATTCTGTAAGGAAGTCAGGCGATGCTACTGTTGCACTTGTGGGATTCCCTTCCGTGGGTAAGTCCACGCTCCTGAACAAGCTGACCGGTGCTAATTCAGAGGTGGGTGCGTATGAGTTCACAACCCTTGATGTGATTCCGGGTGTGCTGGATTATAAGGGTGCGACCATTCAGATATTGGATGTGCCGGGTCTGGTAAGAGGCGCCGCCAGCGGCCGTGGCCGTGGAAGGGAGGTCATCTCCGTGGTGAGGAACTCTAATCTTGTGCTTTTCCTGCTGGACGTGTTCCAGACCGAGCACCATAAGGTGCTGATGCAGGAACTCTACGATGCAGGTATCAGGATCAATATGTCGTCTCCTGATGTTACCATCAAGAGGATGGACAGGGGTGGCGTGATCATCAGTACGACCATGGAGCTTGAGATGTCCGACGACCTGATCAAAGCGATCCTGGGCGAGTACAAGATACACAATGCCCATGTCCTTCTCAGGGAGAACATCAACATGGACCAGCTTATCGACGGTGTGATGGCCAACAGGGTGTACATCCCTGCTGTGATCGTCATCAACAAGGTGGACATGGCCGACGAGGAGATCCTGGAATTCTGCAAGGCAAAGTTCCCGGATGCTACATTAATTTCCGCCAACGAGGAGAAGAACCTTGAAGCCGTCAAGGACCTGATCTACGATACCCTGGACTTCATCAGGATATACATGAAACCACAGGGCGGCCCCGCAGACATGGACGAGCCAATGATCGTGACCAACGGCGTGACAGTAGGCGATATCTGTGACCGCCTGCACCGCGATTTCCGTGATAAGTTCAGGTATTCCCAGATATGGGGTCCATCAGCCAAACACCCCGGCCAGCGAGCCGGCCTTGACCACATGCTGGAAGATGGCGATGTGCTGACCCTCATTATCCAGAAATGATCTGAAATTTTCCACAACAAATAAGTATTATTGTGCAATATGCAGGATGTGAAGTCCCGTAGGGTAGCGGTCAATCCTTCAGGCCTTTGGAGCCTGGGACCCCGGTTCAAATCCGGGCGGGACTATTGTACATTTTTTATGAATCCTCTCTTTTTCACTCAATAGTCATCCAATAAAGTTGGTATAACTTACTTGTATCAAAGCTATACCTCACATTTTATTTTCAAATACATTACTTGCGTGATCAAGCTAAGAGCAATGAGCTTATGAATCATTCTTGCAGGACTTTGTGCGTTTGAATTAAAGCTATTGGAACTTCGAGACTTTCAGTACTTCCAATTGTCATGGGCTAATGTTCCATGATTGAGTTCATCTCTATACAAACTCCACTGATGCAGGAACAATCCTGTGATCCTGTCTTTGGCAATAAGCTCACGCACAAAATGTCAGAAGTTCATCTATCTTTAATAACTTCTTCGAGAAGATGTCAAAACTTCCCTTTGTGAGAATCTTCCCATTTTTCAGCCATACTGGCTTGTATTCCCATTCATGGAAGAATATCAACAGTAAAGGGTCAAAATAATTCTTCCCGTTTTGGTTGTAAAACCTGATCTGTCTATGAAGAATAGCTCTCTTTTTGTTGATGCGTCCCTGCTCTTTAGATTTTTTTGGCCTGTGTTTTCTTCTTTTTCTCTTGGGAACTTCTTACTTGGTTCTTCGAAGGCTTCAGGATTTGTAAATTCCGTCGTTGTGTTATTATGAATATATTTATATATCATAATTAGTGTTACAATTATTTAATTTAGTATGAATAATATGGACATAGAATGATGTGTGACATCCCGGAACCGCCGCCAAGCAAGAATCCGGGATGTTCTGCATATTATCGAGGAGACAACATGCCTAAAATAGAACGAAGTATATTGATAATAAGTTTATTGCTTTTTCTGCTGTTTGTACCGGTTGTATCGGCAGAAGAAAACAACACTCAATTTGCATACTTTACTGATGCAAAAACCCCACATAATTTTGTAAACAACTCAACATATTCATTGAATGTTAGCACACATTATTTTCCTTTGAATGATACATCAACAAACGCAGATATAATATTGATCGATATAAGCGACAGTGACAATATTATAGAGCTTTCAAATGCGATCAATAATGGAAGCATCACTGGTAGGCGCATTGCTTTAACTCAGGAAGCTCACAACCTGTCGGATGTGTCTCAGAGTGTTCAGGATAACGCATCGCTCTACTGGACCTGGAGCGATAAAAATCTTCAAAACTTTTTAGTCTATGCAGCGACTGAGCTTGATGGCAGGGATGATCTGGTTACATATGTACAGCAACCCATACGGACATCTGTTCTTTTGGTGGTACTTCCAAATCATGCAACAATAATGGGTGTGATGGACGAGCTTTCTGAATACGGAATAGACTGCCAGTTCGCAAATCTTACGGCAATATCGATGGTTGCGAGGGACCAGTCCCAGGCCGATTTTGTGAATGCAGAAATAGATGCGTGGGAAGGGGACATAATATTCGAGTTCGTAGCAGATTCCCAGTATGATCTTTACAAAGATCATATATCGGTAGCAGGTGATCGCGGTGTGAAGGTTCTTGGTGTTGGAGGATTTTCCACTGAGGCCTGGCATTCCCAGAATGTGGAGAATGGGGATGCTGTGCTGAGCAAACTGTTTAGCAAGAGTTCCAAGAGTCCGGGTTACTGGAGAACCGTCCTTCCCGAAAACCTTGTCAGGATGTTTATCTATGTTACAAATGAAGCAGACAACCGCCCGGACCTCGCAAGTTTCGTAAAACCCACAATGACGGTGCCACCTGCTGCTATATATCATCCGGATGCACCTTCTTGTACGTATAACGGTGATCAGTTCGAACACCTTTTCCTGACCCGCGAGGATTACAATAACTGGTATATCTCAAGCGGGCACTACAACGCTTCCGATGAATGGATTGGCATAGCTATGTATTACAGGGACTATCAGGAAGGGAAGATGCATACAGAAGATGCCATGATACGAAAGCTCGAGGAAGATGGTTACAACGTCATAGCAAGTTATGTTCCATGGAGCAGTCCTATAAATCATTTTTACGATAACTCCGACGAGACCTACAGAGTGGATGCAATTATAAGTTTCATGTTCTTCGGTGCCACCGGTCCGTCTACAGTGCTTGAGATTAGTGATGTTCCGGTGCTCAAGGCTGTAAGTCTGTCCTATCAGACCTATCCTCAATGGGAGCAAGATCCCTATGGCCTCAATGGCATGGCAATCACCTGGAAGCTAGACCAGCCAGAGATGGACGGCGTTATATGCCCCATACCTGTCGAAGCACAGTTTACTGAAGAAGACGATGTGCGCTATCCAATTATGGACAGGGTGGAGCGTATACTGGGGCAGGCTAAGTCCTATGCCGATCTTCGCCACACAGCAAATGAGGATAAGAAAATAGCTATCATCTACTTCAACCACCCTCCGGGAAAACATGATGTCGGGGCAAGCTATCTCAACCTCTTCGAGTCTCTGGAACTCATGCTTGATTCCCTGGAGATGGCTGACTACACCGTTCAGAATATGAGCTCAGAGGAACTCCAGAGAAGGATCCTTCTGGAAGGCCGTAACGTAGGTTCATGGGCTCCGGGAGAGCTTGATGCCCTGGTGGAAGAAGGACTAAGGGATGACTCAATTGTGCTTCTGGATTCTGATCTCTACGAGGGCTGGTTTGGTGAGCTTCCCGAGGACATCAGGCATGAGGTCACTGAAACATGGGGTGCTCCGCCTGGTGAGATGATGGTGGTGAATCGTGAAGGTAAGGATTACATCGTCCTCCCGATGATCAAGAACGGGAATGTGATCCTTACCCCGCAGCCTGCCAGGGGCTGGGAGGAGGACGTTAGCAGTCTTTATCATGACCTGAACATTCCAGTACCTCATCAATATATGGCATTCTATCTCTGGCTTCAGCATCAGGAGGAAGAGGGCGGATTTGGTGCCGATGCACTGGTTCATGTCGGACGACACGGAACTCATGAATGGCTTCCTGGAAAGATGGTGTGTCTTAACAGCACCAGCTATTCCGATCTCCTGCTTGCGGATATGCCAAATATCTATCCATACATTGTGGACGGTGCCGGTGAGGGTATACAGGCAAAGCGCAGGGGATACGCTACCCTGATAAGTCACCTTACTCCACCAATAGCCCACAGCGGACTCTATGGGGAACTCACCAACCTTAAGTTCAACCTGATGCGCTATCAGCAGTATAAGCAGACCAATTACACAATTGGAATGACCCATACAAGAGAAAATGTTTTAGATATCCTCAACAACAGCACCGTTGATGAGGATCTTGGTCTTGAAATAAACGACAACAACTTTGAGATTACGCTTGAAGAGATGGTCGAGTACATAGAGGATCTGACATCCGAGACAATACCCTATGGTACCCACATTTTCGGTAACGGTCCTGAGGGGCAGAAGGCTGCTATGTTCATTGAATCTATGCATGCAGACCTTCTCCTGAACACTTCCTGTGAACTTTTTGGATACAACACAACCAGGGTTTCAGCCGGAGGTATCGATGTAATGCAGGAGCGATGGGAGGCGGACAACCTCAGCACATGGCTTGCAGGCAGCGTCATCAATTGCAGTTCAGAAATCGAGTTTGTGGATTCTGTCGCATTGCACCTGAACCGTTCGCTTGATGATGGTGAGGTCAGCACACTGAACCAGACGTTCGATGCAGCGACCCGGACATATCTCCTGCTCAACTGTTCCGGTGAGATCACATCATTTGTGCACGCGCTGGATGGGGGATATGTTTCACCCAGTGAACAGGGAGATCCGGTAAACAATCCTGAAGTGCTCCCTACGGGCAGGAATTATTATGGATTCAATTCTAAAAAGGTCCCTGATCCAACGACATGGGAAATCGGCAAAGAACTGGCTGACGAGATGCTCATAGCCTACTACAATGAGCATGGGCAATTCCCTGAGAAGATAGGGGTAAGCCTATGGTCTGTGGAAACTCTTCGCCACAACGGTGTCATGGAATCAATGGTCCTGCGACTGATGGGTGCAGAGCCCAGTTTTTATATCTCTAAGTCAGGGGCATTTAGCAAAGTGTACAATGACAGAGTTGTTGTGTCACCTCTTTATGAGCTTACCATCGTGGACGCAAACGGGACCGTTTTACAGCGTCCTCGTGTGGATGTGGTAATCACAACTTCCGGCCTCTATAGGGATACCCTCCAGTACCAGATGAGACTACTGGATGTTGCAGCTCATACGATCTCAGAGCAGAATGAGAGCATCTCGGACAATTATGTGCGAAAGCACAGCCTTGAGATCGAGGAGGCTCTTCTTGCAATGAATGAAACTGAGCAGCAGAGGATCCTGGATACATATATGCAAGCTGACCCCGGCTTTGATGGCAACTTCACCGATCTTGCAGCCTATTTCTCCGAGCTCAGGATCTTTGCTCCACCTCCTGGAGGATATGGTGTTGGAATAGAGAAGGAGATCGAAGCTGGAGGCACTGATTGGAATTCAAGCAACTCAACACAGGATATTGCAGATCTGTACATCTTCAGGATGGCTAATATGTACACCACTGATAGTGAAGGGGTTGTACATCACCTTGGAAACTACGAGTCTGTCTTCAGGGAAAATCTGGATGGCACTGAGATCGTCTTCAATAGCCGCTCTACCAGTTTGTATGGAGTGCTCGATAATGATGACTTCTTCCAGTATGTTGGTGGACTGTCTGTTGCCATCGAGCATATCTCCGGAACAGCTCCCGAGATAAAGGTCGTGAACCTGCGTGGAGATCCTAAAGTGGAAGGGCTTGATATGTTCCTTGCAAGGGAGCTCCGTACAAGAGCGCTGAATCCCCTCTACCTTACTGGAATGATGGATTCCGGATACTCCGGAATGAAGGAGATTGCCGAGATCGTGGACAATTTGTATGGCTGGCAGGTCACAACCCCTGGTCTTGTGGAGGACTACATGTGGAATGACATTTACGAGACACTTGTGCTCGATAAGCACGGGCTTGGCATCAAAGAAGCTTTCAATGACCAGAACCCATATGCATATCAGTCAACTGCAGCCCGTATGCTGGAAGCCATTCGCAAGGGCTACTGGGACGCATCCGATGAGACCATCCAGACCCTTACCAAGGAATATGCAGAATCCGTGGCTGAGAATGGTGTTACATGCTGTCATCACACCTGTGGAAACCCGCTTCTTGATGAATATGTCAGGGGCCTGATGTCGATACCTGGTGTAGTCAGTGAGGAAGTTGCTCAGGATTATAACGATCTAATGAGTGAAGCGACACAGAGGGAAATACAAACCAGCTCTTCTTCTACTGCAAAGAAGCACAGTTCAGGTGGAGGGACCGGAACTGCTGAAATCATTGAATCCGGGTCCGGCAATCAGACTCAGGTCGTGGATGGAGGGTATGGAACGGATGTCGAACAGTCACCACAGTTGTCTTCCAGTTCTGATTCAGAAACCAACTACGTTGAAGGGTATGAAATGACAAAAGAATCCACAACAAGTGAGTCACGTTCGTCATCTCCATCCTTCTCAGGTGCTGATATTTTAGGCAGTGTGTTGGTCGTGTTGGCCGTTGCTGTCATAACTATCGGTTTCAGGAGACGAAGGATCTAACATCAATTAGCAGCACTTCGATAATGCTGTCGAAGTGTCTTTTTATTTTTTTTAATTTGGTTATCGAAGTGATGATTCTCAATGCCTGGTTATGTGCATGCCATAAAAGGTATAAAGAGGGATCTTGGGCTTTTGACGCTCTGACTTATAGCCGATGTTTGAATTAATACTCGATACTATGCATGGAGCAGCTGCTTCAGTTATTCTGATGAACGTATTATCGGAGTTACCTGCCATAATCGGGCGGGAATATTCTAATTTTTTTACCAATCCTATATTATTCACACAATCGTCATTCAATAAAGTTGGTATGTTGCTTGTATCAAAGCTATACCTCACATTTTATTTTCAAATACATCTTTTATTATTTGATGGAAAATCATTATCTTTGCTGTAACTTCATTTTTTGATTTGTTCTGATGTGTAAAGTCTTAGCATTATCTTTCTTTTTATATCCCAAAGCAATTGCATTTATATCTATATGCGTCACCTTAATGTCAAAAAGTAATACATATACGATTAAAAACTCATGTTTATATACTATATCTGTTTTATGTGTTGCACTCAACTAAACTTGTCTAATTTAGTAAAGAATCATATTTGATTTAATATGGTGTATACATTATCAATTTGGGTGACCTATATGGTGTTAGTAACATACATTTTAAACAAATATTTAATTTTGTAAGAGATGCTTGTGACTTCTTACCAGTTACCTGAACTGCTCAGTCCTACTGAAGATATAACCATAGTAAAGAATCCTGGTCAGGAGAATATGAAGATCATAGTCAAAGAAGGGCAGATATAGAAGTATTGAATATGACCGATCAGATAGGTGGTGGTACCGGTGAAGCACTGGGTACGGCTTACCAACTCTGATGGTCGTGTTGTTTACGTTCCTGATACCGGAAACGAGGCCGGGTCCTGATTCTTTCAAGAGTGTGTGTAGAAACGAACAATAAGAAAATAGATGAAAATGTGTGGATAATGAAAGCTTCCCCCATCCTGGAACCGCCTCCAAGCAAAGTGCCAGGATAGGGTACACATTATCGGGTTGATAATATGCATAGATTAAAGAGTAGTTTATTGATTGTAAGTGCATTGCTGATGTTGGTAATTGCACCTGTAGTATCGGCGGATGAAAATGGAATTACTTTTGTGCTCGGGACGGAGGAAAATAGGCAATCTCTGATCAACGTATCTGATGAGGTAACAGTGAATATTAGTGTATACAATTCCTCTCAAGCAAAATCGATAGATTTTAGCAATGAATCCTTGCTGTTTCTGGCATCGCTGGATAATCAAACAGTAACAAGCATAAACAGCACGCTAAATACGAATGCTGATGTTTTTACATATAACCTTTCCAGTGAAATTGATATAGGGAATATAGATAATTCCAATCTCACAAATTATTGGGAGGCTGGCGGAGATGAACAGATAAAGAATCTCATTGAATACATGAACAGTACCTATGGGTCAAATGAGTCTGCTTATAGGCCAAAGATCGCCTATGTGTTCTCAAGGCAGAATTCGGTCATTATGATGACGGATGTGACAAATGATCCCTCTGTAAACACAGAACTCAATATCAGTGTCAATTTTGGTCGTTCAAATGAAGACCTCAGTTTTGATCTGAGTGGTCAGGATGTTGTGTTGTTGAGAAACCTGGATGCTCCGGTTGTCGAAGCTCTCATCCCCACGATCAATGAAGCTAGGAACAATGGTGCTGATGTCATCTGTGTAGGTGATCTTGTCGAGTCATACAATCTGCATAATGTCAACCTTTCTGATTCCCAGTACTCAGATATAAGAGTCTATCTTGAATACGACTCAATGGAAAATTTCAAACGGCTTTCAATGTTTATCGGAGTGAAGTTCTGTGATGTAGGTGTGACAATCCTGCCTCCTGTTGTAAGACCTGTCTATGGGATATATCACCCCGAGGCTCCTGAGATATACAACGATACAGAACAATATCTGGATTGGTATAATTCCACAGGAAAATATGACCCTTCAAAACCAATGATAGGTATTGTCACCAGTAGTTTCAAGAGGATGAGTCGTGATTCACCGCTTATGGATGCGCTGGTGGAATCCTTCGAAGCCCAGAATTGCAATGCTATTGTCACCACATATTCCTACAAAGACAGTGACTCTTTGAGCTATCTCATGATGAATAATCAATCAGTTGCTGACACGCTCATCGTGATCTCCCGTGGATCTCGCCTCAATTATAAAGATTCTGATAAAGGCGTGAGTGATCTTCAGACCCTGAACGTAACCGTGCTCAACGGTATTCGACTTTTCTATAGTGTCAACCAGACTCAGTGGGAAAGCTCTCCCCATGGTATAGATCCCATGCAGACATTCCAGCTGGCAGCTGCCGAGATGGATGGAATAATCGAACCTATAGTCATCGGTTGTAAGGAAATTGACCCTGTAACTGGAAGTGATTATTACAAGCCAATAGACTATCAGGTAGAATGGCTCACACAGAGGTCAATATCCTGGATGCAGCTGCACAGGATGTCCAATTCCCAGAAGAAAGTTGTCATACCCTACTATGCTGCAGAGGCCGGAAAGGCGGCAATTGGTGCGGATATTGATTATTATCTGGATGCACAGGCCAGCCTTGCAAATCTGCTAGAGGCTATGAAGTTACGAGGTTATGATCTCGGGACTGACCCGTTGCCCAACAGAGATGAGCTCACCCAGATTATGGTAACAAAGGGGTACAATATGGGCACATGGGCACCCGGGGAGCTGGAGACGCGCGTGGAAGAGGGAAGTGTCATCCTGATCCCTGAATCGCAGTACCTGGAATGGTTCTATGAACTACCTCAGAGCAAGCAGGAAGAGATGATAGGGATATGGGGAGAACCTCCAGGTGAGATCATGGTCTACCAGAACGAAACCGGAAGGTACCTCGTTATACCAAAGATAGAGTTTGGAAATGTATTACTTGCCCCGGATCCAATGTGGGGATGGGATCAAAACGAGACTGTAATGTACCATGACGGTTCCATTCCCCCAACACACCAGTGTCTTGCCTTCTATCTATATTTTGGAAAGACATACGATGCAGATGCCTTGTTCACCATATTCACCAGCATTGAGATGATGCCAGGTAAGGAAGCGGGCCTTTCTGCTCAAGATTGGGGAGCAATCCTGCTTCAGGATATGCCCATGGTGCACGTCCTGCCTATGGATGCTGAGGGTATCTTTGATCGCAGGAGAGCAAACATGCTCATTGTGGACTTCATGACCCCAACTATTGTACCATCTGGTCTTTATGGTAACCTTTCACTACTACAGCAGGACATCCAGATGTACAGGCAGGTGGTTGATGAGAATGTAAAGGTTCAGTACAGGGCTGATATCATTAATCAAACAAGGGAAATGAATCTGGATAAGGATCTGGAAGTGGATATGGATGCAATTGAAGGTAATGTTACAGCTACTGATCTCTTAATTGATGATCTGGAAGATTATCTCCAGGAATTAAAAACCACATTCATGCCCTATGGTTCTCATACACTCAGTGAACCACCAACCGGAGATAGTCTGGTTGCAATGGTCGAATCCATGCTGGGTGATGAGTTCAGGCAGCATGTACAAGCTGTGAATCTAACACCCGGTATATCCGCTGCCCTTCTTAATGAGACTGTGCTCAACGGGACATCATCTGTAGATGCGCAGAATATGATACTTGGAACAGTGTCTGATGATATAACAGCTGACCTTAACCTTTCAATAGAATATAATTCAAGGATTCAAGCCTGCACTATCGAGATTCCACGCATCCTCGATGCTCTTGAGGGCAAATACATACCCCCTGGTCCGGCCGGTGACCCCATACGAAACCCGGATGCACTACCCACGGGCAGGAACCTGTGCACGTTTGATGATAGGCTCATTCCTACACATGCCGCTTGGGATGTAGGTACAGACCTTGCAAATGAGCTAATAGCCCTGCGCCTTGAAGAAAATGGTACATATCCGAAGAAAACGGCTTTCCTTCTATGGTCCATTGAGACCACCAGGCATCAGGGTACCATGGAATCCGAGATATTCTACATGCTCGGGGTAAGGCCTGTATGGGATAGTAAAGGCAGGGTAAAGAGTGTAGAGCTCATCAATTCAAGTGAACTGGGAAGACCAAGGATCGATGTGTTGATCACAACCTCTGGTTCTTACAGGGATATGTATGGAAGCAGGCTTGAACTGATCGATGAAGCGATAAGACTTGCAGCAGAAGCTGATGGTGACATATACCCTAACTATGTTAAGCAGAATTCGGATTCGATCTACCAGTCTTTGATCGATGAAGGGTACGACAATGAAACTGCATATAGTCTCTCAGTTTCCCGTGTATTCTGTCCACCGCCGGGTTCATACACCCCGGGAATCGAGCATGCCATAAGCAGTGATACTTGGGAGGAAAGACAAAAGATAGCAGATCTCTACATAGATCGCATGGGTTACATCTATGGTCAGGATATGTGGGGTGAGCAGTATACTGATGTATTCAGGCAGAACCTTGAAGGTGTTGAACTTGGTGTTTTTAGTCGCACCTCCAACCTTTACGGTACCCTGGAACATCCTATGGTTGCAGCATACTTCGGTGGTTTGAGCCTTGCCGTGGAAAGCGTGACAGGTGGAGATGGGCCTGACATGTACATCAACAACCAGCGTGACATTGATGGTGCAAAGGTTGAAACTTTGAACCATTTCCTGAGCATGGATCTGCGTTCACGTTACCTGAATCCCAAATGGATCGATGGAATGATGGAGCATGGATTCGATGGTACCCGCTACATGGATGCTTTTATCGGCAATATGGGAATCTGGGATACCACGATGCCTGATCTAGTAACGGATTCTATGTGGGATGAGGTCTATGAAACGTATGTCCTTGACAAGCATGACATAGGTGTATCTGATTATCTGAAGGAAAGTAACCCCTATGCATATCAGTCAATGACTGCGAACATGCTAAATTCCGTACTCCGGTCTGATTGGGATGTTTCGGAAGAGGTTGTACAAAACCTTGTAAGAGAATATGTGGAATCTGTTGTAGAAAATGGTGTAACATGCTGCCATCACACCTGTGGTAACCCAACTCTGGATGGGTATATTCAGGGAATGATGTCCGTTCCGGGTGTTGTCAGCAAGGAAACTGCAGATGAATACAGCAAGCTGATGCAGGAAGCCACGCAGAGAGAAATACCATCTGAATCCCGTAGTCGTAGTAGTAGTGGAACCACTGCATCTGCTTCGATCGTCGACTCCTCAAGCAATCAGACTACGGTAAATGATGCAGGTTATGGAACCTCTGCCGAGCAGGCACCAGAGGCTTCTCAACAAAGCACACCAGAAGACTACGTTGAAGGGTATGAAATGACAAAAGAACCCACAACGAGTAATTCGGCATCATCGTCTCCATCCTTCTCAGGTGCTGATATTTTAGGCAGTGTGTTGGTCGTGTTGGCCGTTGCTGTCATAACTATCGGTTTCAGGAGACGAAGGATCTAAAATCAACTAAGTAGCACTTCGATAATGCTGTCGAAGTGTCTTTTTATTTTTTTTAATTTGGTTATCGAAGTGATTGATTCTCAATACCTGGCTATATGCATTCCATAAAAGGTATAAAGGGAATCTTGGGCTTTTGGCGCTCTTACTTATAGCCGATGTTTGAATTAACAATCTATAATATGCATGTGGCGGCTGCTTCAGTTATTCTGGTGAACGTATTATCAGAGTTATGTCTTTTTACTTCCCCGGAAAGAACCACTTGTATGTACCCCATGAAACTCCCCAAATGTTCCTTCCTCACTGTCTCACAGCAACTGCTTAAATGATGGGAGTTTGGTTTTTTGGTGGTAGCAACTGAAGATTGGTTAGCTGCTGGGAGGAAAATACCTTCTCAATAATACAACATCTTCCTATCCTTACTCCTCCGGGTGGGAATTGCATTGTATAGAGCTCCAATGCTTACAATGTTAACAGTGTTGCTCATATAAATAAAAATTGTGATTCTGCGTGACTCGAGATATTGATATAACATAAAAAATAATTGAGCATGCGATTAATATGGGGGCAGTGGAATTTTGAAAATAAGGGATATTAGAAGCAAGGACATTTCAAATACAATATCTGTTGAAGGTGAAGTTTCAACCATAAATGAAATTCGTCCTAAATTGAAAACTGCTGCTTATATGTGTAACATTTGTGAAGGAATTGTGTGTTTACCAGTAGAAGGATCTAAAATTGGGAAACCGGTACATTGTGAAAATGAAAGTTGCGGTAAAATATCTGGTTTTACTCTTTTGGATGATAAATCTTCAAAGACTGATTCTCAGCAAATAGAGATCAAGGAATTGGATAATATCTGTGATCCAAGGTCATTAATCGTTCATTTGGAAGGGGACCTGGTGGACACTGCAAATGTTAAAGATAAGATCATTGTAACCGGAGTACTAAAAGCACACTTCCAATCAACATCTACTACTGGTGATTTTGTTTTAGAAGCTAACTCAGTTGAAAAAATCAAAGAAAAGAAACTGGTTGCCGATAATAAAGAGGGAACAGAGTCAAGTGGAGAAATACAGATCATACGTGAAATAATCGACTAGCTCAGATTATCTTCCCCTTCCGATAAAGTTTTACTTGAAGATATTTACCGGGAAGCTTCAAATTTACATATTGGACGAGAACGTGCTGAAAAGTATATTGCAAAACTTAGACGCCAGGGTTGTGCATATTTACCGGATGAGAAACATTTAAGAGCTCTTTGGTGATCTGGTTCAAACGTTGACCACACCTTTTTCATTTTTCATAAAAATATCAGGTATTTCCTCTCTTCTACCGCCTGTTCATGATGTTTGCCATACATTTGTCACTGCAACGCAGCATAAGACGAAAACTTCTTCTTCCGCATCTGCAACGTTGCATGAAGACCTACTCCCTGCAACATGGCCGCTTTCATTCTCGGTTTTCCGGTTTAGTCCTCCTGGCTTCCAGCAGGTAAATTACCCCGATCATTGCAAATCCGACTGTGATCAAAAGCAATGGAATAGTCTTCGATGAACTTGTACTCCTTCCTAAAAGAGAGCTTAAATTGAATATTAGCAACAAAGAAATTGCAACTAACGAAATGATAATTGTTTTCACTTTGTTTTCGTTTTTCATACTACCACTTCACAACATTAGATATAAATTTTTATAGTTTTTTTGTATAAAAATACTATATATTATTTAAGCTTTATCCTCCATGTTTATGCACGAAGTCATTGTAAAACAACATAAGGCGAGACTTATTCTACATCAATACAGAAATTGTGGCATCAATGCATCCATATGGTCATCGTGACCGACTTCAGGGAATTGCTAAAACACTGTCAGACACTTCGATGAGCTGGCTCTTCGTCAGCCAAACAGCCCGGCTAGCGAGCCGTTCTTGAGCACAAGATGGAAGATGGTGATTGGATGGCTCTGATTATCCGGAAATTAGTCAATTTCTACACAATAAATAGGTTTTATTGTGCAATATGCTAGGATGTGAAGTCTCGTAGGGTAGCATTTGATACTTCAGGTCTTTGTAGCCTGGGACTTAGGTTTGAATCCGGATGGGGCGACTATTTTTTTAATCTTCAGGGATTAATATTAGGTCAAATCATGAACATCAAGATTAGAAGTTATTTCATGAACCAATAAATCGAGTCTATTTTTTCTTTTTTGTTTGGTAAGTATCTCACATTCCCAAATCACAATAACATTCCAACCTTCACGTTTCAAAAGGGAAATATTCTTAGAATCTCTTTCGACATTCTCCTTTATTTTTTCTAACCAAAATTCAGTGTTCGTTTTTGGAAGCTGAGCTCTTCGACAATTCTCATGATTATGCCAAAAACATCCATTTACAAAAATTATGGTGCGGTACTTCGGCAACACAATATCTGGTTTGCCAAGGTATCTTACATCATTAATTCGAAATCGGAATCCTTTTGAAAAAAGAAACTTTCGAATTATGAGTTCTGGTTTTGAATCTTTTCCACGTATTTTCGACATTATTTCATGACGTTTTTGTTCTGAATAGATATCAGTAATAAAAATACCCCATACATTCAAATTATTGATCTTTGATTTCTTATTTAGGTTGTTTTTCTCTAGTATTCACTAAGTTTATACCCACTCTTGAAGCATAACTAAAGGAATGGTTTGCAATTCTTTGAGTATAATTTTCTTTTTGGGTTGCTTTGTATGATAGATAGTTTTCATCTTTACCATAAGTAACTTTAATGGCGTTAGAAGAGTTATTATCCGCATTATCAATATGAAATGTGAATGGCTTTCCAGTCCACTGTATACAAATAGGTTCATCGTCATCATTAATCATAAACGAAAAATATTCGCTTTCAGCATCGTGCAATCCTATTTCGATGTTACATTGATGACCTGATACAAAGTACAAATGATTATTTATTTTATCAGGACGGTGACAATCGCAGTGTGGCGTTATGCATAACATGAACCTTTTAAATTTTTCACCGTTCTGTCCTTCTGATAATGTAAAAATATCCCCAAAATGTATTTTGTCATCTTCCTTTATTTCTACTTTTGAAAATGAATAATGGTAGTTAAGCTTAGCTAATTCATTCAAAAACTTAGTTCTATCGTCAGAACGGTATGCTTCAATTTTAGGTCCAATATCATTTAGATCTATATATTTATCAAATACAGTAAATAATTTTGGTGTTTGGGTTGAGCTAAATGTCGATAGCTCATCTCCCCAACAATTTCTCAAAAAGTCATGAAATTCATCTTCGGAACCTAGACTTTGTCGGTGGAAAAAGAATGCTACTTCGTTAATACCATAAAGTTCATTGCCAATAATTCCAGAATTATTTCTAAATATATTTTTCATTTCCAATGAGAGCAATGCAAGGAAATTGCGAGGATATTTGTGGATACTTTGTGCAAATTGGCTGTATACATCTTCAGGCAAAGTTGCACTGGTTTTATCATCAATACTCTTCGGTTTATGGTAAATAACAATTGTAGTATTGTTAATTATAAATGAATTCTCAACACCTTCTACTGTGATAACCTTATAATTGTTGTCTTTATTACTGACTTCAGCATTATTTACTTGATATGCAATAAGCATAATAATATCTTCGAATTTAGATAGGGATAGAATATCCCCTCCTGCCCTCACAAAAGTTTTCATGAAGTTCCCGATTTCTCTAGAATCAACCTCTTCCTTTAGCTGCTTTTGGATCTCTTTCATTATGATTATTTTATCATCATCAGACGATGTGGCATAATCTTTCAAAATACTGGACATGGACTCAAAAGTTTTGTTTGGGTCGCTGATATCTGTGTCATCCTCTAACTTACTACAAAATGTCTCATATGCTACCTCCATTTCATGCGTATTAAATGTAAAATTTGCAAAAAAAGAGTTAATATTTATTTCAATTTCAGTGAAATCTGGCATCTGAGTATAAATTATAACGAAAGGAAGGCTTTCTAATTCAACAGCATTCCATAGGATTTCTAAAGGTTCTTTATAATTACTGGAATTGTCCAACTCCCAATCAAGTATCAATAAATCGCGATTATTTAAAATAAAATTTTTGTTTGAATTCCAATGTTCGGGAGTTGTATACCTATATACATCCAAACTACATCCTTTATCTCTAAATGAAATCAATAATTTTTTCGGAGTATCATCGTCATCCCCATCCCCAGATTTAGTAGCGTATGGTTCTACAAATTTATCATCAATACATATCGCTGAACGGATCGATTGTTCAACTATTTCATTGGCTATAGTCTCAAAATCCATTATCAACCAACTCTTTTTCAAATTTTTGGATTACAAAGCATGCACCATTCAAAGTATTTAAATTTTTATCATTGGTTGCATAAATATCATATCCAATTGAACGCAGGTTTGTTTTCGCTAAATACAACCCTATTCCCCTTCCACCAGGTTTTTTTGTGAAAAAAAGAGAAAATATTTTTTCAAGATATGCAGGAGCTATTTTATCTCCTGAATTTTGGATTAATATTTTATCAAATTTATTAGTTATGTGTATTTTTCTATCCTTTGAAGGAATTAACCAATACATTGCATTATTTATAACGTTAATAAAAACAGGCATAATTATTGATTCATAACTGTAGAATGAATATTCCTTAAAAGAAGGATCAACTGTAAAGGTAATATTATCTCTTTCAAAATTGTTCATGAAAAAGTTATTTATGTATTTTTCAATGTCAGAACCTTTAATTTCCGTTTTTGACCGCCTTCTCGTTCTATACAGTGGCATAAGAAGCTTATGATTAGATTCCAAATGTTCAAAAGAACGACGAAGTTGGTTGTAATTATACTTAATTTCAGGTTTCTCATCACTAAATCTTTTAAAGAAATCGATTGCTGCTGACATTTCGGAATAAAGAACATTGAATTGATGGTCAATAATTTCTATTGCAATACCAACTTGAGCCAATTCATGAAGAGCTTCAACTTTCTCATTTATTTTTTCATATTGTTCTTTATACCAACCGACAAGCAAATCATCATCGATATCAAAATTGAGCCCTTCAACATGTTTAATAAAGGAACTGTATTTATCCTCAATTTCATCCATGAGGGAATCATGAATTGTTTCAAGCATCTCAATTCGATTTTTTACTTCAGCTTTATTTTCAGTTCCTGATATTATCAAGTGTCCTGTTTTTTCAGCATATAATTCCCCGGATTGTTTGATCTCATTCTTAAGCAGACTTCCTAATTCTTCTACTTTATTAGCAAATCGAGAATTGTATCCCTTTACCATAGATTCAACATCATCTTTAAAAAATTGATATTGATTTTCAAACTCTATTTTCAAATTTTCGTGTGATAATTTTTTCTGTGTTTCTGAAATAAGATCATTGCATTTTAGAGAAATACTCAATACTTGATCATATTTTTCACGATAATCTGCATATTTATTAGTTTGGGAATCGGTCAATTCAATTCTTTGGGGTTTAGATATTTTTAATTTGTTAAGTTCGGATTTTTTATTTTTGAGATCTACGATAAGAGAAGAAACATTGTTGTAAGTTAATACATCTTTACTGTTTTCTTCATTCAATTTATCATATAATATATCCATTTCAGAAGCAAGATCATCTATTGTTTGTGTATTTTCGTTGAGATCTCTTTTGAAACTTGTCGTCGTAATTTTACTCCTCTTCTTTTCGGCTTTGAGAAGTCTTTCATTCCGTTTCCTTATCAGTTCCACTTGCTCTTGCCGTAACGTCGGATTCGTTCCTTTATGTCTTTCATCTACATTTATGGTTCTCAAGAATCTTACTGAAAAATCGATAAAGAAGTCAATTAAATCAGCCTGAAATTCACGAAATGCTTTGTTAACAATAAAGCCTTCTCTCCCGGCTTTATCTGTTAGTTTTGGATTGCTATCTCGTTTAATTTCTATATATCCAAATACTCGACGTCGACTAAATTGATAGTATGTGGCACTAAGTGATCTTCTTTCTTCGAATTTCAAGAAATCATGGTCTGATCTTCCATATGGGAGTACTCGAAATTCATCCCTATATACATAAATACCGCCAAATTTCCCAGCCTTCCTTTTTAAGACATCCCATTTTTCCCTAGAAACATTTGAATTTTTTGAATCGCCTTCAATAAAACCAAATTCGATATTAAATTGGCCATAAGGTGTCTTTCCGGGCTGTCTACGAGGTCTAAAGGTATGTTTAAAATGTTCGTTATAAATTTGAACATCACCGGTAAAAAAGCCTTCTTCATTAAATGAACCTGTTACCCAATGGTCAGCAGCAAATATATCGTCTCTTTCAAAAAAATCTTGTTTATCGATTAAGTTGTATTTGCCTGCTATGTCATGGATCCAAAAAGAAGTTTCAAAAATTTGCTTATCTTTAAATGCATTATATATGCCACTTAGTGAAAAACGCAGATAGTTTGTGGTGGCATCGTCTTTTATTTCAATTGTATCGCCACGAGATAAATCTATTAATTGTTCATGGGGGTCAAAAATAATAAAAATAGTGCCATGGTCTTCATTATTAAAAAAATGAGACTCTAAATCTTCAAGTAAAAAATTAGGGATTATAAGCTTATCTAAATTATCTAGTATTTTGTCTTTTAAATGGCGATGCTCATGCCAATCGCCATTAGATAAATTATTTTTGAATTCTTCAACCAATTCCGAAAACTTCTCTTTTAATAAGCTCGATGATGAGATTTCTTTTATAGGAATATTAATATCATCCAAATAAAGATTAAAATTGTCTAATATTTCCCAATCCATAAAAAGAGCTGAACATTTCATTCCTTTCTTTTTAGTAAGCATCAGCATTTTTAAACCAAGATAAGATACAGATAACCTTCCAATTCCTTTTTCACCCATTGGAATACGAGGAGGTTTCCCCAATCGATCATCTTCAGTCAAAAGTGCCATTCCACGCGTTTTGGAATCAGTTCCCAAAACAATCCACTTTTTTTCAATATCTTCTGCAGACATTCCTGTCCCATCGTCAGAAAGTGTAAATAAAGGGGCTTTTAAGTCTCTATAACCTTTAAGGTATAGATCACATGAAAGATTGTCTGCATATGCATCATATCCATTTTTCCAAAGTTCGGATATTGCAGTAGGTAAATCTGCAATTTGACCTTTTCCTAAAAGATCAACTGCTCTTGCTTTTGCTCTGAACGATGGTATTTTTCCAACTCCTTATCAAATCAATCCCAATTCTTCTAGCAAGTTCAGGAGGAACAGCATTTCCAATTTGTCTTGCAATTGTTGCATTATTACTTCCTTTAAAAATATAATCTTTTGGGAATGTTTGTAATGTTGCTCCTTCTCTTAAAGAAATAGCTCTATTTTCTTCTGGATGACCAAATCTTCCATTGGAAAAACTATTGAATCTGGTTGTGATCGTTGGTGCTGGTTTGTCCCACCACATCCGAGCATATACATCCCCAAATATGTCATCTCTGCCCTTATATGCGTTAATTTGTAACGCTGGATTATCTTTCCAGCAGTGGCGTGTGCCCCCATCCCTTTTAGTAAGTTTCATCCTCTGAATATTTTGCTTGGAAAGGTTAGCAGAAGAATGAATGTAATCAGTTTCATCCTTGTGGCCTGCGGGAATTTTCTTAAATCCATTATTCCTGCCGATGAAGTTTCTAACCGTAAGATCATCGCTTTTTTCAGCTTCCGGGAGACGAATATCTTCCGATAAACGAGTTGCAACAAACAGATATCTTCGCCTGTTTTGAGGAACGCCATAATCATTTCCGTTAATTATGCCGTCGTCGAAGACATAAGATGAATCTGATAAATATTGTTTAAAGTCTCTTAGAACTCTATTTTCACTACTATTGCACAAACCTGGGACGTTTTCAATTACAATATAACCGGGTAGAAACTCATGAACAAAATACTTAAATCTGTCTAAAAGATCTTTGGTCATTTTACTTTTTGATTTATTTGTTCGAATCTTAGTCCAATACTGGCAAGGACTACATCCAATAAATACCAAAGAATCATCGTTTTTTAGAATGCCTGTGGCTTCTTTAAGATCATCTGCAGTATAAGAGGTAATGTCAGTTTCTATGTATGTGCTAGAATTGTTAATTTCATAAGTTTGTTTGCAATCCGAAGCTATATCAATTCCGGCCAGCACATCTATTCCTGATTGAATCATCCCCTGAGTCATTCCTCCAGCACCACAGAAGAAGTCGATTGCTTTTAATGTCTTTTTTTTATGGGGAATCATAGGTTTCAGCTTCATCGTTTTCTATTACATATCTTTTACAATTTATAAGGATATTTCTATTAATTGTAGATATGTGATGCTATCTTCCCTTTCTATTTTTTGAGGCAGGTTACCAAACCCATTAATTCCTGAAAATTTTACGGAGGATGGACGAATGCATTAACTTCATCAATCACCCATCCTTTACATAAAATTAAGAAAGCAAAAAAGAAGATAACTCTTTACTGTATTACCGAATGCTCCGCTGCTATTCTCTTAAGATACTGGATGATGTGGACATGTGGGACAAGCTGCCCGTTGAAAACTCAATGATGCCCTTGATTCCCACTACTACTGGTTCAGTTCGCTTATTTCGGTCCTGTGTAGTAGTCCTGCTCCTTTGCGATCTTATGATAGTTCTTTGTGGTACGTATGAACAAGCACAGATTCCTGTCACTGTTTTGCTTACATGTTTCCATCGGTTGTTCAGACTCATCTCTCATTTCTTCATCTCCGTTCAGTTGTCTGTTAATATGGTCCCAAGCAGTTTTCCTGGAATCTTCTTACGTGTATGGAAGGATGCTGGAGTAAGATCTGCAGGGTACCCTGAACATAAGTTAAAAAGTGGAAGCATTTAATACTATCGATTTAGATGGCACATATTATTAATTAAGATAACAAAAAAAGATTTGATCGAATGATCCCAAAGAAAAGTCAAAAATGAGGATAACTCCTCACTCCATCACCAAAAGCTCCGCCATCTCCTCCAGATCATCCGCTGCGCCGTTTACAGACACGATGGAATGCATGGATCCGCCGCCATCTCCTTCGAATCTGGGGATGATATGGACATGGACATGCGAAACAACCTGGCCGGCGGCGGGCTTGTTGTTCAGGCCGATGTTCAAGCCGTCTGCGGATACGGCATCTTCTACCATTTTTGCCAGCATCCTGACGGTGGCGAAAAGTGCGCCGGCTTCCTCGGAAGGCATGTCGGTGAAGTTTTCGTAGTGTGTTTTCGGGACAACCACTGTGTGTCCTCTGGCACAGGGGTTTATGTCAAGGAAAGCATAGGCTACTTCATCTTCGTAGACCTTGTAGGAAGGGATCTCTCCCTTTATTATGTTACAGAACAGACAATCCATAGTTCGACTCCGCATCCTTATTTCACTCTACAATTATATATAGCATTCTACGGCATCAAAATTATTGGAATGTCTGGTCCCGTCCCAAAAAAGAATGGTTAGCACTTTTTGCGCAGGGCAACAAGTGCTATTGCCAGCAGGGCAGCCGGGAGAGTGAATGCGGGGGTCTGGTTGGTGTCGGTTTCCGGGGGTTCTGCTGGTGTGGTTTCTGGGGCGTCGTAGTATTCAGTGGAGATGTAGGGGAGGACTGCTGTGAAGCCAGAGCTAACTAGAGGTTCTGGGCTACTTGGATCTAATATTTCATAATGTAGGTCTATAGGAATTGTCCCATCTGCCCACTTTTCAGTAGGTGCAATTTTCCACTCATAAATTTGAGTTGAATTTGCTTCAAGTGTTGTTAGACCTGTATACTCTCCCATTCTTTTTGTGGATCCTTCAATTATTACAAAGTTGTCTTCACCAAGTTCAGTCAACACAACGTTAACAAAACTTTTTTGATAAACTGTGAGTTCAAATCTGAGTGTGAAAGTTTCCCCAATTTTTAAAACTGGTTTTGCAGCATCTAACTCTAATTCTTCTCCATTGTAATACACTTCATAAGTGTAAAGTTCTCCATAAGGATTGTATGCCAATGCACTGGTTGAAAAAGAAAACATTATTAGTGCGGCTAATAAGATGGTTTTTATCATAATTCACTCTCCCATTCATTTATTAATTCAGAGTATCCCGTTGAAGTCTCAGTTCTGCCATTAATTTTGTCACCAACCCCTTTTGGGCTAGGGCCAACGATGGTAGCAGCATATCCTTTAAAGTTGAATATAATAGGAGTATTTCGACCCAATTGAATAAATTGGTCATATGAGTTTCTTTTGAAAGGGTGATACACACTTTCTTCCTTTCTCACATACACTTGCCCCTCATGCCCGATATAAGTGTTCAAAATAACCTCATTGTCGTTATCGGTCACCCTGAAATACTCATACTTGCCGATCACATCGTAGGTCCAGACATTGACAGTGAACATCCAGTGCGGGGGAAGTACAGGCAATCCCATGGGGACGTGCTTCATGGTCTTTTCCAGACGTTTGTTGACCTTGTCCGCGACGTCCTCGCTCAACTGTGCAGTGGCATCGTCTGTAAGTTTCTGGAGCTCGTTGCTGACGGCTTCAAAGGATGCGTCGATCATTGCGCTGTTATCTATTATCACAACGCTGATGCCTTCAGCGATCCCCACGCGGACATCGGTGTCCAGGCGGTTCAGGACCGCATCCATCTCATCACCGGTGAGGGTGGGATTGTCCTTTATGACCGTTGCTCTCAGTTTTTCAGAGATCCCGTTGGGAAGGCTTCCGTCGGCAGACTGGTTGATGATCTCCCTGTTTGACAGGCTGTTGAGATGGTTCCGGGTGATGGTGGTCACTTCGGTCTCTGTGATCCAGAGAGATACCACAGGGTCAGCTTTCACTTCCTCTGCAATCATTTCCGGGATGTCATCTCTCATCCGGCTGCTGTAGGTGCTTGTCAGGCCGTTGACCCGTTGGTCCAGCGCTGTGGTGTCAAGGGGTATGGACTGCTCGCTCAGGTTCTGCTCGAGTAACTTTACCTCTGTACTGAGGTCCTCGATGCTGCTGCTGACCATCTGTGCAGTTGCTTCCTTTACAGGGCTGCTGGTCTCGTCCAGGAGGCCGGCAATGTCATCTGCAATGCCGGTGGAGAATACGCAGGTGTTCTTCACGCCCAGGGGGTAGATGGTCATTCCCTTCGGGTCCTTGAGCTCGTATTCTCCGTTCAGGTCGAACTCAGGATCATGGTACAGGTAATCCGGGTACTGGTCCACCACCAGCGTCATTCCTTCGGTCCAGTTGTACTTGCTCTCCGGCATGCCTGTGATGGTCATGGTATCGATGATCCCCATCTCGGTCCCGAGTGCGGTGCCGGCCATGCTCACGGCGGGATTGTTGAAAAGTGAGAGTGAGCCGGATGTCACGCTGTCCAGTGCTCCGGTGTCAAGGCCGGGGATGTCAACATTCGCTTCAGTGAGCTTCTCCAGCAGGTAATCATTAAGATCGCTGTTCAGCTTCCGGTTCTGTGAGATTATCTCATCCATCAGCTTCAGGTAAGCCTCATTTTTTGCAATATAGCGCGCTGCATCGCTGCTGGTGTACATCTCGCCACCTGTCAGGTACTGTTGCCTGTTCACATAGTTCTCAGTATCATCCCTGAGGTCGGCTGTCAGCTCCTTTGCAGCCTCGTACCTGAGAAGTGTCGGATCTGCACCGGGATCGCCCATCAGGGACACGTTCACGGCCGGGTCCGCTGCTTCGATGGAGCCGACCATTTCCAGCAGTTCATCTGCCATCATTTTGTGGAGCCAGTCGGGGATATCGCACTCCACCTTCTGTTCCGGGATGTAGTAGTCGTTGGGGAACAGCCGGTATCGTGTCTCTATCCCATGGATATCGATGTACTGCTCAGCATACTTATCAGCAGCATCACTGCAGGCAGGGTCCTGGCGTTCGATCCCGTCAACCTCTATGGTGGTCATGCGGTACTCCCGGGTTACCGGGTCGGTGTAGGTGTCAATACCTTCGTAGGTTCCTGTGGGCGGGCGTTTGTGGTATATGATGCTCAGTTTCTCAGTTTCTGTCTCAAGGTGCGAGGTCGAGCGTGTGTCCGTGGTTGTGATGAATTCTGTCTTTGACCCTGTGCCGGTTGATGAATAATGGCTGTATTCCGGTATCTTGGCACCGAATGCATTGGTATGGTAGCCTGTGATCACTTTCCACTTGTAATTGTAGGAGTAGGTGTAGTATATCTTCCATCTCGAACTGACGCGGTAGTCGATATTGTATGTCACATTCCAGTCGAAAACATGGTCTTCACGTTCCAGGTATCCGTCAGTGCGCACCATGCCGGTGACATTATCGTTCTCTTTGTGGCGGAAAACCGGTGTTATTGTAACCTCAGTTTCCACAGAATCAAGAGACACGGTGGCACCTGTCAGTTTCCAGCTTGTGAGCCTTCCCCGGGGCGGATCGATCTTCGGAGATAGTGTCCGGTCATATGATCGGGTCCATGTTCCATTCCAGGGATATGATGGCTCAATAGCTCCGGTATGCTCTCCCTCGATATCATACGAGGCTTTCCAGGACACCGTGTGCGAGTCATAGGAGGATGAATCCACCTTCCCGTTGGTCTCAGTGAACATCGGGAATGTGTCATTGAAACCGTCCCTCCTGACCTGTGCCTGCACACCGGCAGAATATACCTCCCGGGCAACATCGTGCACAAGATCATTTTCCTCGGTCCAGACGTGGTCATTGAACACCCAGCCGTCCACCAGGCTCGGGATGTAATCCGATGCTGCCACCCGGATCGTCGACTGTTCCTCCACCTGCTCGAAGCTTGTGCCGGTCTCTGTCATCGACTCACTGATACCTTCCTCGATGTCCACGCTGAACGAACCGTTCTTTGCCAGCTTGTCGTAGGTGGATGTCAGGTTGGCAGAGCCGTTAATGTCGTACTGGTCGGCTGTCCCATGCACATCCTCGTAGAACACCTTGCCATTGTAATATGTAGTGTACATCAGTGCCCAGGGGTCTACCGAATCAAATATGCGCTTCTGGGAATAGGCTGTCCCGGCATTGACAGCAGATGCCAGTGCGGGATTGGTGATGATGTTCAGTGGCCCGTTGGCATAGTGCTGCCACGGTCCGTAGGTGAACGAGCGTATGTTCATGGCACCAAGGACGATGTTCGATGTCTCGGCACTGTTCAGTGAGCGCTCATATTCCGTAGTAAGCTCTTCAAGCAGTGGTTCCCTTGAGGTCACAAGCGTGGAGATGTCCATGCTGCGGTCGAAGGAGTCGCCGGTCTCAAGGTCAACAAGTGTATAGTTCAGGTCCCTGATGGATAATGTGTGATAGATGGAATAGGTCCTGTTATCATCGTTTATCTGCCTCTCAAGTGTCCCGTTGATCTCCTCGATCACTATCTGGTGCGGCTGGATGTCCGGCTCCACGTTGATGGCATACTTGTCATAGACATATTGATCGTACTGGTAGTTCCCTGTGATCAGTTCGTTGAAATGCTTTGCAGAGATGTCCTTCACAGGGTTCATGGCAACAGTGAACCAGTCGGTGGCCTTCACATTACCTCCGCAGTCAAGCTCAATGGTCCCGTATCCGGGATCGATCTCCAGTGGCAACAGGAAATTCTCCTCAAAGGACACGGTCTTCCAGATGCTGACAGCTTCACCGTAGTCCACGGAAGCTACTCTGTCCTTTATCCTCAGTATGATGTTCTGGTCTTTCCAGAGCGAGGATATGCTGTACCACACATCCGATGGCAGGTCAACCCTGACATATAATGTATCCCCGGCCTCAAGGTCATGGGTGCGGGCATTGACCATAAAATCATCCTCCGAGGTCGTACCTCCGGACGAGCTCACAGGCTGGATGATCGGGTGCTCACCTTTCCATTTCAGGGCTTCCATCCCTGCATAATTGAGACATCTTGAAAGGTCCGCAGAAGCAAACCCGATGGCTACCTTTTCAGGATCCGTCTTCTCGGTGGTATAGATGGTCTGTGCGATGTCGTAATCCGTCTGCAGGAAGTATGCTGACGTGAGCACAGCTCCGAGTATGACAAAGATACCGATGACCGAGAAAGGAATGTACGCATCGGCATTACGGGCAAGTAAGTTCACTTTTTTCAGTGGTTTCCAACACTTGTATGCGGTTCGCTTCGTTTTTCTGTCCTGTGCAGTTCGTGAGTGATGCACAGCTTCGTTTTTCATGGCTCCACCTGCCATCTGTCCTCATTTTATCTTAAGGGGACAGGTCAATCTGGCAAGTCTTCCGGTTAATGGTTTATATAAATATTTAATAGCAGCAACCCTATTATTTTAGAAGTTAAAAATTACAAACAGAAGCAGGATCGGAGTTCATTCAATGTTCTTCTCTTTCCTGATCGCAGTGGATGAAATGCCGTTGTCCCGATAATCTTCCAGGGGTACGACCTCACAAAGGTTACAGACCTCCGTTTCGATCTCTGGCTCCACACCCTTTCTCCTGAACACCAGGAAACGGATGTTCTTTTCCCTGAAATGCTCAAAAAGGGCCTTCATATCTTCCTCGCTGCGGTAGTATCTGACCTCGAAAAGACGGTTGGCGGTATCTGCTCCCACAATGAACGTAGCGCTTTCGAAAAGGTTTGCCTTCTGCAGGAACAGCGGTGCAGCGGTGAGATACACATTACCCATGAACTCACGGTCGCTATACATCTTAAGGGACTCAAGCCGCTGCCTTAGAGAGATAAAATCGATGGGCGGTTTATCCACGTTTGTCAGTGAGATCTCAAAATGGACAGGTTTCCCGTATCTCCTGAAAGCCTGCTCTGCCATTGCGATATGGTTCCTGTGGCATGGGTTGAACGAACCTGAAAAAATGATCTCCGGCCTGTCTTTGATCTTCCTGTTCCCTATATCAATTTCCACAAGATCGGAGGTATGTTCCAGGTCTTTCATTATCCTGTCAGGCTGGGCAAGTATCCTGGCAACATCTTCCCCTACGGTCGCTTCTTCAGATTCGACAGTCTCTCTTTGACCTAAAACGTCATCAATGAGTGAATGACCCTCTTCCAGACCGCACTCCCTCGCAAGTGTCTCAATGAGCATGCATGAGGCGATACGTTCCTCTTCCTCCCGGGAGCGTCCCTGCAGAAGCCGGAGGCTGCTCACTGATGTTTTGTAGTACGATTGTATGGCAACATAGATCTCATGTTCGCGCCCTTCCCTTTCGTCCACTCCCTTTGCAAGTTTGCAGGTCATGGAAACTCCCATCACATCGGTCCTGTCGATACTGTCGTTTTCCTGCAATAGCTCCAGGGCACGTCGATAGGCTGCCATTGCCATTGACCTTGCAGTTCCCTGCGAGGCGTACTTTTCCGGGGTCTTTCCTATGAACCGGTCAAGTGAGACTGAACTGTATGGGACTATTGCTTCAAGAAGTGTTGACGACCCGCTTCCGTGCCTTAAAAGTTCTCCGATAGCTTCGCTGCCTCCGCCTGTTATTGCAAGAACGATCTTGCATGGATGTTGGTTTATTTTCAATATGATCTCACTTGTCATAAATTGCCATTTCATATATTTTTATATAAATATAATGTTTCTTGTTTCCAATGACGTCTAATTTCCTTTTTCTCATTCTCTTTTAGGTTCTATAATCATATTTCGAATGCTTATATTTCTTTGAAGTCTCGTACATTATTAGGATCTCAAAAACATTAATTTGTTCTCACCATGTTGTACATCACACATACTATTAGGATGGGCAAAATTTGTGAGGAACTTCAATATGGCTGAAAAAACATTGAACCCAATTTTGAGTGTCAAACTTGGGATGTAATCGGGGCCACCCGCCAGCAAGCCTGCGCCATCTGCCAGCAACATAAATACCTGATAGATTCCGACGCTGTGCATGGTTCTGAATGGGATATACGAGTTGCCCGTACCATCATGAGTCTCGCGGGTGTTTCTCCTGAGTCCTTTGGGATAAAGGATGGGATAGCTGAACATTTCCATGGCATTCTCCTTGACATTACCGAACAAAAGGACAGTAGATCGCACGGAGCAAGGCACTGGAAACACAGAAAGCACTACTTGCGAGGCAGACCGCACTGGAGACCATTATCAACAACAGTCCTGCCACCGCGTTCTGCTGGAAGGCGGAAGAAAAATGGCCCACTGAGTTCGTGTCAGAGAACATCACACAGCTTGGCTATACAGTCGAGGACTTTACCTCTGGGCGCGTCCTGTACGGGACCTTGTGCATCCCGATGACCTGCCGGATGTTGAGACCGAGCTCGAAGAGACCGGTATGGAAGGGGGCAGGGAATTTGTCAAAGAGTACAGGATACTGACAGGATCAGGGATGTACGGCGGGTTGAAAAAAATACCTTTATCCAGCCGAGGATGGCGTGATCACCCATTACCAGAGCATCATTTGATATTACAGAACGCAAACAAGGTATGAACTAAAAAACGTTTGAACATTGATGGGCGAGATGGCAACGCCATCCCGTTCATTCGCTGTTCTTCTTTATCCCATGCACGGGACAGCTATCCTGTGTTGCAGGGGTGCATTCAACGTATTCCCCGGTATTATAGAAATACCTGAAATGCTCTAACCACAGCGGCAATTCCTCTTTCTTATTGATGAACTCAACGAACTTCGTGAACACGTCCAGGGTCTCGTGGGTGAGACCGTGCTCTATCCTGCATGCATCCTCATCGGCTGTTTTAGCATCAACTCCCAGTATCTGGAGGAATTCCTGCAGGACCTCGTATTTTTCCTCGGTTGCCCTGGCGATCTCCTCTCCTTTTGGGGTCAGGGTGACGGCACCGTATTTTTCGTAATTGATGTAACCTTCCCTGTTCAGTTTCTTGAACATCCCTGTGACACTGGAGGGGTTCAGTCCCATGATCTCAGAAATGTCCTTCACCCTCGCGTACCCTTTCTTCTTTATAATTGAATCCAGCATTTTCAAATAATCTTCAGTTCTTTCTGTTGCCATACTTGATCAACCTGTTTTGGTTTGCCAAAATATATTTGGGACTTGGTGGCGGTCGTATATAAATATGGCGTTAGTCTGCTGCTGGAATACAAAAATACAGATCTGTGACAGATCTGCACATATCTCTGCCAGATGTTTAGGTTCGACAAAACTTTTATATATATCCATTCCTTTTTGGTATACAAACATTATATTGTATTAACAAAAAATGGAGTTTGATCTAAATGTCCGAAACTACGCTTAACCTGCTCGAACCGGGCAGCAAAGCAAAAGTAATACAGATAACTGGCAGGGGCTCTGCCAGAAGAAGGATCCTTGACATGGGAATGGTGCCGGGAGCCGAGATCGAGATGATAAGGAAAGCCCCTATGGGAGACCCTCTGGAGTTCCTTGTCAAAGGCTACAACCTGTCCCTGAGAAAAGCAGAAGCTGAACTTATCGTGGTCCAGCCCCTGGGAGCGTGAACTGCCATGCCCCATGTTCTACCTCTGACCATGATGCCTGAAGGAAAAGAGGGAAAAGTTGTTTCTATCAACGCGGGTCAGGGCCTGAAACGACGTCTGGTCGAGATGGGGTTTTGCGAGGGCAGTCTTGTCATGGTCCACAGGTCTGAGCGGGGTGCCCTGGTTGTCGTTGTGAACGGTATCAAATACGCCCTGGGCAAAGGTATGGCTACAAAGATAATGGTGTCAGAAACGTAAACTTACAAATTATAGAAATAAAGGATAGGATCCGTATGGAAAAGAAAAAAATAACCATCGCCCTGGCAGGTAATCCCAATGTTGGAAAGACCACCTTGTTCAATGCGATCACAGGTGCAAGACAGCATGTGGGGAACTGGCCGGGGGTGACGGTGGAGAAAAAGACCGGAAAGAGAACGTACAAGGATACGGAGATAGAGGTCGTGGACCTTCCGGGGACGTACAGTCTCACGGCATACTCCATTGACGAGGTAGTGGCACGGGACTATGTGGTGGAAGAGAAACCGGATGTGGTGGTACAGATCGTGGATGCCACGAATCTTGAGAGGAACCTGTATCTCACCACACAGTTGATGGAACTTGGTTCCAGGGTGGTCATAGCCCTCAATATGTGGGACCTTGCAGAGTCCAGGGGAGATAAAATAGACACAAGAAAGATGGAAGATTTCCTGGAGATCCCTGTTGTAAAGACAGTTGGTAACAGGTCAGAAGGGATCGACGCTCTCTTGGAAGAGGTCGTCAGGGAAGCCGACAAGGGTGAACACCACGAACACGAGGTAAGCTACGGTGATGATATCGAGAAAAAGATCATCGAGCTGGATGGAATTGTTGGTAAAGACAGCGCACTGTCAGGCAAGTATCCGGTGCGATGGTTGAGCGTGAAGCTGCTGGACGGCGATGAGAACATCCTGGAAAAGATCGAGGGAAGTTCAGTGGCTACCCAGGTCAACAGTGTGCTCAGCGCGATCAAAAAGGAAGATTATGAAGCAGCCATGGCAGAGAAACGATACGAGGCCATCAATACGGTGCTTCCTCAGGTCTGCGCCAGATGTGTCAAAGAGGTGACATTCTCGGATATGATCGACAGGGCGGTCACCAACAAGTATCTTGGAATCCCTATATTCTTAGCCATGATGTGGGCGGCGTTCGAGGTGACGTTCACGGTCGCAACCCCGCTCATGGAATTCGTTGATATGTTCTTTGGCTGGCTGGCCGGGGTGGTTGCAGATAGCATCACAAATCCCGTGCTTGGGTCCCTGCTGGGCGATGGTATCGTCGGCGGTGTGGGCGCTGTTATGATATTCCTCCCCAATATCCTGTTACTGTTCCTCATGATCTCGTTGCTGGAAGATTCTGGATATATGGCACGAGCCGCGTTCGTCATGGATAAGCTCATGTACAAGATCGGTCTGAATGGACGATCGTTCATTCCACTGTTGATGGGGTTCGGCTGTAATGTGCCTGCGATCATGGCCACCCGGACCATCGAGGATGAAAAGGACAGACTGGTGACAATTCTTGTGAACCCATTCATTTCCTGCGGTGCACGATTGCCGGTATATCTCATGCTGGCAGGAGCGTTCTTTGGAAGACAGGCAGGCTCAGTGATCTTTGGTATATACATATTAGGTATCATCGTTGCCATACTCTCTGCAAAATTGATACGTGGCACAGTGGTAAAAGGCAAACCGTCTCCCTTTATCATGGAACTGCCCCCATACCGGCTTCCCACAGCCAAGGCAAGTGCGATACACATGTGGGAAAAAGGTTCCATATACCTGAAAAAGGCAGGTACTATCATCCTGGTTGGTGTTGTCTTTGTGTGGTTGCTGTCAGCCATCCCGGCTCCGGGAGTGGATGCAGCGTTCGCGTCCGAGGAGATCCTCGGTACAGAAGATTCCATGATAGGTGTGCTAGGGCACGTAATGGAGCCCCTTGTCTCACCTCTCGGGTTTGACTGGAAAGTAGCAGTAGCCCTGGTCTTTGGATTCATTGCCAAGGAGATCGTGATAGGTTCCATGGGAGTGCTGTACGGAACAGGGGAGGACGAAGACGCCCTTGCTGAAATCTTAACAGCAGGAGCTATGAGCCCGCTGACAGCCCTTGGGCTGATGGTATTCACACTCCTGTACGTGCCATGCATTGCATGTGTTGGTGTGGTAAAGAAGGAAACCGGTAGCTGGAAATGGACGCTCTTTATGATGGCCTATGGAACAACACTGGCATGGATAGCTGCATTCCTCATCTACCGCATAGGTACAGCCATAGGATGGGGAGTATAAACTTGAATAGAGGTGATATTAATGGCAAATACAAATAAAATGATCTTTGCAATGGTGGCAGGAATACTCTATGTAGTATTCGGTATTCTGAAGATGCTGGAAGGATTCGGGATCGAGACAGGTCTGGCCGGATCGTTGCTGATCCCAGGGGATTTCTTCGGAGGCTTCTGCTTTGTCGTGATCGGGGCTGTGTTCCTGTACGCGGGCAAAGAGCTGAGTGCAGGGGTGCACATGGGCGTATCCTACGTCTATGTCGGCATCCTGATGTCACTGGTGTTCATGGCAGTCTATCTCCTGGTCATGGGGTCAGATATCCTTATGTTCTACGTGGTAAAGAGCGAGGACTACGAAGGATGGCGCATTATTGACAGCATGAGGCCTGGCATCTACCTCGGGCTTCTGTCCCTTATCGGGTACTTCTTCTGGAAGGACAGGTTCACCACAGAGATGACAAAGGCTTGAGATGATGAAATGAGAATCGGCTATCGATACATGCTAAAGGAGGTCGCAACGACTCTGTCTCAGGACAACATAACCTTCGGGGAACTTTCCCGAAGGCTTAACCTGGGCACAAAAGAGTTGAAGGACCTTCTTGAGTCCATGGAACATGAAGGCGACATCGAGAGCACATGCATGAGCTCGCCTCCTGCCACAACAAGTTGCGCAGGTTGTGGCATGGGGCACGCCTGTTCCGGATCGAATCTTGGCATCGGAAAAACATATCGTCTTACCGAGAAAGGAAGAAAGGTATGTTGTGAATAATGCCATTTAGAAAATAATGAACAAAAGGGGGGAGTAGTTCATGATAATCGGATACAAAACCATCTCAAGGAGGATACTGGACCTTGTATCACAGGGGAACACGACCTTTGACGAGATAATCGGCAAACTGGGAATAACACGTAATGAACTGGAATTTATACTGGAGTTAATGGAACACAGAGGTTATATCAACAAATCGGGTTGTGATTCCCAAAACAGCTCTTGCTGCCCAATGATTTGCTCACCATTGGACAGTTATTCGATCTATTCGCGCGGGGTTACATACATCCTTGCAGAGAAGGGATTTGGGGCTTGTCATAACATAACGAAATACCACGTGCAAAGAGGGATCCAGGGTATCGGCCATGCTGTCACGGAAAGCTGAAGATTATCTGGAAGCTATTCTTAATATCACAGATGATAAAGGATACGCAAGAGTAAAGGATGTAGCCGATTCATTGGATATCAGGTCTCCAAGTGTTACTGAAATGGTACAGAAACTTGACAGGTTGGGTTATGTAATTTACAGGAGATATGAAGGTGTGACACTGACTGAAAGGGGCAGGGAGGTCGCACTGATTATAAAGGACCGCTACGATGCTTTGAAAGCTTTTCTGGAGATCATAAGTGTACCCAGAGAGATCGCCGATAAGGATGCATGCACAATGGAACATGAACTAAATGATATTACGACAAAACAGATCAAGAACTTTGTTAAATTTGTGGAGACCGCCCCTGACTCTTCTCAGTGGCTTGACCGTTTTGAGAGGTTCTGCTCAACAGGAAACAAATAAATCCCCGATCTGTGTGGGTATCTTTGTGTTCCTATCATTTTATCGCCCTTCTGTTTTTCACAAGCTTCATGAACCTATAGCATTTGTTATTCATCGGTTCGCTACGTGTTTAAGCTGAAACGTTCCGCCCCCGGACACTGCAAGTTTGTCTTTTACTTCACTGCCAGATAAATATGAGGATTGACCTGGAGGGGTTGTGAGTGACAGATCATGAGGTTACTGGCAGTAGAATCATTTATCCACAAAAAACTCGAAGAGGAATGGTTTTTAGCTACACTCATAACAAAAAATCCGTGTCAATCCGTTTCTGGAAAAATTAAAGATCCCCTAAGTTCGAAACTTTCCTCGTGCGACACGGATTGGGACCATATCTTTATCAGATACAGATCTGCACAGATTTACACATATCATATAAAAACATTGAAGAGGCAAAAAATAATACAGATCGAAGTATCCCCCTGATTTGAGTTACCCTATAAGTACTTCGACCATTCCATTCTTATCGTTCCTTTCTAGGAAACGTTCACACTGCTTCAATCGATCGTAACCAAGCATGATGCCGAGAATAAAATCTTCCTCATCTGTGCACTCCGATCGATTCTTTTTGCCTATGCTTTTAAGGACATTGATACATCTCTCGTCCCCGAAGAATACATTTACTTTTGTATCTGCAGGCGAATGAATAAGATAGGCTATATTGTTCTTTTCGAGTATCCTGACCATCTCATCCTGGAAGTCACTGGTGGTCGTGTGCAGGATCAGGTCTCTGAGTCCTTTCTGGTATTCATACATATGATGCCGGAACACCTGCATATTACCGTCAAAATACGTCCTCAATAGTTCTTCAGTTACGTTCTTCAATTGAATTTCACCCTGTTATCGGTTTATGATATAGAATCACTTGTGACCTCGATCAACTTGCTGCCTGGACAACCTTTTCCGCCCACTCTTCTGCCTTGTCAAGCTGGGCATCCACATCACCATCGATCTTCAGACCTTCGACAATGACCTGTGCACCGCAGTCCTTTAACCTCTCTTCGAGCATGTTCACAGCCTCACAGAACAGTGAGTAATCACTATCCCCTGGTCCGAAACAGGCAGCTTTCTTCCCACTTAGGTCGATATCCTTCATGCCATCTTCAAAAGAGATGAAGTCATCCTGCAATTCACCTTCTCCCCAAGTTGAACATCCCAGAAGGATCAGGTCATAGGCAGTCAGGTCAGACGGCTGCAGGTCCGTTACTTCCACCAGCTCGACGTCCCCATTGGATCTTTTCAGCGTATCTTCGATCTCCTCAGCCAAGGTTTGGGTGTTCCCTGTAGTACTTCCATACACAATAATGTTTTTCGTCATATTTTGTCCTCGATTTTTCCGATTGGTTTACTTTTGGTTAACCCACAATTTTATTGTCATGCAAACAGAGTGCGAATATTATATATGCTTTTTGTAGTTACTAATTTAGTTTGGTATACAAACAAACGAGTGTTTTCCTGTTAAGCAGGTGGTAATAATGTGTGTTGATTCTGCGTGGCGGTCAAAAACGTTGGTGTTAAACTTTTTAGGAGGTGTTATCCTCCCAATATCCTTTCCTTACGGCTAGATAGTTCAACACCCATTCTGGTGTTTTAAATATTGAGAAATGCTCAAAAAATTAGCCAAAAAATTTGCTTTGAAAAAATCAGCAGTTAATCGCAATTCTCTGTAGATCTTAAGAACTGGGTCCCGATGGATGACATGAAGCCTGGCATATTTCTGGGTATCATTTCATTGATCGGTTATCTTGCATGGAAAAAAGACTTCCCGGTATTGTCGGGCATTTGATCAGGAGGTTATGGAATGGTAGTTGGGTTCAGATACGTTCTAAAACAGATTCGTGATGTTGGTGGACATCTAACTTTTAACGAGCTTGCAAAGAAGTTGGATATTAGTAAGAACCAGCTAAATGGTATGATCGATATGATGGAAAAAATGGGATATATTGAAATAACCGACAGCAGATCATGTTCATCGATCTCTGGATCCTGTTCAGGCTGTTGTGGCAGAAGCTGCGGGACTGGTTATTCCAGCGTCCCTCAGATACAACTCGGACCTACAGTTTAACTCGAAAAGGGGAAAAAGTGTGTAACATATCGTGATGATCTGTTCATACTGTTCTTCTTCGTATTTTTTAATTTTTAGACTTGTCACATTTTGGGATCTTGCCAGTTTCACAGTAAATTTTAAAGTTGCTCAAAAAGTTTGGCATATCATCATTGCGGTGGACGAATTCACTGAATTTCGTGAGTTTTTCAAGTGTCTGGGGTGTAACAGCATGCTCCATCTTGCATGCATCGTCATCAGCGGTGAGCTCATCAACTCCAAGCAGGATCAGGAACTCATGCAGGACACTGTACTTTTCCTTAGTGCTCCTGGCAACTTTCCTTCCTTCCGGAGTGAGGGTAACTCCTCCGTATTTCTCGTAATTGATGTATCCCTCTTTGGTTAGCTTCTTGAACATTCCGGTAACACTGGAAGGGCTGACATTCAGGAACCGCGCAATATCCTTAACCTGCGAGTATCCTTTTTTCTCAATTATGGTGTCAATAGCCTTCAGGTAATCTTCAGTTCTCTCAGTAGTCAAGCATATCCAACCTTTTTCGGTATATCTAATACTATCAGGATACAATTTTGGTTTATATATATTTTATGTAGGAAGGGTTTCAAGGCATACCAGATTCGTCTTCTCAGTCCACTTTCCGCATAACGATGGAACCGTCCCTCATCTTCACCTTGATATACTGAGCTTTCTCCTCGCCGACCTCGTACTTGTTGTAAAGCATGGACTCCACGCGCCCCGAGCCGGTGAGTTTCCGTACGGTCGAGCTGTCCTTGCCTCCCATCCTCATTTTCTCAGCCGGGGGTGCGGGTGGTATCTTCTTTCTGGAATAGATGGTGCCACCAAGCATGCCTGCACCGGCATATCCTTTCGCATCATTGAACAGCAGGACGCCGGCTTTCATGTAAGCACCTGCAAATTCACCTACAGTGCCTTCGATCACAACATTGCCGCCGTTCAGGTGTGCACCGGTGTTGAGCCCTGCATCGCCCCTGACCGTGATGGTACCGTTCTCCATAAGGAGTCCGGTGCCGTTGTAAACATGTCCTTCGACAATGATCTCTGCATTGCAGTCACATCTTGAAGCAAGGGTTCCGCGGAGGATGTTGTCTGTCAGTACCAGTTCTTTGTTCCCTGCATCGAAACTGTTCCCAATGGGGACTTCGGAGCTGTTGCCACAGAGCAGCTCTGTGATGGAAATGAACTTCCTGTATCCTTCCTCATCGGAACTGACCTCGATGATGTTTCCCAGTGGCTCCTCAATATCTCCCTTCAGGTAAAGCGTGCCTGCTGACATTGCCATCCCTGCTTCCGGCCCTATATCGCCTTCTACGAAGATACGTCCGGCAGGCTCGGTCTTACCCGTCCCGCCAAAATGTGCAAGGTCAACCCCCAGGCTATATGCGAACCTTGAACCGACACTTCCCTTTATGTGAACGTCCTCTCCTTTTTTGAGTTCGTCCACAAGCTGCCTGTATGTATATTCAGTACTTTTCTGGTGCGGGATAACTGCACCGGGTTCAAGTTCTTTTTCATGCCAGTAGAAATTGAACGTGTAGTCGCAGAGGTGATCCGGTCTTGATGTGAGTTCAAGCTCTATCAATTTGCTTCACCCATGGATAAGCTGGGGCAGACAGCGTGTACAGACCCAGAGACTCTCCATCTTATGCCTCATAGGCATGAGGTACCTTTCATCTTCCCCGGTACCGCAGCTGAAACACCTGATGGAGACATCAGTGCTCTTTGGCTGTGCCTCTGCTTTTTCAGCATTGAACTCCACGGTCTGTCTCTCTTCGATGGTGATAGCTCCCTCAGGACAAACACCAATGCAGAATCCCATGCCATCGCAGAGTTCTTCGGAAACGACCTTTGCCTTGCCGTCGATTATCTGTATGGCTCCTTCGGCACAGGGAGAAACACATTGACCACAACCTGTACACTTATCTTCATCGATCTTAACTATCATGCGTTTAACCATTGTATCCTCTCCATTCTCAATTATTAGTTATCAGTGATGTGTTCCCTCAACAATTTTGATACCTGCATTTTCGATGGTTCTCTTGATGGTATCGATATGCGGGCACTCCGGGTAGTTCTTCATCTGCAGGCATGAGCTCAGGTGTATCACATCCACTCCGTTTTTCCGGAGTGAGCGCACCAACCGGAATACGCGTCTGCCTGAGCAGCCTCCGCATGTGAAGAAAGCAACCATTTGTGTATTATCATCATAGTCGGCGAACTTTACTCTCCGTTCGTTGAAAGCTTTAAAGCATCCTGTTCCCGGGCAGGCCTCGGATACGATATCGCATCTGAGAACAGCTATCTTCAAAGGGTTATCTTCAGTAATGTTCTCACCTCATTTTTCATCTTCAGACGGAACTTCTTCTTTTTTATTTTTAATATGGGCTGCTTCTTCAACGCTTTTCCTGATTATGTATCCGGCTTCATGCAGGATTGTATCTTTCAGTTGCGGGTCCTTGTCCATACTTGCAGTACATGGGTATGCGTGGTGTGCTCCGGATACGGTCTCCTTGTAGACTTCGGTATCCGTCCAGCCAAGTTTTTTAGCGACATACCATGTGGATCCGCATGGAGCGTCCCTCAGGACCTTTGCATGTGTGAATATGTTCCTTTCTTTGTCTACCTCTATGGCAAGCAGAGGCCTGCCAAATCCCATATCTACAAATTCATCGATCAGTGTCTTTCCTGTCTTTACAAGTGAGCAGAATGGTTTTGGGAACTCACAGTCTGTTCCCTCTGCTTCAAGGCTTTCCTTTATTTGCTGGACAAGTCCGGCAGGTGCAAGTTTCGGAACTTCTATGGGTGCGATAACAGCCTTTGCACCTGACATCTCCGCCATCTTCGGTAGGACGGAAAGAATGTCCGGATGAAGGTCTATGGCGATCAGCAGATCACATTTGCCCATATTCTCAGGCAGGTATTCTTCAGGCTCTTCGATGAATTGTGGCAGGTCGGCCGGGAACTCGTATATGTCAACGATCCGGTCAGCATACGATCTCTTTTTCTCTCTGCAATGGTCACAAAGTTCTCCGCAGGATGTGCAGAATGTGCTGGAATTCACCACATTGCCGATAACCTTCCTTCCGAACTCTCCGGTATAATAAAAGCTGATCTGCATGGTCTCCTCTATATTCATCAGGAAAATAAGCAGGGTCCTTTGTCCGGATCACCCTGTAGATCGTGTTCGTAAGCGATGCACGGGGATGTCAGGGTTCTTGAAAAGAACCCTGGCGGTCGTAATAATCGTTTGCTCAAAGACCGACTTCTTTCTTGAAGGTGTCAAGTCCGATGTCGTCAATGATCCTTCCAAGCCTGTGTTTCTTTGTGTGGGTCTTGTAGTATGTGATGATCTTGTCAACAAGAGCAAGAACCTCTTCCTCATCGAGCTCCTCTGCAATGACCTCTGCAAGACGTGGTCTGAGTCCGGCACTGCCACCGACCATAACGGTGAATCCTTTAGGTGTGCCCATGATACCGATGTCCTTGATGGCGTTCTCAGCACAGGAGTTCATACAGCCCGATACACCGATCTTGAGCTTTGATGGCAGTTCCATTCCATGGTATATCTCATCAAGCTTGAGGCCAAGTCCGACAGAGTCCTGCTGTCCACGTTTACAGAATGTGGTTCCCGGACATATCTTAACGCTCCTGACACAGAGGCCGATCGCAGCGGCTGGCTTCATTTCAAGTTCTTCCCATACATTGTCAAGGTCTTCTTCTTTGAGACCCACGATGGCCATTCTCTGGGCAGACGTGATCTTAATTGCAGCTGCGCCATATTTCTCAGACACATCAGCTATCTTCCTGAGTAGGTCCGGTGATGCAATACCTCCGGCGATATGTGGTGCGATCGCGAATGTTTCCTTGTCCCTCTGAATAATTGCTCCCTTTTCAGGTATGTCCTTTGTCATTTAGTACTCTCCTCCAAAAATTGTTATCTTTTCGTTATCCAGTATATTTGGGATACTTCTATATATAATGCCAGTTTCTTTCCTGATACTATGAAAGATTGTACCATCTACAAAACGATCGATATAATTGGCAAGAGATGGACTTTGTGCATATTGCTGGAGCTTTACAAGGGCAACAACGAGGAAAAAAGGTTCAACGAACTTAAGAAGAAGTTACAGACCATTACTCCGAAGACCCTTTCAATAAGGCTCAAGGAACTGGAGCAGGAAGGTCTTGTGAAGAAGACGCTTGATGATTCAAAGGACCCTGTTATACACACTTATTCTCTGACCAGAAGCGGGGAAGAGTTCATACAGATCATTCAATCCATTAAGAAGTGGGGTCTCGAATGGAAGTTCGAGAATAAGATCTGCGGCCTTTCCAATTGCAAGAACTGCAAATTATAACATTGTGTTGCAATATTATGCGGGGCTTAACTTAAAGGGCTCCGCAGCCGCAACCTCTGCTCAGCAGAATGTCGATACGTGAGGCTATCTCTTCAAGGTCTTCTTTTGACATCTCTTTCTCTAAGAGATGATTTTCAGTTATGTGATCCATCATTTTTTGTTTCACATCATCAGATTCAGATGCAGCACCTGTTGCCATGAAATCACAATTGAATCCAAGGTCCCTGCACTTTATAATTTTCATCTGCTTTCCTCCATCCTTTGAGATGCTATACTAAAATATTATAAAAAGCAGAACTCATAGTCTGCTTATTATATTGAATAGTGTTGCCAGTTGCTTTATGTTTTCTGTGCACAAGGTATCTTTACGGCAGGTCTGCTGAAGACTGGTACATTTGGTTTTTATCTGCTCTATGTCTGCAGCATCAGAGGCGATTATGTCTTCGGAAAGATCTGTGACCTCGCGGAGTTCGCACTTCTCCTGAACCAGTTTGTCCCTGAATTTTTGAATCTCTTCATCAAGGACCGGTTTGATGGCCTGTTTGAAAAGCAAAGCCTTCATTTCCAGTGGGATCTCCCCGCCTGTAATTCCAACATCTTCACTCTCGATTGTATCTGGTTCGCTTTCTGTGATCTCCATGGTGGAGATCCTTGAGAAAAGATGTGAAAGTATTGTTTTCTGGGCAGTCAGGTACTTGACGAATTCGAACTGCATTTTGCAGCTGTTTGGAACTCTTGGTTTGCATTCAAGAGTGACGTAAGGGATAGCGTTCTCATATGCTTGTGTGAATTCCTCGGCTTTTTCAGGATAATACTGCTCTAGCAATTCCAGAACGCAAGCATACCATTTCTGGTATTTGTTCTGGAGCATTTCGTGCATTTCCAGTCCCTCTCCTGAGAGCGGGGTTACACTGTATTTGCCTTCGCTTTCATCTTCGTTCTTTACGAATTCTACATATGGGTACATTTTTGGTGCCAGGTCCTCGATCTCGTTGACGACAAGTCCTGCGACCCTGACTTTGTTGAATGTCTTTTGATCCATGTTACATCACAGACTTTATTATTAATAGTAGTACGAGGGCAAGGATCAACAACAGGGCTAGCTTCTTCATGACCGGGTATGCATACCCGCATGCTGTGAACAGCCCTCTTATTGCTTCCATTTTCCTTCTGTTGTTAAAAGATGGGAATGGAGTCGGAGTTTACTCCTCTTCCACTCTTAATTTGGTCATTACATCGTCTTCTTTGATCTTGTTGACCACATCCATACCCTCGATGACCTTTCCGAAAACAGTGTGTGCTCCGTCAAGGTGTGGCTGTGGGGAATGTGTAATGAAGAACTGGCTTCCTCCGGTATTCTTTCCGGCATGTGCCATGGAAAGTGCACCCTTTGTATGCTTCTTAGGGTTTATCTCGCACTTAATGGTGTATCCGGGTCCACCTGAACCGTTTCCTTTTGGACATCCTCCCTGGATGACAAAGTTTGGTATTACTCTGTGGAAGGTAAGGCCATTGTAAAATCCCTGTTTGATGAGCTTCTCAAAGTTTGCAACTGTCTTTGGTGCATCCTTTTCGAATAGTTCCAGAACGATCTGACCTTTGTTTGTATCAATAATTGCTTTTTTCATTAATGTGTCTCCCATCGGGATTTATGGTGAATCTGGATTTAAGGGTTTCTGTTAGGTAAGAAATCGGAAAAGATGGACAGAATGGTCCAATGTCCTATTTTATGAGTTTGTTTGCTATCTGCTGATCATTTGTTCTGGTTCACAATTTTGTCTATGAAGTTATATCATGGGCCTCGGGAATGGAGTTCCCATTTTTTTTGTCCGATGAGTCATTATTTATATGAGATCGTCAGGCAGGCAAATCTTCTAAAAAAGTTAAAGCCGATGTCGTATTCATGGTTGTTTTCACCAAAATCATTTTATACGTTCAGGGTTTGTTAAAATGGGTGTTACTAAGATGATTAATTCCATTCTTGAAATGATTAAAAATGTGCCTGAGGGGCACGAGCTGTCAGGTTATCTCTATTTACTTGACGGTGCATCATCATCTATCATATGGTATGATAACATCACGGATTGCCGTGAAGTAGAAGAAGACGAGATCACATGGTTGATCTTCAATTATGAGAATCCTGACTATGGGAAGTCTATTCTCCTTGTTCAGAAAGCCAACGTTTCAAAGATCGACCTGTCATACGTAACTAAGACCCCCTATTGATCTTATTTTTTCAGGGGGTACGTTCTGCTAGTTCGATGTTTAGCACCATTCTGACATGGAATGGTGATTCGCTTATTTTATTTTGATATTTTAATTAAAGTCATCAAAGCATAGCTATAGCTTTCTGCATTTAAACTAAAAAATGATGTAAAAATAGTTGGAGTTGTAAAGAAAGTATAAAGGTCACATCGTGACCGTTTAAAAAGAAGATTAAAGTAATGCCAATGGCATTACTTTGCAAGGTCGAAGCTCTGGTTGACGATCTTCACAGCACAGAAGTCACCGCACATTGTGCATGCATCTTCATCTGCTGAGGATCTGCCAGTTCTTATCTCTCTTGCAAGTTCTGGGTCGAGTGCAAGACTGTACATCTTCTCCCAGTCAAGGTCTCTGCGTGCCCTGCCCATTGCAAGATCCTGGTCGCGCTTTCCGAGTCTGACCATGTCACCGACGTGTGCTGCGATCTTGGATGTCTTGACACCCTCAATAACATCCTCGATGTTTGGAAGTGCAAGGTGCTCTGCAGGGGTTACGTAGCAGAGGAAGTCACAGCCGTGTGATGCAGATGTTGCTGCACCGATAGCAGTTACGATGTGATCTCTTCCCGGGGAGATATCTGTTACAAGTGGACCGAGCATGTAGAATGGCTTGTGTCCGCTCATGGACTTCATAAGTTTGACGTTCATCTCTACTTCATCGAGTGGTACGTGACCTGGACCTTCTACAATGACCTGAAGGCCGTACTTGTCATGTGCTTTCTGTGCGCACTCGGAGTTGATGATGAGCTCCTGTATCTGTGCCCTGTCAGTAGCATCGTGGATAGCACCTGCGCGCATTCCATTACCTGTGGAGAGAACAACTTCGTGTTCCTTGAGGATCTCACAGAGGTAGTCGAAGTCAGAATAAAGTGGGTTTTCCTTCTCGTTGTGGAGCATCCATGTTGTCATGAAAGCACCGCCACGTGAACAGATACCACCATATCGACCGTGTGCTTTGAGCCTGTCGAGAACGATGTTGTTGATACCTGTGTGGATTGCCATGAAGTTTGTACCAAGCTTTGCCTGTTCTTCAGTTGCGTTCCAGAGGTCATCTTCTGTCATGTGGATGATCGAACCGTCTCTCTTTGCAGCTGTGATAAATGCCTGGTATAAAGGAACTGATCCAACTGAAAGTGATGTCGCATCACAGACAGCTTTCCTGATTCCGAGGAAATCTCCACCGGTTCCAAGCTCCATAAGTGTGTCTGCACCAGCAGCTTCTGCAGCCTTTGCTTTTTTGATCTCCATGTCGATGTCGACAATATCTGAGGAAGCACCGATTGATGCATTGACCTTTGTGGTCAATCCTTCACCAATACCACAGTACTTAACATCCCTGTATGGGGAGGTTGGTATTACAATCCTTCCTGCAGCGATTCCACGTCTGATGAATTCCGGCTCAAGACCTTCGACCTCTGCGACAACTTTCATTGGTTCTGTAATTTGACCAGCTTTGGCATCTTCTACTATTGTCATTATTATAACCTCGTTATTAGTTGACTAAAAAAAGGAGGTATTTTATATAAGCATTGTCAAAAAATCAACTTTAGTTTATGTAAAGTAAAATTGAAGCATTTCCTTGCAAATAACACATATTATAACCATCCACCAATCGGGCGGAATAGTAGCTCATAATCGCTATCTATTAGCCATTACTTTTTTTAATTGGGGCTTTTGCATACCGGCTACGTTTTGGCAATCTCAAAGTATTAAGATTTGCTTGCAATCAAAGCAAATAAAGTTTGCTTGAGTGCAGCTCTTCAAAAGTTGCTCTCAGCAAAAGAACATTGGTATGCTATCAAAAAATAACTATAAAAAGTTAGTCTGGTAGAAGGGTTAACGCTCGTTGTTCTTGCGCAACATTCGCATAGTTTCCCTGTGGAGTGAGACTATAAGATCGCTCAACATCCCGAAAATGAACATCTGTATGCCTGTAAGTATTAATAAGGCGGTCAGTATTGTCATTGGTATGCGGGTAACTCCGCTTAACCACTCATTAATCACATAAAGTCCCACGCCGATACCTGATAGCGTCAGTATCGTGCCGAATATCCCAAAATAGAACATCGGGTTGTGCAATCTTGCCATCCTGATGATCGTTTTTCCGATCTTGATCCCATCTCTGAATGGGTTGAGCTTGGTGGCTGCTGCTGAATGCCTCGAGACGTATGTGATGGGTACGACCTCGACCTTCATCTCGTTCTTAACACTCTCAACAGTGATCTCTGTCTCGATCTCAAATCCCATCTCGTTGAGATTAAGGCCCTTGATCACTTTACGTGTGAAACCGCGGTATCCTGTAAGGATATCTTCCAGCCAGATGCCATATGCCAGGCCAAAAAGCTTGTTAAGCACTTTATTGCCTGTCAGGTTCAATTTTGTAAATGCTTCCGGCTCATAGTTTGCAAATCTGTTGCCGATCGTCTGGTCAGCACGTCCTTCAAGAAGCGGTCCCAGAACCGTATAAATATCGCTTGCAAGGTAGGTTCCATCACCGTCGATCATGACGGTGTAGGGGTCCTCGATAAGCTGGAAAGCTTCCTGAACTGCCTGGCCCTTGCCTTTTCCTTCCTGGACTACGACCCTTGCACCGCTCTCTTCAGCAAGTTCGCGGGTGCGATCATGGCTGTGTCCATCGATGACAAGGATGTTCTCAAATCCTTCTGCCTGGAAATCCTCGATGAGCTGCTTTATTGTTGCTTCCTCATTCAGTGCGGGAATGAGGATACAAACATCGTTCTTGTCCAGGGGGATCTGAATATCCATTTACAAAAGTCCCATATTGTCAAGCTGCTGTCTTACGACTTCTACTCCTTCCTCGCAGTTCTCAGGTGACTTTCCACCTGTGACCACAAGTTTTCCGGAACTGAAGATAAGTACGACAACCTTTGGCTCAGCGATCCTGTAAACAAGTCCGGGGAATTGTTCTGGCTCGTATTCGATGTTCTCAAGACCGAGTCCGATAGCAATTGCATTAAGGTTAAGCACTGCTTTAAGGTCAGCTGAAGCAACAATGTTCTGTACGGTTATCTCCGGGTCAGTAATGGTCTCGATTCCGATTCCATTGAGCTTTTTTGCCAGGTTTCCGATGACTGTGTGTACATCCGCGACGTTCTTTGCACCGGTGCATACCACTTTTCCGGATGTGAATACAAGGAATGCGGCTTTTGGATCGGTAACGCGATATACAAGTCCCGGGAACTTCTTCTTATTGTATTCTGCGCCTTCGAATTCCGCTTCTATCTTTACAAGGTCGAATTCTTCAGCAAGTTTGGTTGACGCAACCACGTTCTCTATCTTGATATTATATTCCGTCATATTCTTTGATCCTCAGTATTTAAGGATGGGTATATTTGCCAATACCGTATATAAACTTATACCCTTCTCCTTATATATCTATTTAAATGCCATTTAAAAAGTGTTATTTTTCAAGATTTTTCAGGCCATCTATGATAGCATCATATTTCCTGCAGACCCTGTCCACAATGTCCCCGTCCACTTTAGAGTGTGTCGGGACAAGGATGTCGGCTCCCTCGGAGATGTTCACTCCCTCACCGGAGGTGCCATAATCGGGAGCTATGACACAACCTTCAGCAGAAACCCCAAGCCTCAGGTCGCTGACGATACGTGCGATCATATCTGTTGCAGGTTTCACCTTCTTGCTGATGACCAGCGCCTTTGACACATACCTGTCCCGCAGATCCGTTATCAGCTCGATGTTCTCCTTTGATTTTTCAGGATCAGCAACGCTCTCAAGTGCGTTTATGGCATCGATTATGTCGCCAAAGGTGGTGGACCTGACCTCGATGATCTCGCCATCGTAAAATTTGCTGACCTTTTCCTCATAGCCTCTGGAGACTACCAGCTTAAATACGTCAGCAAGGCTTTCAAGTTCTTCCTCTGTAGGGTTATAGGCATTAATGACCCTGTAATCCTTGATCCCGCAAAGATCAGCAAGTGACCGGTACATGGGTGTGATGCCCACGAACTTCCTTCCAAGCCACCTGTCAAGTCCCTCATTTCCGCTCTGCTGGCGGGAAAGTTCAACTATCCTTTTCTTTATGGATTCCGGATCGTTGGAGCTAAGTCCGAAGTAATCTGCGAAAAGTGGCGTTGTCTGGAGAAGTTTTGTTCTTCCGTGAGGCACTGCTTCGATAAATCCTCTCTCTTTAAGCTCACGTATATGGTCGTATGTTGAATTGCCTCTCATGTCCACAAGCTCTGATTGTACCACAGGCTGATGGTAAGCTATCATGGAAAGCGTACGAAGGATCGGGGCTCTCAATTCTTTTGGAGCTACCGGGCTTACAAGGTCAGTATATTTTGGTTTGACCTGCATCACATAGCGTCCGCCAAGGTCAATGATCTCCATCCCGGAATCCCTTGTTGAATACTCTTCCATAAGGGTCTGGATAACGGGTGTGATGGTCTTTGCTGATCTGTTAACGACCTTTGCGAGCGTCTGGGTGTCAACAGCTCCCCCTGCCGCAAAAAGTACGGCTTCTATGATCTCCTTGTCGTTCATATCTTTCCTCTTCAAAATGTCATTCGATCTCGCAACCCTGATGGACATATAGCTCACCAAAAAGCTCTTCCTGTGATAGCCATACTCTCTTTTCAGATGCAAGGAACAGCAATGAAATGTATGTCATCATCTTTTCAGAGCGGCTGTTGGAGTTCTCGATCAGGTCCGAGAACATAACTTCTTCGCGATCCCTGAACAGCTCTTCAAGGTACTCATAAAGGGTATCTACCCTGCCCCGGATATCTTCCTCATGCGCGATACCAAGTACATCTTCGGTGGTCGCCCTGTCCATTACCTCGATACGATGGCGTATTCTTCTGTCCTTTCTTCTGGTCTCGACCCTTTCTGCCTTTTTAAGTTCTGTAATAAGCTCCTGGAGAGTTACGGGTCGGGTCGCAGTACGGCGAATGGGCAGTTTTGGGACCGGGTATTCTTCAATTTCATAGAAATCCATCTCATCGTCCAGGAAATCCTCATCTTCTTCCTCTTCTTCCTGAACGATACCGGTTGATTTCATCCTGAGGAGTATGGCTGCATACAAAAGCGTCCTGCCTGATATTCTCAGGTCCATCAGCTTCATATCTTCAATATATGCAAGGAACTTGTCTGTAGCCTGCACGATATCTATATCCCATGGGTTGATGTCCCCGTCCTTGGCAAGCTTGACGAAGATCTCCACAGGTTCGCAGAGCACATCATCTGAGAACTCTATCAGCGACTCATCAACACCGAGAGTGCGTAGTGTTTCCAGGAATTCCGGGTCAACAGAGCTGCCTGGGATGTTAGTGATTTCCTGGGTGTTGCTCTCGCTTTCCTCCATACCTTCAGAAAGTTCGTTCAACGTAATTTCACACCCGTAATGCTCGTGATATTGTTCTCCTGCATGGTGACGCCAATGGTACGTTCAGCCGCTTCGATCATCGGTTTACGCAGGGATACTACAATGAACTGTGCTTTTGTTCCGGCCTTCTTCACACGCTGGGCGACCCTGTCCGCATTTGCACCGTCAAGGAACATATCGATCTCGTCAAATGCATAGAAAGGAGCCGGGCGGTATTGCTGGATGGCGAACACGAAAGCCAGGGCGGTAAGACTTTTCTCTCCACCGGACATCGCTTCCAGACGCTGGAGCGTTTTCTCTTTTGGCTGTGCCCGAAGCGTCAATCCTCCATTGAAAGGATCTTCATGATCATCAAGTACAAGTTCTCCGCTACCATCGGAAAGCTCGTTGAATATCTCTTTGAAAGGCTCATTGATGCCGTTGAATGTTTCCATGAAAGCATCTTTCTTCAGGGTCTCATACTGGTCGATACGGTCGAGGATCTGCTCCCTTTCATTGAAGAGAATGGCTCTTCTGGTCTTAAGGTCTACAACCCTTGCATCAACCTCGTCGTACTCATCAATGGCCCTCATGTTCACAGGTTCCAGGCGTTCCATGGCTTTTTCTATGGATGCTATCCTTGTGCTGACGGTTTCGTAGTTGGGCACATCTTCGACCTCTTCGATACCGCGCCTTTCCAGTTCTTCCTTCAGGTCCTTTGTCTGGTCAACAAGGGCACTAAGTGTGGCTTCCAGTGCCATCATAGACTTGTCAGCATCGTCCAGTCTTGATCTGGTGGCCAAATGATCCTTTTCCGCAGCGTTATACTCGGTCTGCTTAATGGCACGCTTTTGCTGCATCTCCTTAAGTTCGTCCGTAAGTTCCTGTTCACGCTGCTGCTTGTTCTTAAGAGTGGCTTCCAGCTCGGTTATCTTCGCTTTAAAGCCGTCCACACGTTCACGGTGGCTCGATCTCTTTTCATCCATCTCCTTGACAAGCTGGCGACTGTCTTCGATCCTGGATGAAGCATACTCGCGGTCAAGGTTCAGGGCATTGATATCAGCTTCAATGTCACGGATACGCCCGTCCAGCCTTCGCATCTCTTCATCGATGCGTTCAGCCTGTCTGTTAAGTTCTGGTATCTCTGATTCGGAAAGCTTCTCCTCAATAACAGCGATCTTCTCTTCCAGTTCCCCGGATTTCTCGTCCTTCTCATTCTTTTGGGCAACGACAAGTTCCATTTCTTCGCGGAGTTTCAAACGCTGTTCTTCTATCTGTGTCAGCTCGACGTTCTTTGCCTCAATAAGCTGGCTGAGGCGCTCTGCCCTGCTGCCTATCTCCTCAAAGATCATTTCTTTCTTTGAGATCTCCTTCTCCAGCTCATGGATCTCACGGTTTATATCCGCAATATGTCCCTCTACGCTGTCCAGTTTCTTGATGGCAGTATTGCGCCTTGACTCAAATTCGGTAAGCTTCTCAGCGATCTTAATGAGCTTGTCCTTTTCGGAAGCTGCAAATGAGAGTCCTGACTTCCTTTGCATCGATCCGCCGGTCATAGCACCGCTCTTTTCAATGACCTCTCCCTCAAGTGTTACCATGCGAAGGCCGCCGATGAGCCGGCGTGCATTTTCAAGCGTATCAACAATAAGTGTGTCCCGGAAGACGTACCAGTATGCAGCCTCGAACCTTGGATCAAAGTCGATCAGGTCAATGGCATAGCCGATGACACCCTTGCGGTCAGAAAGGTCCTTGTAAGGCCGCCTTGCTTCCATCTTGTTAAGTGGCAGGAAGGTTGCACGTCCTCCTCGCTGCTGTTTCAGGAACTGTATCCCGCGCGATGCGTCCTGGTCTGTTTCGACCACGATCGCCTGCATACGTCCGCCGGCTGCAACGCCAAGGGCCGTGGAATATTTCTGGTCCACGCTTCCAAGTTCGGCTATAGTACCGTAGATGCCGGGAAGTCCGTGGTGTTTCTTCTCGGCAATTATCATATCCACAGCTCTGGAATAATTACTTGTATCCTCTGCCGCCCGGACACGCGCTTCCAGCATTGCGTAATCCTGCTGTTGTTTTCGGAGTGTGGCTTCAAGGTCTGTTACTACGGTCTTTATCTGGAAACGATTGCTTTCAAGGTCATCAAGGTCCTTCGTCAGGGAATTTATCTGCTCGGTATTTTTCTCTATCTCATATTGCGCAGACTTTGTATCGCTGTCTGATGATTCTGCTTTTACCTTTGCATCCTCGATTTCGTTCTCGATATCCCTTACTTCTGCTGACCTTCTTCTCAGGGAGTCAAGCAGGCGATCTTCCTGTCGCATCAGCTCGCTCTTGTCGTTCCTGAAATTTTCCAGTTCATTCTTGAACGATGTAAGTTCATCCCTGGTCTGGGCAAACTTCTCATCCACGTCCGCTATCCTGCTTTGCAGGATCATCCTCTCGGTCTTTCTTTCGGATATCTCTGAAAAGATACTGTCCTTGCGGAGTGTTTCCTCAGACAGCTTTGAATCGATCTCATTGACCCTGTTCTTCGTTTGCTCGATATCAAGGAATGCCTTCTTACGTCTGGAATCAATGTCTTCGATCTCATTATCTGCAAGTTCTATGCTGTTGACACATCTTGAGACATCTCCCTTGATCTCCTCTATGTCCTTCTTGACCTGGATCTGCTCGTCCTCTCCCATCCTCTGGATCTCGGATGTGAGTTCCTTAAGCTCATTCTCAAGTTCTTCCAGCTTTTCCTGCTTCTGCTTAAGAGACTGCTGCAATTTCTCCCGGACTTCCTTTTTTGCACCGATGTCCCCGCTGATATTCTCAAGCTCCACTTTTGCATCCTTGAGCTTTGCAAGCAGTACGAAGCCTTCAAACTTCATTTTCTCCTGTTTGAGGCCTTGGTATTTCACAGCCTGGTCGCGCTCGACCTTGAGCTTCTCCAGCTGCTTCTCAACTTCTTCTATTAATATGTCAGCCCTTTCGACACGCTCCCTGACGATCTCCAGCTCGTTCATAGCTCGATCTCTCTTGTTGTCGAATTCAGCAACACCGGCGATCTCATCGATGATCTTGCGGCGCTCGCCTGCTGTCATAGTGATGATACGGGTGACATCACCCTGCATGACCACATTATACCCTTCAGGGGTCACACGTGCCTTTGCCAGATGGGTATGGATGTCTGTAAGGCTGACCGCCTTACCGTTGAAATAGAAATAACTATAATATCCGTTCTCGGTTTCCCTGATCTTCCTGCTGATAGTGATCTCTTCCTCGTCCACAGGCATCTCACGGTCAGCATTATCGAACTTTATTGTGACCTGTGCAAAATCAGGTTTTTTTGCCTTATCTCCATTGTAAATAAGGTCTGTCAGCTTTTCAGCCCTCAGGGTACGTGAGCTGGAAAGTCCGAGCACAAAAAGTATCCCGTCGATGATATTGGATTTTCCGGTTCCATTAGGTCCCGATATGGTGGTAAAATCATCAAAGAATGGTATTTTAACTTTTTTCCCAAAAGACTTGAAGTTTGTAAATTCAATTTCCTTGATGTACACGTGATTCCTCTGTCATCGAGTTAAAAAGGTTTCTTGCGGGTCGTTGTGACCACAGTATCTTCATCATTACGGTCTTCTACGGTCTCATACTCTGTTTCTGAGCGAGTACGTGAAGGTTTGCCTTCCTCCGCAACGATATATTCACATTCATTTTCCGGACGCCTTGAATAATTGCTGTCCCGGGGTGCATCGATCCCATCTGCTACAATGTATTCGGATGGTATGTCCCTTATTTTCTCCTGTGCAGGTTCTTCGGTCCTTATCTCCCTGATCTCCATATTGACCTCGTTCGGGTTTACCAGTTTGCTCCACTGTGATCCTGAAGATGGTTTTGACCCAGGGGGTGTCATCTTTGGTACTGGTGGCTCAGGTATGGTCCTTTCCGGAATTGTGGTTGGTGCAGCTTTTTTCTGACCGAACAGGGTATCTGCAAGCTGACCTTTATTCCCGGAAACCTCTGCAGGCTTTGGTGCAGGGGGGTTGAAAGGATCTTGTGTTGCCGTTACTTTAAATGGTTCCGGGTTTTCTTTTGGAATGGCTGTGCTCATGGACCTGAGCTGTGATTTCTGGTCAAGTAACTCGTCCATAACACCACTTAAATTGCTTGAAAGCTCCTGGACCTTCTGCTCGATCTTGATAAGACGGTTGTTGATGTCAAGGTCATTCTTCAGGTTCTCGCGAAGTTCCCGCATGATCGAATCACGAAGTTTAGTGCTGATCGTCTCTATCTCTTCTTCCTTTTCAGTCAGCTTTCGTTCAAGCCTTTCTATGACAAAGTCCCTGTTCTCGGAGCTCATTCAATACCTCACAAACCTTTCGATCCCTCTTAATATCAAACCCTTATCCTGTCCAGTAATAATGATAAAAGCTATAATATATCTTATGGTCGCAATTTTCTCTGTAGATGTTCATTTTGCAGAAATGGAAGAACTGTTCGTGATGGGATCTTTCTCAACTACGAACACATGGTCTGCAGAATCGATCAGTGACTCATCATGTGATACTATCAGGATCTGACCAACCCCGACGTCCCGCATCATGTCAATAAGTTTTATCAGCTGATGGACGTGTCCGCGATCAAGGAAAACAGTGGGCTCGTCCAGTATCAGGGGAGGGAGCTCAGAACTGCCTGTAGTTCCGGGCGAATGTGATAATAAACGATAGATGGCACACCTTAGCACAAGGTTGAATATCGCTCTTTCTCCTCCACTTAACAATTTAGGTTCAAGGGCAGTGCCATCCTTTTCATAGATGGTAAGATTGTACTCCTGATCAAGCTTGATGTGCGAGTATGCATTGTTGGTGTACATGAAAGAGAATATCTCATTGAGTAACCTGTCAAGCGCATCAATGTTCTTTGCACGCAGTTCAGCACGCAGGCGAATGTACATGGTCTCAAGCTCTTCCGCATCATTGTAGACGGCTGCGAGGAACTCCTTTTTATTGGTAAGCATCCTGTGCTTTTGCTTAAGCTCATTAAGCCTCTTGATCTCACCTTCGACGCGCCCCACTTCCTTATGAAGTTCCTTTATCCTCAGGTTAAACTTCTCCAGTTCGGAAACGATACCTTTGTATGCACTATCGTACTGCATCTTTTCGGTTCGGAGCTTGTCTATATCGACATCACCAAGTACCTTTTCGAGCTGGTCAAGACGTTGCTTCCGGTCCTTTATCTGCTCTTCGAACAGTCCGACCTTTTCCAGCCCGTTATTTATCCTATCCTGCGATCGCTGCATATCGTTCTGGACTTTCCTGATCTCAAGCTGGTTAGCTCGTATCTTTCTTGCAATATCGAGCTTATCTTTTACAACTTTGTGAGAATTCATCGCAGCAGTTTCATCTTTTCCCAGAGTGACAATATCCTCTTTGATCTTCCTGATCGATATCGTGATCTCACTGATCTGCTCTTTAAGACCACTTTCCTTCTCCTTCTCTTCCCTGATGGATATGTGGTTCTCTTCGATCAGTTTCTCATTGGCAGCGATGTCTTTCTTCTTTATCTGGGTCAGGTGATCGTTCTCTGCGATCCTTTTTGCAATTTCTTTTGCATTCCTGACACGTTCCACTTTTGTTTCCACATCTGCCTGTTCGGAACGTATGCTCTGGAGCTCGTTCAACAGACCGGCTTTTTGTTCTTCATCCTCTGCTGTTTCTTCGCATATCTTTGAGCCTTTAAGGTCCTGCCCGCAAGTGGGGCATAATCCCTTCTCCAGTAGCTCCTTAGCTTTCTTCACCCTCTTTTCAAGTTCTGTAAGGGTGGCAAACCTTTCCCTTTCTTTTCCATGAAGCTGTTTTTGCTTCATGCTCAGAAGTTCAGCAATATCATCTATATTTTCGAGCTTATCAGCAGGGAATCCAAGTTCTGAGGCTTCTTTTGATCTGTTCTCGTTCTCATCATCCAGTTTCCTGCTGTCTGCAGAAAGTCTTTCAATATCTTCCTGAATGCTTTTGATCTTAGCTTCCTTATTCTGTATGGCAACGGAAGTCTTCTTCACCTGTTCATTCAGGTTAAGCAGGAATTCATTCTGTGATCGCTCATTGCTTTGTGCCAGCTCTCTCTTTTTGACAATACTGCTGACCACATCCCGGGCACTGACTTCTTCTTTTTCGATGGATACGGCATAATTCTCAATATCAGCGTCAGCAGGGATATTTATCCGCGTAGAAAGGTCGGCATTTGCACTTTGAAGCTGCTGGACTTCCTGCCTGCCGGAACTCACAAGGTTCCTGCCCTTTTCCATTTCGCTGTATGTTACCGTTACCTTTGACTTGAAGCCCCTTATCTCAACATCGATCGCTTTCTTTTGCTCCTGGGTTTCTGTGTATTTGCTTATCCTCTCTTCAATGGATTCCACAATTCCTCTGGCACGCTCTTTCTTTGCATCAAGATCAGAAATTTTCGCTCCGGTCTCATTCATCTCAGTTTTGACAGTGTTAAGCACCTGATATGGGTCCAAGGTTTCAATTTGTTCGATATCTGCAACATTGTCCTTGATGCGCGCATCTGTTTCTCTCTGGTGCCTTCCCACTCCTTTCCTTGCACTACTTGCACGCTCCCTGTACTCTTCCAGTTTCCCTATCTGAAGCAGGTCATCGATCATACGCTGTCGGTCCTTTGTCTTTGCGTTGATCAGTACATCGATCTCTCCCTGCCGGATGTACACGCAGTTCTTGTAAGATTCCTCGTCCATCTTCAGGAGTGCTTTTACAGCTTCATAGGTCTGGCTGGCCTGATCGACCATGATATCCCCGTCGATCTTGAAGACCGACTTGTTGTTAGATGCACTTCCGGTTTTGGGATTTACCTTGTACCCCTGCTCAATGTTGTATTCATGCCCTTTGTTATCAAAATCAACTATTATGGATGCCTTTGTGGCACCCTTGCGGATAAGGTCGGAGAGCACGAATTCCTTTGAAAGGGTACGGCTACCAAAAAGTCCTGTAAAACATGCTTCCAGCAGGCTGGATTTTCCGCTCCCGTTCACACCGGATACCACGGTGACACCATCCTCGAAGCTTATGTCAAGGTCCTTGTAGCTCCTGATGTTCTCGATACGTACCCTTTTCAGTTTCACAGGTAGTCCCCCAGATTGTATTGCTTTGGCTTCGGGGCTTCAACTTCCTTTTTCGTTGGAGCACTGTTCCCCGGTGGTTCGGATAGTTCTTCTTCTGTTTCTTCACATGTTCTTGATGGCTCGGCTTCATCCTGGCTAATAATGTCTTCTGGGGCAGTACTCTTTTCAGTTCCAGTGCTTGCATTATATTCGTCAGTATTTTCTGCGACCTTCTGATCATTAACAGATTCGAGGGCATAAATTTCATCGACTGGGGTTCCAGTTTCCGTATCAGCGTCGGTTTCTGTATTCTTTGGGATCACGTAGGTTCCCGGCTGCATGAAATCAATGCTTGAAAGCAGGTTCCCGATTCGCGTTTCAGCTTCAAGGTCAACCTTTGTCTTTGGAACGTCCGGATCCCTTACGATCTCATCGATCATGATGCCGCCGCTGGTAAGTGTCATTTTCCGGATCTCTCTTTTAACTGCCTCATCAGGGTCCGAAAAGGAAACCTCCACAGTTTTCTCTTCCAGGATATCTTCCCCGCGTCTCATGTCCCTGATCCGGGTGACAAGGGCATTCTGGCTCGCAAGGAACTCCTCTATCTCATTGTAGGATATGGCAACTTCCGGGTTTCCTGAAATGTCCACAAAGACAACCTTTTCAGAAACATCATGTTCTTTGATGGTATTGATGATCAGCTCATAGGCAGTATCCCTGTCCCGGAGCTCAACCGGAATGAACAGGAACTCGCGGGTGAGGATGTTACGTCTGCCGATGTCGATGCCATTATCATTTATCGTAATAATGTTATACGTGCGGGCATCGCTTTCGGCTGCACTGTTACGTTCTGTGCTGCCGCAATAGGTCACCCAGGTCTGGTCGACCCTGGTCTTTTCATTTTTGTGGTAATCTCCAAGCAGGATGGCATGTACGTCAAAAGGAAGTCCTTTGATGACCTCCTCGCAATCCCACTCGCCAAAGGGGAATGGGGACATCAGCTGGTGCATTACTACAATATTGCATTCTCCACAGTTCTCATCTGTGAATTTCGAATAATCAAAAAGTGGTATCTTCGATCTTGGGACATTGTCTATTCCGTAGATGGCAACATCTCCTATCCTGTATGGATCGGTCCCAAGTCGTATGGCGATCTCCATGCTCTCGAACAGGTCTAGCCATTGGGTATGCTGCTTGCTCTCGTGGTTTCCCACTATTGAAAGGAACGGGATATTGTATGGCTTTAGCTTTGAGAGTATATTGATCGTGTCAAGGATGTCCTCAAGTGTCGGGTTCCTTGAATCAAAGAGGTCGCCAGCATGGATAACAGCATCCATCTTCATCTCAACGGCATCGTCGATGACCCTGGAAAAAGCATCAATGAAATCCTGCCTGCGCACTTCACTATGGTACTGTCGGTATCCAATATGTGTGTCAGCAGTATGCAGTATTCTGATATCCCTCTCCATGTCCCATTGTATAGTCCTTCATGTACTTTTAAGCTTGTTGTTTTGCCTATCTCAAAGGATCAATGCTAATAATGTCCAATTTTTATTATTGTGATGAGTTAAATTTAATATGTATTAGGGGCATCTTAAACACGTATTTTGGTTATTATCATTATCAGTTGACCGGTGGGGTCCGGTCTGTTTTAGAGGAGGGTACTAAATATGGTTTATACTATTGAATTTGGTGGGGTTGAAAGGGAACCTGGTATCAGGATGCTTCATGATATGAAAGAGGTCGTCTGTGACAGGGAATGGTTCGATTCAGTAGATGACTTCGAACTCTATTATATGTTCAGGCATCTTTCCATGTCCGAGGCCGAACTTAAAACTATCAACAAGCAGCACCTGCGTTATGACATTACGGTAATTCCTCCGGGAATGATGGGGCGCGAATTTGTCAAGACCGCAGGTCACTATCATCCGAACGTTCCGGGTGAGGAAATATCCTATCCTGAGGTATATCAGGTGCTTGAAGGGGAGGCAACCTACCTTTTGCAGAAACATAAAGTCGATGATATTCTCGATGTTGTTGTAATAAAGGCAAAAGCAGGGGATATTGCACTCATTCCTCCGGATTATGGTCATGTGACCATAAATGCATCCGATGAACCTCTAAAGATGGCTAATTGGGTATGTTGTGACTTTGATTCCAGTTATGTACCATTCAGGGACATGGAAGGTGGTGCATATTATCTGCTGGATAAAGGTTTTGTCAGGAATCCTCGGTATGAGGATCTTCCTGAGCTAAGATATATCACTCCAGTAGACATTCCGGAATTTGGTCTTGAATGTGGCAGGGATATGTATGAACTCGTAAACGACACCGAAAAACTGCGGTTCCTGAAACAGCCACAGGACTTTGTTGGCGTATTTGAGAGCATTGTTACTATTTGAGAGCATTGTTACTATTTGAGAACAATAGTTTCAAATCTCGTAGAAGTGTTTGGGATACACAAAACTATAATAGGGTAATTTCCTTACTTTATGGAAATGACAAGGTGTCTCTATGATCAATAAACCACATCGTGTCCAGTTCACTTCGTCGCGTATTGAAGACCTTATGTTCAGGACCACATTCGACCCGGTTGCAATGGCAGGTGATGTTATAGTCAATCTGTCTCTCATTAAGGAAGAAGATCTTGAATCGATTCTCGATGTATACGCACTGGCTATCCGGAGCGGATTGTCGGTCAGTCCTTTCCTCAAGATCATCAAAGGGGGAGAGAGTATTGGCAATTTCAGGATCTCCAGGGGCGATGTGGGCATTGCTACCGTTTGCAGTATCACTATCGATGGTGTGCTCTTAAAAGGTGGTGTGATGATCAACCCTAAACTTGGCGGGGTCGTACAGATAAAGAACGGGCACCCGGTGAGGTTTACTGATGTTGTGACCTATGTGAGCACAACCATCGACCCTCTTGAGGTCCTGATGTCGCAGGATATCACCTCTGTAACCCAGATGCTAAGAACAGGCTCGGGAAAGATCCTTGCCAACCTTCGTGAAGCACCATTGGTCGCAAGGGATGATCTGGATCATATTCTCTCCGATATGCTGGATGCAGGTATCAGTGGAATTATGGAAGTTGGGGAGCCAAACTCCCGCGTGCTTGATGTGCCGGTGGAGCGGGATCATCTCGGTGTTGTTGTCATTGGCGGGACCAACCCCATGGCAATGGCAAAGGAGCAGGGCTTTGAGGTTCGCACGAACGCGATGTCAACTTTGATAGACATAGATGAGATGAAACACGTCGATGATTTTGTCTGATCACTTTTTGCGCAATTGTTCACCAATAACAGAATCGAGCTTTTGCAGGAACTCTTCTTTTACATTGAATGGTATGGTGGCGCCTGCTGCGATATCGTGACCTCCTCCTGCGCCTCCGATCTCTGCTGTTGTCACTGCCATAGCTTCAGACAGGTTGAGTCCTTTCCTGATCAGGTCCTGTGTTCCGCGGGCTGAGACCTTGACACCTTCCTTCGAATCTGCAAAGGCTATTATCGGAAGGGAACGGTTTCCGACGATGGATGTGCTCATTCCTGCAATGATGCCAACAATGGTCTCCATGATATTGGAACCTGCATCGAAATACTGGAGGTTGTTGAGTTCTGTGATGCCGTTCTCCTTGACGAACATGAGTCCGTTCACAAGGTTCTGCCGGTGCTCGCTCAACAGCTGGCGGGCGGATTCATAAGCTTTGCCACGATCGCCCATGCAGACTGCCAGGCCAATGTCCGCATGTCCGTAGCGTGCTGTGGCATTGAGCAAAGTGGAATATTCCGAAGCATCTCTCATTTCTGTGCCTTCCTTCTCTTTCATGAGCAGGTAGACCTCTCCGATAAGCCTCTCTATCTTGTATGGTGGCAAACCTGAACGAAGGCAGTATTGCACAAGTGCTGAGACCACTTTCTGCTTATCATTTTGCTCAAGATCGATCCATCTTCTCCAGCGTTCATCTCCGCTGAAGCGTATTCCGAGATCATGCAGGAACCCAATGCATGCATCTTCATTTCCGGTAAGTCCGGGAAGGTATGGGTCGGATGCGAACTGGAGTAATTTAAAGACAGGACGCGTTTGTTTTCCAAAGAGCATTATGTCCTTCTCGTAATGCAGGCTGCCTTCCTTTACGCCCTCTTCGAGAATGTAGCGATTAATTCCTGTGAGGTGTCCTTTTTTCAAATGCTGGAGGTCCCCTATGGCTCCGACTATGGCAAGGTCGGCAAGGTCCCTGTTATCTCCAAGGGCATTCGCAAGCATGTAGGTCATTCCGGAGCCACTGAGCTCGTATGATCCATTGAAGCCGAAAAGATGGGGGTTTAAGTGATGTTCCAGTTCTCCCCTTGGTTGGTGATGGTCTGATATTATCGAATTTATGCCGTGTGAGTTGAGGGACTCTATCATGCCGCTCCCAAGGTCCGTGAAGATCGCAAGTTCCGGATTCTGGTTGGCTATAGCCTCAATTTCAACTTCATCCAGTTGCTTGACAAAATGGATGGAATGGTCGATACCTGCCCTTTCAAGAGCTTTGCCAATGATCCCGGCTGATGTAAGACCGTCAGCATCTATGTGTGATACAACATATACAGAATCATACTTGTGTATTTCAGATGAACAGTTCAAAGCTTTTGATCTGATCTGTTGGATTCTTTCAATCATTTATATACTCCAGTAAGATCTATCATTCAATGATCCTTTTTCCAGCTCTCCATTTTACAGGTTCTATAAGGTAATGCCCGCTCTTGCGTTCGATGGGTGGGTATGTTTGTATCTCTTTGACCGTGTATTTGAGCGACGATTCGTCATGGAACCTGCTGTAAAGGTCATCCCATGGGATAATATGTGCTTTCCTTGCACACCCGGCACCCATTCTCAGTTCAACCGCCAGAAATCCGTTACGCCCGGATCTTCTCAGGAAGTCGGATATGCGGTCTATCTGGTGCGAACCTTTCTTATCTACTGTGAAATGCTGGGTAAAATAAAGTGCATTAGCACCTTTTTCAACTGATATGCTTTTGCATTCGATGCCCATATAGTAGTCCGGGTTAAGAGAGTCTACCAGGACATCCAGAAACTGCGGTGTGAAGCGGTGCTGTTTGAGACGATGCGCTATCCCCCTTACGTTATTCTTTTCAAAAAAAGCATTGAACGACTGTACAAGTTCCCTTTCAAATTCTGTCATATCATAACCCTATTATGTCCTTTTGTTTAGATAATATTGGCATCTTTTAAAATGTTGTTCTCTTAAGGCGGCGTTAAATTGATGTATTACTGATGTAATGTAGGGTGTGATGAACAAGAAAACAATGGAGATCATTCTGAGCATAGGTTCAGTACTCATGTTTATTGTAATGCTTATATTCGTGCACCTTGCTGAAATAGAGCCACAGGGGTATGGTTTTACGGCAGCTCTCATGTTGTTCGTACTGGCTGTATCTCTTGCTGGTATCAAAATAACACGTATTGACTAAGCAGATCAATATTATGCCGGTTCTTACAAGATATCTGGAATATGATACAAAAGGTAATTCCGAGATCATCGATATCACTGACGATGTCATAAGGTCTGTGAGCGGATCCGGAATTAATAATGGGATCGTTACTGTTTTTGCGGCAGGTTCTACTGTGGCAGTGACAACTCTGGAATATGAACCCGGACTTATCCATGACCTGCAGCAGGCACTTGAACGTATAGCACCGAAGGACATCGAATATAAGCACAACGAACGATGGCATGATGGGAACGGTCATTCACATGTGCGTGCATCTCTTCTGGGGCAAAGTGAATCGTTCCCGTTGATCGATGGCAGTATGCTTCTTGGGACCTGGCAACAGGTAATATTCATCGATCTGGATAACAGGGCACGGTCGCGCAAACTGGTCGTTCAGATCGTTGGTGAATGAATCGATTTAAAAAGAGTGGAAAAGACCGTCCGTTGTGGGACAGTCCTCTATCGTTTTTAGCTTTTTTTGTTTTTCAATTGCAGTATTACTGCTTCATAAGGAATTCTATGAAATCAGGACTGAGTCTTGTTTCCCGGACCATTTTCTCATTGATCTCTTCTTCGGAAAGACCTTCGTTCCTGTAATCCTTTATGCGGTCGTAGACGCTCTGTGAGACTTCAGAGTACTCGTTGATATCTTTTCTGTGTCCCCATACGTCACCTTCAAGAAGGTTGATACCCTGCATTTCAAGATACATCTTGGCGGATTTGGATATTGTTTTCTTGTATGAGCTTGGGATGTGAAGTGCTTTAACACTAGGGCATTTTACAACTAATGAGAATATGTCTGTGTTTGATGGTCTGAATGCAAGGTGAACGATCTCTTCATTTTCACTTAATGACTGGATTTCTTCTTTTGAACTTACAACTCTGATCTTCATTTTAGTCACTTCCTTTTTTTGGAGTGTGTCTATATTTTTCAAACCCATTTTCAAATATATTTACACACAATGCATTATTGTATATACAACACCCACTTCTATATAAATATTATCGAACGATGGTGCAAAAAATTACACGGTTTTATCATCTGATATACGAGTACTATAAAAGAATTCGGCAGTTTTAAGATGGATCGTGTTGTTCTCACATTCAGTTTAAGATCAAATTGTAATGATTCGATGATATTAAGGAGGGTATAGGATGAGAAGTACACAGGTTGGTAATGTCATTATAGAATGGCTCGGTCATGCCGGATTTATATTGAAAGGTCAGGGTAGGGTCGTATACATCGATCCGTATGTGCTGCCGGATGACTCTGGGTATGGTGATGAAGCGGATATTATATTGTTGACGCATGAACATTTTGATCATTGTGATCCTGCATCCATAAGGGAGGTGCGTGGAAGCACAACTACAACTCTCATTCCTGAAAAAATGAACTTACAATTCAAGGGTGATGCAAGACGGATCGCTGAAGGTGATCTTCTGACCGGTGATCTTGCAATAAAAGGTGTCAACATCGAAGTGGTGCCTGCATATAACCTGGACAAGCCCAATCATCCCCGCGGAGAAGGTGTGGGATATATTGTTGAGCTTGATGGTGTGAGAATATATCATGCAGGTGACACGGACCTCATCCCTGAAATGAAGGGTCTGAAGGCAGATGTTGTCCTTCTTCCTATAAGTGCCCTTTATACTATGGGTGAAGAGGAAGCGGCAGATGCTGCTGTGCTTATAGGTCCGAAAGTTGCTATTCCTATGCATTATGGTTGTGTGGAAGGCACTGAGTCTGACCCGCAAAGGTTTAAGGAGCTTGTGAACGAAAAGGACCCTCGCATCGAGGTTATCATTCTACGGGATAAGTAAGTAAGCAAGTAAGATACGCAAAGGTATTTTTGTATGGCACGAATAAAAAAGAAGCAAAAGAACCTGATAAAGGATATAGCTACTGAAAGGATCGAATACCTTTTCAAACTTGCAGGGGAGAACTATAGTTCCAATTCTCATAGGAGCGACCGGTACGTAGCTCTGGCAAGACGGATCGGAATGCGATATCGCATAAGGCTTCCTTCTTACTTAAAACGCAGGATATGCAAGGGTTGCCATTCTTTTCTGGTTCCCGGTAACAGCTCGAGGATAAGGCTCCATGGCAGGTATATGACAATAACCTGCCTGAAATGTGGAAAAGAGATGCGTTATCCCTATAGAACAGACAAAAAAGTCAATTCTTAATTCCCTGTGACAAGGTTCAGGAGCTTCACAATAAGGTATGATGCAAGGAGCATTCCGATTCCCATAATTGCAAAGAGAAGCAGGTTCCTGATCACGACGTCCTTTTCAGATCCTGCCCTGATTCCAAAAGCTCCGCAAGTGCCACCGGAACAGCCACCACACCCACTGGGTGCTTTTTCAGCTACGTCGTTCTCTGCTGGCATTTCGTTAAGCACTGAAATAATTGGTTTTGTTTTTGGCATAATCTTCGCCTGCAACGATTATATTATCCATTATGAGTTCAATGGTGTATAAAAAAGCGACGAGAGGGGGATTCGAACCCCCGAGGCGCAAAGCACCACAGGATTAGCAATCCTGCGCCATACCGGGCTTGGCTATCTCGTCATTGGGTTTGCATTTTATTGCCACGCGTTCTCCTTAAAGGCAATAGCAATATTTAATGCTTTTCGTTTGAAGTTCAAAGTGACGGGCACGCCGCGAGTTGCTGTCCATCACACAACCAAATGGTCTGAGATCTCTCCTCCACCCCGCAGCCCTACAAGCGACAAGTGCCCATGGTAGGTCTGCTCCCTTCCGGGCCTCGACTGGTTCCCACGGTGAAGATAAGAGGACCAATTCTCCAATTAGTTCTTCTACCAACACCATCCAAGCAGGACGGGGCTTCTCAGTTGAGATCACAGGTTTGGAAATGATCAAAACAACTTCTTTTGGCTTCGTCTCCCGCATATCGGCGATTTCGGGTTACAGGTAACGCCGGCCTACCCAGACTAGCCCGTCACGCATACATATGCATTACAGGTAATAAAAGTATTCCTCTTTCACAATTGAAAGGCGATTGTGAGTAAATAATTATATGATGCATTAGTATCATTGTTATGGTGATATCATGGATGAATTAATGGGATTTATAACAGGTAACAAGAACAGGCAGAAACTACTGGCTCTGCTTGGATCTAAAGGGGAGATGGATGCAGCACGCATCGCAAAGAACATGCACGTGGTAAAGCCATCTGTTGATAAGATACTGGCCGAGCTTGTCGAAAAAGAATTGTTAAGCGAAGATGGTGGCGTGTACGACCTCACGGAGCTCGGAACCACTGTTGAGAGGTCGATCCACGCGATCTGATAAAAAAGATATATTTGAAAGCTATCTGGCTATCTCTTATTTTTTTCATTTTTCAAGCGAATTTAAGCTATCTTTTAAAGAATAACATCACAGTTGATCTTTATTCCAGTTTCTTCTATTACATACTCACGCATGTTCAGTGCATGTTTAGAACCTTTGGATTTGAGTATTCTTATGTACCTTTTAACCTCATTCGAGAATACTACCTGCCTGACCGTTACTACGGTATCAACAATAAAAGAGGCATCTTTGCTCATGATCCTGTCATTTTCCTGAGCGTTCAGTTCCGTGGTAATGACCGATGTGACCCCTCTGGTCTTCAGATAGGCTGTAAGGCGCTGAAGATACCCGCGGAGTTTGATAATGTCGGGGAACGTTATTTCCAGATTGATCAATCCATCTACTAAAAGCCTTGTAGCTTCCATGCTTTCCACAAGTTCTTTTATTCTTGTGGCATGTTCATCGGGATGGATCTCCTCCGGATTAGAATGGATGAACTTTAACATTCCGGAATCAACGTATTGCTGCATGTCATATCCCAACTTTGCCGCTCCCTGAATGATCTGCTGTGGGAGTTCGTTGTATGTGACTATTATGCCCTTCTCTCCGTTCTTCAGTCCTTCCATGAGGAACTGCCATCCAAATATGCTTTTTCCTGTTCCGGGCTCACCTGCAATAAGGGTACTATTGCCGGCAATCATCCCGCCGTGAAGCATAAGGTCGAAGTTTTCCACTCCGGACTTGATCCTGGTCTCAGTAAGCTCATCTACATCTTCAACGATCAAGCGTGGGTATGCTGTAAATCCTTCTGAGCTGACGTCATAACTGTATTCGCGGGCAGTACGCCTTGCCTTGTTGTTCGGTTCGATGCCAAGCATCTTCAGGACTTTCAGTTTGTGGGCAGTATGATAACCGGAGTTCTCTTTTGAAAGATATATGATACCATCTGTAAGGTGGCTGGCAACATATCCATGTATCTGGTCTTCAAGAAGTTCTCCTGTGAGCATTACCAGGGATTCTGATTCTTTAAGCATGGAATCCAGTGTGTAGAAGAAACGCCTTCTTTCCTGCTCAACAAAACCAAATCCTATGGGTGTGATCGGGTCAATGGCCAGACGGTCGGGATTTTCTGATGCAATTACATTTCCTATATCTATCAATGTGCTCAACGGGTCCTTCTCAGATGCAGGGCGGCTTACCGGATATACTTTGACATTCTCATCCAGGAACGGGTATATGGAGTGCAGCCTCTCAACTTTCCCGGCGGTTTCCGTTGTAAGAGGTATGTATAGTGTTTTTTCTCCTTTTTTGGCAGCATTTGATAGCATCTGCAGTATCATTGAGGTCTTGCCAACCCCTGCCGTACCCGCAACCAGTATTGTTGACGGTTTCCTGAATCCCCCGAGGATTTCATCAAGGCCGTCGATACAGCATGACAAATTTTGAAGTTCTGACATTGTAATTTTCCATATGGATAAAGGGTTACTTATAATTTCTTGATTCCATGGGTATCTACTTATAAAAATATATCATATCATATTATATGATTGTTTCTTCTTCCTTCCTGATCATTCCATTTCACTAAATGGTTCTGTCGCAAGTTTACCGTTCTTTTCTATCAGGAGCTCGATTTTCTTTTCAGAAGCCTCTATTTTCCGGTTACAGAGAAGTGCCAGCTTCATGCCTTTCTCGAAGGTCCCGATACTATCATCCAGGGTAAGCTGTCCCCTTTCAAGATGCTCAACAATGGTTTCCAGCTTTTCAAGCGCTTCTTCAAATGTAAGTTCATCAATGCTCTTTTCATTAATATTGTCTTCATTAATATCGTCGGTACTATCCATCTTTCCCATATGTTCACCTCTCAAATAGCAGGTACTTCTTCCTGTCGTCCCTTATGCTCTTAACATTGCATTCCAGAATACCATCGCTGACAATTACATCAACTCCATCTTTTTCCTTTACATCGGCAACGTTTGTGATGATCCTCCTGCTATCAGGGGATACTGCAATGCTGTACCCTCTTCCCATGGTGTTCAAAGGGCTGACCGAATTGAGCCTGGAAGCATGAAGCCTGAGTTCGGATGCCTTGTTATCTACAATTCTGCCAATGGATGTTGTCAGCTTTGATGTGAGCTCATCAAGGTGCTGGTAATCCTGTCTTAGCATATCCCTGAAATGTTCAGGCTCTATCTTTTCCCGAAGGTGTTCGAGGTGCTTCTTTCTTTCAGACATGAGGTGTCGCATTTCGCTTTCCATCCTCATGGACAGGTTCATCAGGTGTCGTTTGACCTCCTTCTGATCAGGCACTACAAGCTCTGCAGCTGCAGATGGTGTTGGTGCCCGAAGGTCGGCTGTAAAGTCAGATATGGTAAAATCAGTTTCGTGGCCCACTGCTGAAACAATGGGCTTTTCGGAATTGAAAATAGCTCTTGCGACCGCTTCCTCATTAAAGGACCAGAGGTCTTCAAGAGAACCGCCACCACGCCCCACTATTATCACATCCACATCGGTCCTGTTCAGCAGTTTTATGGAATGTACGATACTTTCCGCAGACTTTTCTCCCTGTACGATGGTAGGTGAGAGTAGTATGTCAACAGGGTATCTGCGCCCGATCACATTAAGTATGTCATGTATTGCAGCACCGGTGGCAGAGGTGGCAACACCGATCCTTTTTGGGAATTTCGGTATGGTTTGCTTGTGGATATCGCTGAAAAGTCCTTCCTTTTCAAGCCTTTCCTTAAGCTGTTCGTAAGCTTTGTACAATTCCCCGATCCCATCCGGGCGCATGTCCATCACACGCAGCTGGTACTGGCCTCGGATGGTATATACATCCACAGATCCGAAAACAAGGACCTTCATGTTCTTTTCAGGCTCGAACCGAAGTGTCCTGTTCACGGACCTGAAACTAACACAGCTTATCTGGCTCTTTTTGTCCTTGATGGTAAAATAATAATGGCCTGACCCATGCTTTGTGAGGTTTGATATCTCTCCCTGTACCCAGACATTGTTCAGATTCGGGTCAGTTGTCAGTATATTTTTGATAAAATTGTTCAGTTCCGTAACGGTATAGGCAGGCATTGACACTTTCTCCAACTTCGCATAACGTATATTGTACCTATTATTTGTACCTGCTGTGAGCATATTGAAAGTAATAACCGAAAGTATCACTGCGAGCAAAAACTATCAGGCGGTGATGCCTGATAGGCAGATCCTGATTTATACTCTCCTTTTCGCCTTTTTGTTTGCAAGGGCCTCTATAGGCCGCAGGTCCACTTCATCTGATACCACAAGTTTTTCTTCATCAACAGCGCTCCTGAATAACTTGTTCCCTACAGGTGTGCGTATGATTAGTGTGGTCTGGTCCTGCGGACTTCCAATGGACCCGGCAGAAATATCTGCATCAGGTGCTGTCAGGTCTGTACAAATGGCACAACCCGGACGTATGCAGTCATCAAGTTCGGAAAGCGGGATCGTGTGAATTTCTCCGTTCTCGGTCGTGATCTCCAGTTTGCCTGGAACATCAAGACGCCTGATCTGCCATGGGTCGATACCCAGTTCATTTTTTAACTTTCCTTCGACCATTTTCTCATAGTCGAATGTCTCTGTGCAGAAAAGACCGATCATCAGCCGGATGGAATCCCTGAATGGCCGTATAAGGTCACGCTCACTTTTGCGCATCTCCTTGATCGCCTGGACCACGCAGGGCACACCTACTATCGCGATATTGCGGTATTTTTTGGTGATGACAGCTTCCTTCAGTGCCCATAAAAGGGGCACCCACCAGTTATACCGGCTTCCGGCATGTTTGTTTATCATCTCACTGGAAGTTATGATCGTTGACCTTGGCTTGAGGCTCCATGGATCTTCGGCAACTGTGATTACCGCATCCACAAGACCCTGTTCCAGAGCGTTCATAAGAATGGCAGTGACCGCACCTCCGCTTTGCTTCTTCTCAACATCGAAGTTTGCCGAGGCGGATACTATATCTATCGAATTTCCAATGGTCTGAATCTCCCTTTCATCTATCCTCGGACAGACCTCATAGCAGGCACCGCAGGACACCCCGTCAACAGTTGATTTGCAGTATCCGTCATTCAAAGGGTGTGTGGAATTCTCTCCTGTTTCAAAGAAAAGTGAGTTTGCCGGGCAAACTGCAACACAGGCGCCGCAACATGCACACTTCCCGGTATGCCAGATATTGCTTTCAAGATCTGTATAATTCCTTTCATACATGTTATCACTCCCATGTGTACTTGCCTGCGAACGGCCTGGTGCTTGCAGGTACTATGCATGTATAGTTCGTATCCAGCAATCCGGAGGGGTCCGTGTCGAAATGTTTGCAGAACTCTTCTACATATGGGGTGATCATTTCAAGCTCCTTTTCTCCGAATTCCATCTTTCTGGCACCAACTCCCAGAAGCTCATCCTTCACTTCCCCGCGGATAACTATCATTCCTCCGTGGATGCCACTGCCGATCCCACGGTCCATTACCGGATTTTCCTGTCCGATACCCAGTACCAGGATAAGGCCTCCTGCCATATACTCTCCAAGGAATGCATGTGAAGAACCGCCTACTACCAGTACAGGGCGGCGATCTTCCTCATACTGCTTCATGTGGATGCCTCCGCGATAGCCGATGTTCTTTTCCACGAACAGTTTTCCGCCGCGCATACTATGTGCTACGGCATCTCCTGCACTTCCGTGGATAACAATTGTTCCTCCATCCATGGTATTGCCGGGGGCATGGTCGCAATTTCCGTTCACTATGCAGGTGGGGCCGTTCATGAACATTCCAAGGTCCCCTCCTGCAACTCCGTTGATCCTGATGGTGACATCACCTTTCAATCCATCCGCAATGAATCTCTGTCCTAGCACATTGTCTACGACGATCTCTTTTGCACCGTTTTTGACCGCCTCTCTTATCATTTTATTGAGGGGGGTATAGTGCATGCCTTTTGCATCGATCTCTGCTTTTTTCATGTTCTCAGGCCCCCACCGGTTTTACCTGCAGGACATCCAAAGTGCCTTCGTCCAGCATGTATCCTCGCAGACGGCTTCTGTTGCTCCTTAGGCTTTCAATACTATTGATTCCGGCAGCCCCCATCAGCTCGCTAAGCTCAAGTGTCCATGAGCGGATGAGGTTTGCCACATGCTCGGATTCTATCTCCGGATCGAGGCGATCGACCAGGTCCTGTCTCTGGGTTGCGATACCCCATGGGCACATACCTCTGTAACACTGGCCACAAACACGGCAGCCCATTGCGATAAGTGCTCCTGTGCCGATATAGACTGCATCTGCTCCAAGAGCGATCGATTTTGCAATATCTGCACTGTTGCGGATACCGCCACTTGCAATGACCGAGATCTTGTTCCTGATGCCCTGGTCCTTTAGCTTCTGGTCAACACTTGCAACAGCTGCCTCGATAGGAATGCCTACATTGTCCCTGAAGACCTTTGGTGTTGCTCCGCTACCTCCGCGGAATCCGTCGATTACCACAGCGTCTGCCGAGGAACGTGCAATACCTGCTGCAATTGCCGCAGCATTGTGCACAGCTGCTATCTTTACAAACACAGGTTTTTTCCACTCGGTAGCTTCCTTAAGGCTTCTCACAAGTTGTGCAAGGTCTTCGATACTGTATATATCATGATGCGGTGCAGGGCTGATAGCGTCACTTCCAAGAGGTATCATACGGGTGCAGGAAACATCCTGACATACTTTTTCCCCTGGAAGGTGGCCTCCGATACCCGGTTTAGCACCCTGTCCTATCTTTATCTCTATGGCAGCACCTCTTTCGAGGTAGTTGATGTCCACACCAAAACGGCCGGATGCCACCTGTACGATCATATTTTTCTGGTATGGGTAGATAGCCTCATGAAGACCTCCTTCTCCGGTTCCCATGAAAGTTCCTGTCTTTTCTACAGCTTTTGCAAGGCTTAGCTGTGCGTTCAGGCTGATAGCACCATAGCTCATGTGTCCAATCATGATGGGGGTTTCAAGCTTGAGATTAGGGGTGAGTTTGGTTAGCAACTCGATGTCACCATTGTCCTTCTTATCGATCTCAAGCCTTGATGGCTTCTTTCCAAGATATGTTCGAAGCTCCATTGGTTCACGCAGCGGATCGATACTCGGGTTTGTTACCTGGCAGGCATCAAGCACAAGCCTGTCGAAGATCACCGGATAGGGTTTTGCATTTCCCATTCCCGCAAGGATGATCTTCCCTGTACGTGCCTGGTTGATGATGTCCTCACGTGCCTCAGCTGTCCAGAGCGGATGGCTGCGATAATCCACAGGTCTTTCTTTCAGGCATATGGCATCCCTGGGGCACATGGAGATACAGTGGTGACATGCGGTACACTTTCGGGAATCGATGATGATCCTGTCATCTTCCCTGTGGAATACGCCATATGAACAGTTATTGATACATCGCATACAGTGCATGCACTGCTCGCGGTCGATGGTAACCTTGTATTTAAGGGGTACACTTCCCAGGCTCATGCGATCACCCTCCCGATAACAGGTTCTCCTGCTCTTGGCATGTGTATGTTCTGCACATCGGGGTCCATGACGCGGATGGCAGCTTCCTCGCTTGAGATGTAAAGCCGGTCTTCGTTCTCCCCGATGACCAGTGGCCTGAGCTTGATCCTGTCAGTAAATCCCACGATCCCTTCATGAGTTGCCACTACTATTGCAAACGGTCCGTTCATGAGTGCAGGTCCGTAGGTAAGGCGGATCGCGTGGTTGAGTTCCTGTTCCTTTTCGGGCATATTGTCTATCTCATCCCAGAAAGGCGGGGCAAGTGCTTTTACCACAACGTCCTCCGGAAGTCCATGCCTTCTGCCGAGAAGGTCGAAAAGATATGCGACTACTTCGGTATCGGTGAACATGCTGCAGGTGTATCCATTGCTTTCAACATAACGTCTGTTCGTACCGTATGATGTGATCTCTCCGTTGTGCACTACTGCCCAGTCAAGAAGATTGAATGGATGTGCTCCTCCCCACCATCCGGGTGTATTGGTAGGATAACGGTTGTGGGCAAGCCAGATGTACCCTTTGTAGTCTTCAATGCGATAGAAGTTGGCAACATCCTCAGGCCAGCCGGAAGCTTTGAACACTCCCATGTTCTTTCCGGATGAGAATATCAGTGCTCCCTGTATGTTGGAATTTGTTTCCATGACAATGTACTTCATGACATCATCTTCGGGAGTTGTACTTCCTGCCATCAGGTCACTGTAAGGTTTGAAGAAGTATCTCCATGGGATATGGTTCCTTTTAAGTCCGTCCTGCTCATATGTTGGTATGGCTTCCTGATGCACGATGCGTCCCCATTTATGGAGCATATGATCGACCCGGGACTTTGGTTCCACAAGGTTGTCAAAGAATACGTGTATGGCATAGCAGTCCTGGTAATCAGGGTATATGCCGTATGCTGCATAGCCTGCACCTTCTCCACTTCCTCTTTCATTCATAAGGCTTAATGCATCGCGAATACTGGAACCATCCATTAGTGCCCTTTTCCTGTCGATCACACCTATTATTCCACACATTTTTATCACCATTGTTAAATTTATATGAACAGCATGTTGCTGCCAGGGCGGAGGTTTGTAAGGGGGGACCCCTTACAGTATGCTAAGGTACGTGTCAAGTTCCCATTGATGCACGCGTGCCTTGTAGTTGTCCCACTCCGCAGTCTTTGCAGCGAGATAATTCTCGAATACATGGTCTCCAAGAGCGTTTCTGACGAATTAGCACATTTGGTAACTGCTTCAATAACTTCTTTCCAGGAAATTTATGCTGCCTTATGCTGCTCATTTTATCCCCCTTGTGAGCAGTCATATTGACGGGTACACTCTGAATATATAAATCTTATAAATGTACTCGAATATAACTATTGCTTTTCATGGTTTGCACCAAAGTGTGCAATGGCATCTTTTATAATGTATGAAAAGATAACTCCCTTTGATGTCTGTCAGAAATGAACCGAATGTACTTTCCCGTATGGAAAAGACCGGCTCTACAATTCTAAAATGCATGCATTGCGGTGTTTGCAGCGGTAGCTGTCCATCGGGAAGGCATACAAGCCTGAATGTCAGAAAGCTCCTGAGGAAGGCATGTAATGATCCGGCAGTACTTTCTGATGATTCCCTCTGGATGTGCACTACCTGTTATAATTGTCAGGAGAGATGCCCGCGGGGCATAGACATTGTTGATGCTATATTCGAGATGCGTGCACTTGCTGTTCATGAAGGTATCATATATCCGGAACACCGAAAGGTCGGTGAATTGCTGCTGGAACATGGGCACGCCGTTCCCATTAACGAAGAGAACAGGAACAAGAGGGAAGCTCTGGGACTTGATCCGCTACCACCTACAGTTCACAGCTTCCCGGAAGGGCTGGAAGAGGTAAAGAAGTTGCTGGCATCATGTAAGTTCGATGAACTGATGTCCGAAGAATGATGCTTCATTTCCGGGAGGAATAAATATGACAAATGTATCACTTTTTCTTGGGTGTGTGATCCCTAACCGTTATCCAGGTATCGAAAAGAGCACAAAGCTCTGTCTCGATAAACTCGGAGTAGACTGTATTGATCTGGAAGGCGCATCATGCTGTCCTGCACCAGGGGTGCTCCGTTCATTTGACAAAGCTACATGGCTTGCCCTGTCCAGCAGGAACATTGCTTTATCTGAGGAGCTGGACCGCGACCTGCTAACGATCTGCAATGGTTGTTATGGATCACTTGCTGATGCAAATTATGAGATCAAAGCAGACGAGCAGGTTAAAAAAGAAGTTAACTCTCATCTTGACCTGATAGGAAGGAACGTCAAAGGCAGCCACGATGTTCGCCACATCACTGAGTTTCTGCACAAAGAGGTTGGTCCCGGGAAGATCCGTGATGTTATCAGCCGGCCGCTGGAGCTGAGGGTTGCTGTGCACTATGGCTGCCACCTTTTGAAACCATCTAAGGGACGTGTGGGTTCAAGTGTGGAGAGACCCTCGTTCTTTGATGAACTTGTGGAAGCCACAGGAGCGGAAAGTGTCGAATATCCCGATAAGATGGAGTGTTGCGGAGCCGGTGGCGGGGTCAGGTCTGCATTGCCTGATGAAGCTCTTGCACTTACCGGTCACAAATTGTCCATGATCGAATCCGTGGGTGTTGATTGTATTGTAAATGCATGTCCTTTCTGTCATATGCAGCTGGATGCCGGGCAGGTGGATCTTAATGAGCGTGATGGTGCCTCTCACAATATTCCTGTGCTCCACTATACACAGCTTCTGGGATTGGCCCTTGGTTTCTCAGTGGAGGACCTGGGGATCGACCTGAATGAAACAAGGAACTCAGAGTTCTTTGAGAAATTCGTATAATATTCCCTTATTTTCTTATCTTTTTATTTTTTGATCATATGGCCAAAGCCACAGCTAGGTTAGTTACTTCTGGTTATATTAATAAAAAAGAGAAAAAAAGAAACTGGTTTGTTTAAACCAGTTTGTTGATTGGGTGGTTCTCATCCATGATGTCAAGACCGAGCTCTTTTGCGGTCTCAGCAAGGATTATGTCTACCATTGCGGTTGCAGGATATACTGTGTCAGTGTTCTCGATAGGACCGAACAGCTGGAAGTTTGAACCAAGTGTCTGTGGGACAAGGTTTGTTCCGATATCTGCTGGCATGTAAACTGCCTTGCGCTGTTCCTTTGTCTCAAAGGATTTCTTGTATTCCTTCATCCAGTCCCATGCGGATGCAAGGTTGTGGTATCCGCCACCAACAGGGAGACCGAAGTGTCCCTTTACAGCAACTACTGCTCTCATGGATGCACCTGCACCTGCTCCGAGTGGAGTTGCAGCTACATCGACAAGTGGTTTTGTGATCCCACAGTCCTTTGCGATGTCGAGCATACCCATGCTCTGACCTGGGCCACCGGACTCAAGAACCTCGAGCTTTCCTTTGACGGTTGGGTCTGTTGCGTTGAACGCAAGGACGATTGAAGTATCGATGTCACTCTTTCTGATAGCTTCGATCTCCTCCTCGTGGATACTACCGTTGATAGAGTTGTAGATAGCCCTGTCAGCTACACCGATCTCTGTTACGTACTCTGCTGCTGCTGCACGTACTTCACCTGCTGAAGAGTCGATAAGGAATGGTGTCTTATCATCCTCTGCAACGAACCAGTCGATGTACTTCTTGATTGCCTGTGGTGTTTCACCGACGATCTGGTTAACACATGGGTTACCTGTAACGTCTGTCATCTCAAGCATGTGGTTCCAGAGATTGTCTGCTGCTTCCTTGTCGAAAACTCCCTCATCTTCATCGGTCACGATCTTGTGTCTGTTGTAGAACATTGAACCGATCAGAACTGTTGGGTACTGGCCAGGCTGACCGCCGAACTTGACGCTACCTACCTCGAATACTTCCTGTTTCTTGTCAAATTTAAACATGTTATTACCTCTTATCAGATGAGTATCGGGGATATTGAAATGTAGATCAGGAACATCAATATACCAGCTACTGCTCCGTATATTATGCCTATATCCCTACCTACTTTCTTTCCGATCCTCTGTGCGATCTCACTGTTTACGAATTCGATCTTTTCGTCGATCTCATTGAGCTTCTCAAGAACCTCGTTGAAATCTGCAGGGTCTGTTACAACACTTGCTGTTGCGTTCTTTCCATCGCTCATATTACACCACCTACTTGCCAGATGATTAATGGGAGTATCAGTACCATCAGCACTGCAAATGCGAAACCGACAATGAAACCGGTTGCAGCTGTAGCATTAACTCCGGAGTCGAGCTTCTGGTTCCTTGCGATAAGCTGAGCCCTGTATCGAATTCTTTCGACAACGTTTTCAATGGCACCCATCTGTGGGCTGATGACCATTGGGACTCCTTGTCCTTCTATTTCTTCTGCCATGTCAATTACCTCCCGAATAACAATAGGCCAAGTAGTGACAGCGTAATTGCAAGACCGATCATGATACCTTCGACCTTACCTGCGTGTACACCTGCGTGATACTTGTTCCAGTTACCGGCAATGACCATTTCCCTGTCAATATCAAGGATCCTGTTCCTGATGGTTGCGATCTCAGCTGCCATTGGCTTAAGTCCGCCAGCCTCTTCTTCCTCTTCGCCGCCAGCTTCGCCGACTTCGATGAGCATAGGATCAGCATCAAAGGCACCAGGGTCTTTTGCTACACATTCCTTGATCTTCGCAACGATCTGTCCCATATCTTCGGTACCGACCATGTCTATAGGCTCTACCTGCTGCTGGAACCTTTCGACCGCTTCATCGGTCAGGTTCTCAACATATGGAATTGCACCTGTTGCTCCAACAATACGGTTGTCACTGACACCGTTCTTGTGGATCATCATGAATGCTTCACCGGTAATGTGTCCCTTTACTTCAGAACCTGTTACAATGAGGAATCTGATGTTAGGGTTTGAGATGATCTGTGCAACTACTTTTTCCAGACCAAGGTTCTCTGTTTTACATGGACCTGTGATAGCAGCTCCTGCTTCTAATTGAGGTCCGCCTGGCAGGTGTGATCCACAGGTGATGACTGCGACGCAGTTCTTAACGTCCCCTATCTCATATTCACCTTTCAGGGTTGGCCAACCATCTGCTGGTTCTCTTTTATCTGCCATATTAGAATCCTCCGATCAGACTGAGTATGTAAAGAGCCAATGCAACCATACCTGAGAATATAAGTCCAACAACAACACCATAGAAAGTGTTTCCATAGAAACCGGCTTTGAATGCTGTTTGTTCTCTTCCTGGGTATGAGTTCAATAGCTTTCTGTCAGGTGAGAGTGAATTGATCAGATCATCAGCGATCTTGTCAAGTTCATCGATCTGTTCCATGATCGGGTCCATTGAGTAACAGATGATGTCTTCACGCTCTTCTGCCAGGACTGATGTAAGTGGGTCCAGTACAAGATGTGCTTCTGGTGCTACGTGTACCATGCTCATTCTAATTCCTCCTCGGTTGGCAGGAGACCTGTTCCAAGTACCTTGTATGCGTCCCTGTTAACGAGTTCAATGTATTTCCTGAATGCAACATACCACAGGACCAGTCCGATCATTATGGTTGGTATTGCTGATGCATCTTCTGATACAGTTGCGACGATACCTGCAATGATCATTGCAATTGAAGCCTTCTCAAAACCTGTTGTGAGTGTTCTGTCCTGCTGTTCATCAGGACCAAGGTTTGCATTGAATGGGTGCAGAATTGCCATACCGCCTGCGATGAAGATCACAGCGATATATCCTGTTGCGACAACGGTTTCCAGTACAGCATCGAACATGAATGTTCCTGTCATTGCGACACTGAGTCCGATGATGGTAAGTGCGCCTGCACCGGCGATCTCTGTCATGGACTGCTCCATAATAGGAATGCCCATTCCAAGGACCTTGTTAGCGAGTGCACCAATAACGAGTCCAATGATGGATGCTGTTATGAATGCGACGATAGGTCCGGCAATGCCACCAACGGCAAGTCCGAACATAGATGCGACGACTCCCATACCAAGTGCCATCATACCAATGGATGGTACACCGGTACCAAGACCGTAGCTTGCTACACGTCTTACTGCTGCGCAGCCCCATACGATCGCACAGATCGCTCCAAGAGCACCAATAAATGCGAATGCTGGTCCTGCAGCCTGTACGAGGAAATGTCCTGCGTATGCGGCAATTAGTCCGCCAAGTACTCCGACAGCGATTAATTTGTTCTGTGTGATTCCTCCGCTGGCTTCTCCACCAGCTCCTCCTGCTGACATCTTATAGACCTCCTATTGTCAGTACACCAACAAATGCGCACATCAATGTTGCTACAAAGGATGCGAGAACTGCCTTTGGCCATTTCTTGAACTTAGGGTCGTGGAATCCTTCGATGGTTCCTCCAATGTTGTATGAAGGGATTACCGCGTTCACGAAGAAGATTCCTACTGCGAATATACTTGCGAGTGCCACAAGGTCACTCTGGCTCAGGCCTGTGCTTGTGCTCATAAGTGAGTAGTAGATCGTAGCTCCGCCAAGACCACCAAGAGCTCCACCGATAACACCACTTACGTATGAAACGGTTGGAAGTCCGTGTCCCTCTGTACCCTGGGATACATAGAGGTCCTGCCTGTCCTTTGTGATCGGATCATAGTCTACCTTTGCAGATGCTGGTGGTACACCAACTCCATAAACGTATACCCATGTACCGACGATCATTGTCACAGCGATCATGATCATTGCACCGACCGCGCCTGATGCGATCACCAGTGCAAAACTGTCACTGACGTTCATAACTGCTCCTGCGGTGACAAGTCCGGTAAGACCTGCTCCTGCAGCCAGCTGGACAGTACCGGTGCCAATACCTGTTGCCTGTGCCATAGCTGCAGGTGCTCCACCTACAGGTACGAAGTGAACACTCCATGAAATTAACATGCCACCAAGGGTGACCATTACTATGTATAATATATTCTCTGCGAGAATTCCTGCTATATCTATCATGCAGCGACCTCCTCGTCTTCCTTGTAAGGTCCGTATGCCTCACGTGCTGCTACTTCGATCTTTCTGTTCCAGATGATCATAAGTAATACAAGAACTACTCCTGCTACAACTGAAAGCCATCCCCATGTGATGCTTATTGCAGGATCAAATACGGCTGTTACCCAACCGCTTAAGAAAACGGTCATACCGAATGCGAGACCGGTTACTGGTCCTCCGAACTTTGCACAGAACCATGAGTTGTCGATACCGTTACGGAGTCCTGATTCTGCTTTCCTCACAATGTTACCGGAGTTTGCAGCATTAAGACCTGATCCGAACTCGACGTTCTGGAATTCACGTTCTGCACCATAGTGAACATCACCAGTTGATGAACCGATAGCTCCGACAGTGATTCCCCAAATGAATGCAATTAGTGCAAGTGGGAATGGATGGCCGAGAATAGCTACCATGATGTATGATACAACAAGGATGCAGAATGTTGTAATGAATGCATATCCCATCATCACTGGCGTATGTGATCTGAGAATATCAAGGTATATTGGTTGTCTGAAACGTTTCTGACTTGCGGTACGGCCCATGTAAGCTGTAACACAATATGTTCCATGTACTGCTGTAGCAATAAGTGCACCAACAGCGATAGCAAAGACCACGGACAGACCCGCGGTCATCAATACAGATGCCACGGTTCCGCCAATAGCACAGATCAATGCATTCGATGGTGGTTCACCGGATATTGCTTTGTTATATATCCTGTGTGGGTACATCATCTGGGGTGCTAATTGCACTTGTGAATTAGGGTTACTCTGGGATCCTACATCAGATTCAAGATCCTCAGTTGTGCCAGCAATAGTTGCGGCAGCACCCATAAGTGCTAAAACACCCATGCCCATGAGTGGTTCCATTTATTTATCCTCCTTCCTAGTTCTAAATCGATATGTATAAGTGCGAAATACTGCACGTCCTTCGATAATTCAGCCATGTCTATTATTATGGCATAGACTAACGTAAGATGGTGGGGATTATCTGAAATCCTTCATAAACCTTTCGGAACTTTCCTGAAAAAAGGCGGTGCTGACAGGAGGGATTCTCATTCCCTTCTGTCAAATCTCATTATGTAAATGTCAGGCCTTGGCTGTTTTCCACTTCCTCTTCCAAAGTCCATGTAGCAGCTGTTACAAAGTACACGTGCATTGATCGAAGCGATCTCTGCTGTGCCGGGAATTAGGCGCGCAAAAAGAAAAGACGGTTCAATATCAAGTGAGGTCGCCGTATCCGTAAGGTACTTCACTATGTGTTCCTCAAAGACCTCCAGATCATCCAGTTGAAGTCCCCTTGTGTTGATCGTGACTCCTCCGCATCCGCATGGGAGTGCGAAAGCATCCATCTCGATCAGGAACACAGGGACCCCTAAAAGTTCCCGCAGGTTGTTTTCCAGGGATGTGCGCGCTTTCAGCAATTCTTGTGTCATGCTCATGTTCTATCTCCTATTGATCCCAGTGGAATTTTCCGGATCTCCTCTCCACTTCCGGAATATGTATATATTACCTTTTCAGCAAGGCGCTTGCAGTAGCCGCATTTGTGGCATACCTTATCACATTTTTTCCATTGCTCGATGGCACCGTCCAGTTCCTTGTTTGGTATGTAAAATGTGTCTTTGAGATCCTTTATGCTGTCCAGCAGGTCCATAAGATTGCCATCATATCTTTCATTTGCGTACGCTTCCACATTATTGAGGATCCAGTTAACGAAATGAGTGCGCCCTCCGATCTTGAAGGTATCGGTGATATGTTTGTATTCTTTCAGGTCCTCGGGCCTGATCCATGGTGATTTAATGATCTGCTGTGGGTCCTTTATCCTTAGGGAAAGGCACTTGTAGTAATAATAATCGTCAAGGACGTTCGGCTTAGGTCCGGGTCCGTTGGCATGTGAAAAGAAATTGAAGTGGGCGTACCTGAAAGGGCACTGGTAAAGGCATGCTTCGTTGACGAGCAGCTTGAGCTTGCATGAGATCGTATCCCTTATAGCTTCCAGCTTGTCGAAATGCCTGTTCACCGCAGGGTCCACTACAATGGTCGTAGCTCCCAATTGCTCATAGAACTCTGCTTTTTGCGGTGTGTCCACGAATGAAAGTACTGAGACCACTACATCCATGTCATAATCCTTTGCCAGCATTTCCACAAGATAGGGGTCGGCAACGGTTATAGAATCGATCCCGATGCTGTTCAGCTTATCGAAATACCAGTCTATAGCTCGGTAACCTTCAGGGGTAAGGTGCTGTCCACCCATGCAGGAACTGTTCATCACGATCTCCATTTTGACGCCTTTTGAATGTGCGTACTCGGTCTGTTGCGCTATCTCCTCGAGTTTCGGGGCACTCAGGTTTGTCCTGCCGGTCCCTACATATTCGGGGGATCCCGCCATGTATACTGCGTATATATTATCAGAGCCCGCTAAAAGCTCCTCAAGTCCTTCAAAATGACCGATGTGTGGTACATACAGCTTCATTGGAACTTTGTTATCGGGTGACTTTAGATAAGGATTTTGGTTGTTCGTTCCAGACCAAAATAGTTATTAAAGCCCATTTTCGTTATAATTGATATGATGATAGGTGCGTCTTCCTTTGCAGGTGGGCTAAGGGAACTGGATGGTCATGTACAGTCAGTTGAGCTTTATATGCCAAAACTTGGTGTCTATGAAGGTTCAAAACTTCAAAAGGGCAGGCTGGAAATGATCCTGGATGAGCTTTCAACATGTGACCTTCAAACATCCATGCATGCACACTATTTTGCGGATGTACCCACGTATCCTAAAGAACTTGTTGTGGACACTGCTTCAATGGACAAAACACACTTCTCCTTGATGGAGGAATGTATAGGACTTGCAGGAGAACTTGGTACAAAAGCTGTGGTACTCCATCCCGGAAGGGTCGGTGATGACAGGGAAAGATCACTGGGCAGGATGGTCTCCAATCTCAGGCAGCTTGCTGCATTTGCATCTGACAACAATGTAATGCTCGGACTTGAGAACAAGGAAGCGACCGATCCGGGGAATCTTTGCTGTGAGGCAGAAGAACTGTTAAGGGTGGTCGATGCTGTGGATTCTCCAAACCTTGGTGTTACCTTCGATGTAGGGCACGCAAATCTGACCTGCGGCGGTAATCCTGAAAAACTGGCTGATTTTGTGAATGCCATCTCGGAACACGTGGTCCACGTACACTTACACGATAACTACGGTTTCTGGACTTCCAATTATGACGGTGATGAACACATGGCACCCGGAAGCGGTACAATTGATTATTCGGTCCTGGAAGGACTCAAAGAATACAATGGGATATTCAATCTGGAAGTGTTCTCCCTGGATGATGTTCTTGCCGGGAAAAAAGTGATAGATAAATACGTGAGGCCGTAAAAAGTTAGTTTAAGTTATGATCTTTAAAGAACTGTGTTAAATAACGGTGAGTGTCACAATGATTCATTCTTTAGAACTTTATATCTTGTAATCAGGTGGCACTACAAGAACAAGGATGTCGGACATCTGAAGTACTTTCTGTGTGACAGAACCCATTATCTTCTTGATACCGGTCTGCCCGCGTGTCCCAATGATTATCCTGTCAACTTTATGGATCCTGGCAGTTTTGACTATCTTTTCCGGCGCATTGCCATCCACGATTTCGGCATGAAGCTTTGATTCTTCACATCCCATTGAGATCAGTTCCTCTTTTATGGAACTGATGACCTGTTCTGCACCGGTTTCACGCCAGGTCTTTCTTCCAAGCCCTTTATCTTCGACCACATGGACTATTACTATCTCTGCATTATGTTTCGTTGCGATCCTGCCCGCAACTTTTGCTGCGTTCCTTGAATATGTGGAACCGTCCGTGGGTAGTAATAGTTTCATATAATTTTGGGTTAGCATTGAATGTATTTAAGTTATTGGATTTTACATTCATAGTAATTTCTTCCGAATGTTCCTCGGCATCTGTCACAAATAAGAATGTCATTGTCAAGGCTAAAACCAATTGATCCGCAGGGAGGGCAAACATTATATCGGACCATGATATCGTCCCCAAGCCTGTAAGCCATGACTGCTATCTCCCCGGTTGTTGTTTTCACTTTGAAGTGCGTATTTATCTTTTCATCTATGGTCTGAACAGGGATCACAACCGTATTATCGATCACCTGTGGTTCTATCCATGTCGCAGTAACAGGGATCGTCGAGGTTGTTGCCTGTGCATCATTATCAAGACATCCGGCAGTATCTCTTCTATCTGCCGGCTCATTTCCGATACCGGACAATCATTACATAGGGCACGGATCTCGATACTGCTGACCTTGCCTTCCTTGTCAAGAAGTTTCTGCGAGACCAGAAGAGGCATTATAATATAGCCATCTTCTTCCCCGCCTGTACTCTCAATAATACCTTTTACTTCAAGATCCATAACAATTCCATTTCTTTCAAGCGCAAGGGTCGATCCGGTGGCAAGTCCAAGCGGAGTTGCGATATCCTGTCCCAGTAGAATTTCCATGCCTTCTGGATCAGAAAGCCATTCCCCGTTTATATTCCACCATGATCTGAGTATCTTCTCTTTTGAAATTGATCTCATCTCATTGTGACTCATAATATGTGATTGAAAATAATTTTATACGCTTCTAATATCTCCTTTATTGTGCTAAAGTTAAAGCACCACGAGAAAGTATTTATCTGGTTGCAATACAATTGTATTGTCGGCCATTGAGGGGACTAAATGAACAAATACGAGAAATTCACAAAACTGGAGCATAAGAGCTATTCAGATGTAACACGCTTCCTGAAACAGACCACTCATCTGACTGCACGTGAATGGATCATTGCCCGTTTATGCGCAGACTTCAAGAATCTTTCAAACCGTTCCGAAATGACCTGGATCGGTCAGAACCTGCCTGATCTGGTCCCATTCGTGGATGAGCCGTACACAAGGCAGGAGGTCTCTAATGCACATGCTGCTTTCAAGCATAAGGTCCAGCGCAGTGGAACAACCTTCTTTTATGCCTATTATGCCGGACTTATCAGTAAAGAGGAAATGATCCTGATCATCCATAAGATCGTGACAGACCTCCAAAAACTGATCGAGACCGAGAATGGGGAAGTGTCCGATGAGCATGTGACAGATGTGCAAATGTTGGTTGCAGAAGCGTTACATAGGATCAATGAGTCTCTTGATCTTGATTGATGTGCTGTCCACCATTCATTGCAAAGTATATTATCATTTTAAATAAGGTTTATTATCCAAACCCATTATTATTTATGCTATGACCCTTTCTATGGTTTGTGTTACAATCGCTCCCATCTCACTTCCTTTCCATCTGATTTCCAACCAATTCATCTTAGATGGGAGCACCTCCTGTTTCTAATCACAAATTTTGTAAGTGTTAAATGGTTTTCATGTTTTTCACTTCAAAAAATTGTCCGTACTTACTATATAGGTCGTTAGATGTCGATATCGTTCAGATGCGCTGATCTCTGATTACATCAACTTATCCATTAACATAATATAAATTAGCTAAAAGCATTACTATTTATACTATAATGCGTTTCTATGTGTAGTTCTATGTGTTGTCTTCCAACAGCTCCCATCAGTCTTCCTTTAGTTCTGATTTCCAAACCCATTTTCATCGCCGATGGGAGCAACTCCTTTTTCTGAAAGCAGCTTTCTTTTTTATGCACTTATAAAGAACTGAACGTAAAAAAGACGACAATGTATTTATCGAGAGACCCTTTTTACTATATCGATACAATGAGTTTCAGAGATTTTATCGATCATCTAAGGGCAAGCGACAGGCTTGTTGAGATCACTGATCCTGTTTCGAAGGTCTTCGAAGCACCAAGACTTGCAAAGAAGAGCAATGGTCCTATACTTTTCCACGACATTGACGGACAGAAGGCCATCATGAACCTTCTTGGTTCAAGGGATGAGCTTGCTGATATGTTCGGTGTGCCAAAGGATGGTATTATCCGGAGGCTTTCTGAAGTTCGCCCGGATGGGGACGTGAAAATAGTAGACTCCTCTCCGACACAGGAGGTCATAACTGAGGATGTTGACCTTTCAAAGCTGCCCCTTATGACACACTTTGAGAAGGACGGCGGACCTTACATCACTGCAGGTATTGTGGTTTCTGAGTACGACGGGATGATGAATGCATCTATCCACAGGCTCATGATAGTAGGAAAGGACAAACTGGCTGCACGCCTTGTTCCACCGCGGCATAGCTTCGTCCTGCACAAGAAGGCATCCGAGAACAATGAACCACTGCCAGTGGCAATAGTCCTTGGTGCAGACCCTGTCATTACTTTTGCGTCCACTACCCGAGTGCCTGCAGGAAAAGAGTTCGAATATGCATCAGCTCTTCGCGGTGCTCCTGTGGAACTGTTCGAATGTGAGAATGGTATCAAAGTGCCGCATGCAGAGATCATACTCGAAGGTTACATCGACCCTGTGGAAAGGGTGGATGAAGGTCCTTTCGTGGACATTACAGGAACATACGACCTTGTGCGCAAGGAGCCGGTGATCCGTATCACAAAGGTAATGCACAGACGTGACCCTATCTATCATGGCATACTGCCAGCAGGTCCGGAACATCTTCTCATGATGGGCGTGCCCTATGAGCCTAAGATATACAATGCTGTCTCAGAGGTAACTACTGTAAAGAACGTAGTACTCACCGAAGGCGGTTGCTGCTACCTGCATGCTGTTGTCCAGATCGAAAAGCAGACCGAAGGTGATGCCAAGAATGCTATTATGGCGGCATTTGCAGCGCACACAAGTCTCAAGCATGTTGTAATTGTGGACGAGGACATTGACATCTTCGATATGCAGGATGTGGAATTTGCTATTGCAACACGTGTGAAGGGTGATTCTGATATGATGATCATACCGAACGTTCGCGGCAGTTCACTTGATCCCAGAGGCGCACCGGATGGCACTACTACCAAGGTCGGTATCGATGCCACGAAAGTGCTTGCAGAGAAAGAGAATTTTGAACGTGCGAAGATGCCAGAGTGAATCTTAAGCGGATGTAACATGTATCTTACAAAAGAAGAAGAACGGACCTTGAATGGTGAGGACGGGGAAACCTTGCAGAAAGCAATGGAGATCCTTGTCGCACTTGGTGATATCTATGGTGCGGACAGTTTGATCCCTGTCAAGAGCGCACAGATAGCAGGAGTTTCCTATAAGACCATAGGGGATGCGGGTCTTGAATGGATATCTGATCTTAATGGCAAGGTAAAAGTGCCTTCCATCCTGAACCCGGCGGGCATGGATATGCAGCGCTGGCGCGACATGGGCATTGAGCCGGATTTTGCTGAGAAGCAGGTGGAGGTCATCAAGGCATACGAAAGTCTTGGTATCCGTTCCATGTGCACATGCACACCATATTATCTTGAAGGTTTTTCAGTCACCTATGGTGACCATCTGGCATGGAGTGAATCCTCTGCTGTATCCTATGCAAATTCAGTGATAGGCGCACGCACAAACCGTGAAGGTGGTCCGTCTGCACTTTCCGCAGCACTTGTGGGCAAGACAGCGAACTATGGTTACCATCTTGATGAGAATCGTGTGCCCACAGTTTCCGTGACCGTGGAATGTGAACTATCAGGTTCTGATTACGGTGCACTGGGCTATCTTGCAGGAAAAGAAGTTGGTAACAGGGTCCCTATTTTCTACATGGCCTCCACTCCGTCATCAGATAACCTCAAGGCACTGGGTGCAGCAATGGCAGCATCCGGAGCAGTTGCATTGTATCACGTGGAGGACATAACACCTGAAGCACAAAAGGTCGGTTTTGCGAACCCCGAAGAAAGGATCGTGATCGAACGCAGCCAGATAGATGAGGTCTACGAAGAAGTCATCGGAGGAACCGATGAGCTGGAGTGCGATATTGCGGCAGTTGGCTGTCCACATTGTTCGGTGGATGAGCTGGAGGACATTGCCCGGCTTCTGGAAGGAAAAGGAATTGAGAAGGAACTATGGGTATGTACTTCAAGGGAAGTTGCCGAGAAGAACGCTGAACTTGTTAAGCAGATTGAGCAGAGTGGAGCAAAAGTACTCTGTGACACATGCATGGTCGTGTCTCCTGCTACGGAAGGACATAATTGCATGATGGTGAACTCAGGAAAAGCGCTCGCATATGTTCCGGGAATGTGCAAGGTTGCCGCAAAGATCGGTAGTCTTGAAGAATGTATCAAAAAGGTAGGTGGTGACAATTAAGATCAAATGTCGTACTATCTCAAGGGGTGTCGCAGAAGGTGAGGTACTCCTGTCAGCTGATGCTCTCTCATTTTTAGGTAATGTTGATCCAAAGACCGGGGTGGTTGTTGACCCTTCACATTCCATTTACGGTCAGTGCATCAAGGACAAGATCCTGGTATTCCCTCATGGAAAAGGTTCAACTGTTGGCTCCTATGTGATCTACCAGCTAAAAAAGAACAATGTTGCTCCGGCAGGCATGATCAATATAGATTCAGAACCGATAGTGGCAGTTGGTGCTATCATATCAGATATTCCTCTTGTGGACAGGCTGGAAGAGGACCCATATAAGGTCCTTTCAGACGGTGATCATATCAGGGTAGATGGCAGCAATGGCTACATTGACATCCCGGATAAGTGAAATCATTAGTGTGACATAATGGAAAAAAACGACTCTCATCCCGGGCATCTGGACGATCAACAAATAGAAGCTTTGGTCATGGACCTTTACGGGGATGTCCATCCCTTTTTTAAGGTCTATGAAGTGGGATATGTTGATGGGGACATATACTTCTATGGCGTTCCAACCGCGGATAAGCGGATCATTAACAATAGCTTATGGGGCAAATTTGCAGCAAAAGGATATCGTCTTGCTCTGGTGTCCGAGCTTGGTGAGGATGTGCTGATCGCATCTCCTATTCATGATGTTCCCGAACGCATCTGGATCAATGTGGTGCTGGCAATAGCTACTGTATTCACAACCATGTTCGCCGGTGCAGCAATGTTCGGGGTGGATATATTCAGCGAACCTTCCGGTTTCATAAAAGGCCTGCCTTTCACCCTGGCAATAATGTTCGTATTGGGTTCCCATGAGATGGGACACTATATAGCTGCAAAGATGCATGGTATGCGAACCTCGCTTCCGTATTTCATTCCCTTTCCTACTTTTATCGGAACCATGGGCGCCGTTATAAAACACAGGGGTATCATCCCTAACCGCAGGGCATTGTTCGATGTGGCAGTTGCAGGTCCGCTTGTGGGTATTGTGGCATCTGTGATCGTGACTTTCATAGGTCTTTCACTGCCACCGGTTGAGTTTCCTGCTGATCCTGGAATGATCATGATCGATATCCAGACTCCTCTGCTGTTCGATTCGATAACTAAGATCATGGGCAGTACCTCCGAAATGATGCATCCGGTTGCATTTGCAGGATGGGTGGGCATGCTGGTAACTGTTCTTAACCTGTTGCCATCAGGGCAGCTTGATGGCGGTCATATCATGCGTGCCATGCTGGGTGAGCGTGCCAGGAAAGTATCCCTCATGATGCCGATGGTATTGGGTGCTCTTGCGTTGTATGTGATCTTCGTTCTCGAGCAAAATGGAGGGATCTGGCTGTTCTGGTCATTCTTCCTTTTACTCTTTGCTCTGGCCGGTCATCCAAAACCTTTAAATGATGAAATATTACTTGACAACAAAAGGATGGCACTTGGAATTCTCACTTTTATACTGGGGATCCTGTGTTTCACATTGGTGCCGTTAACTCTGGTTATGACTTGAGGGAGATGTATGGATATTTGTTTTAGGTGGATGCAGAAGAACACTTACAGCCTTGCATCACTTGTACCTCTTGTTCCCGGGAACATGATTGTGAAGCAACCTCATGATGGTATCATGATATACAGCTTTGCCACAAAACGGAAAGAAGATGTATTCGCAGAAGTCGACGATTCATCCACCGACTCCATTTACATTGCAGGAGGTCCCCATCCATCCGGTTCTGTGGAGGATACCCTTGAGCATTTCGATTATGTTGTTATCGGGGAAGGGGAGGAAACGCTTCCGGAACTTGTAAGGACACTTCTTAGCGGAAACAGTCCTTCTGATGTAAAGGGGATCGCATATCGAAAAAACGGTAATGTGGTGTACACTGAAAAACGTGAACCTGTGAACCTTGATGCTTATCCATGCTTTGATCCGGAAGGCATACGTGCTCCCATCGAGATTAGCAGGGGATGCCCGTGGCGATGCAAATACTGCCAGACACCCCGATTATTTGGCAACCGAATGAGGCACAGGAGCATTGATTCCATTCTGAGGTTCGCGAAACACTACAGCGACCTGCGCTTTACCTCGTCGAATGCTTTTGCTTATGGAGGCGATGGAGTCCATCCACGTTTTGATAAGGTGGAGAAACTTCTGTCTCAGCTACATTCAATGGAAGGTAAAAAGATATATTTCGGTACCTTTCCCTCAGAGATCCGACCGGAATTCACAACTCATGAAGGTCTGGACCTGATAGACAGGTACTGCACCAACAGAACGATCAGCATGGGTGCACAATCCGGCAGTGACAGGATATTGAAAGAAATGCTTCGCGGCCATACTTCGGATGATGTTACGGTTGCAGTTGAACGCTGCTTTGAGCATGAAATAACCCCGATCGTGGATTTCATCTTTGGTTTTCCGGATGAGCGTGATGAGGATCAGCAGAGTACACTTGAACAGATCAAATGGATATGCCGCAAAGGTGGAAAAGTAAGGGCTCATTACCTGACCCCGCTGCCATCCACTCCTTATGAGAACATAGTTCCGTCGGCTATCAGTGACCCGGTCCACAAGGTACTGGGAAGAATGGCAAGGGATGGCAAGCTCAACGGCAACTGGGATAAATAAAATCATTCAGCCATTAGCGGATATTCGTGAAAGTTCGATTTCGTCCTTATAATATACGTAAACTTCGATCTCTTCGCCTCTGGCAAAAGCACGCATCTTCCTGTCATAGACCGATTTGACATGGCGAAGCCCGTTCTTTTTGAAGTGCTCCCTTACCTTCCGGAAGAACCTGATCTGTTGGCGAAGGTATGCTTCCTCATAAGCCTTTGTGTCTGCAGCTATCTTTTCAGCTTCATCTTCCGATATTTCGGAGTGGTAACACCCGTGCTCGTTAAGTCCGGATATCTGTCTCCAGTCAAGGTTTCCTTCCTCATCCGTTTCCCTGTGGAGCATGTAAGGGTAAAGCCGGCATATAGTGAGCCTTCTGTCATACATGGTACATCTTTTGCCCTCAAGCATGACACAGCTTCCATCTTCCTTTGTTCTCAGTGCATATCCTGAAACATAGAATCGCCCGTTCTGGTCGCAGAACTCGTAATAAGGTGCAGGTTTGATAAGGCCTGGATCAATGCTTTTAATGAACTCTGTATCCTTGTCGAGCAGGAACACATGGTCGTTGAACTCTTTAGTACAGCATCTTGCACAGAGGTCACATTCGAACCCTACTTCCTTGATGATATCGATCAGCTTCTCATCAGGGTATGCAAGCATTGCCTCAAGTTCCTTCTTTGTATCCTTGATCTGTTCGTCTATAGAATTAACTTCCATCACCTTTTGCTGTTCTGTATGTAATATCCAGTTTCGACATTAAGATACTTCGGTAGTGAACTACTCCGCCCTTACGGACGGAGCTTCCTGTTTCATTCTTTGAACTTCTGTTCACAAGTCCACAGGCTCTTCCCGTAGTTCCTACGGTGCTTCAAATTCCAATTAGATTTTGTTTATCAAGTGCAAGTTCCTTGATATTGGTTGCAGCATTGATATCTCTATCGTGATTTGTGTTACAATCCGGACAAATCCACTCTCTATCAGCCAATGTTATTTCTTTGTTGTAATAGCCACAAACATTA
>NZ_CAAGTW010000009.1:0-133820 GCF_900774285.1 Methanococcoides sp. NM1
TTGGTTAATTCATTGATAGATAAAGTCACTATCAGTCAGAATTAACCGAACTGCCACATTCAACGTCAGACCGGAAAAGCTCCGGTCTCCACTAATGATTCTGATATGGAGGTGATTGAAATTCCACGCACGTTGTGCGGGATTCTCTTGATACATTCCATCGCATATATACCTTCCGAGCCGGAAGGGTTTGACACATTTTTGGACAATGTGTCGACATGCGTGAAAATGTATAACGTTTTTCAAACTCTCAATAGATCGTGTCAGAATCGACAGCGACCAGCTCACTGAGAGCACCCCTACAACAGTAGTCTTGTATTTATACATTGTGTGTCAATGATTGACACGGATATATATTAGATGCAAATATAAGCCATTCCTGACAGAACATATCGTAAAATTATTACCATTGTGTGGCTTTTTACAGATGTCCTGAACATAAGTGAAAATGAAACGAAATCGGCATCAATGGACCGTAATAATAAAAATTGACAGATTTTTCCTTCACACGGAACTGGTCGTAATAGTTGCCCTGACAGGCCTTCTGGAACGCTGCTGTGCCGTGACCTTTACCGGGATAATATATCTTACATTACACATCCCCAAAGAAGCTACAGAAATAGCCAATGAATAAATTACAAGCAAAAAATGGGAAATGACCTGATCGTCCATAGTATACAATACAACCCACCTGATGCCTACGAAGTATACTATAGAAGGATCTTCAATGGCATACCATCAATAACGGGATAGAAATGGAGCCCAAAGTAGGGATCGATGTCTATACAGGAAAGATTTTTACCTTGACATGCCGCCTATTGACCTTTAAAGGGCTAACAACCACCATTTCCTATTTATACAATTAATCGTGTAGTTTATATGATTATTATGGATACAACTACACAACTGAGGGATCGCTTTTTACGGCGATAAACCGATTCGAGACCGAAAGATAAGCATTTTTGACACGACCCTTCGTGATGGCGAACAAACCCCCGGTGTATCCCTTACTCCTGAGCAAAAGATAGAGATCGCTCATCAGCTTGCAAAGCTTGGAGTAGATACTATCGAGGCAGGATTTCCAATTGCCTCCGCAGGCGATATGGAATCCGTACACAATATCGCAACCGCGGGCCTCACATCAGAGGTATGCGGACTTGCACGTGTCCTCACAAAGGACCTTGATGCCTGTATCAAAGCAGACGTAGGAATGATACACACATTCGTCTCCACCTCTGACATCCAGAGGATACATACCATCAAGAAAAGCCGTGAAGAAGTTGTTGAAATGGCAACCAATGCCGTACAGTATATCAAGGACCACGGCATGCGCTGCATGTTCTCTGCAATGGACGCTACCCGAACAGATATGGACTATCTGATAGAGGTCTACAAAGCAGTAGAAGATGCCGGGTGTGACATCATCAACGTTCCTGATACAGTGGGAGTGATCGCACCATCAGGCATGTATCGCCTCATAAGTGAACTGGATAAAGAGATCAACATCCCTATCGACACTCACTGCCACAATGACTTCGGACTCGCCGTAGCAAACAGTCTGATGGCCATAGAAGCCGGTGCAAGCCAGGCACAGGTTACGGTCAACGGACTTGGAGAGCGTGCAGGGAATGCAGATCTTGCGGAGACAGTAATGAGCTTGTGCTCCATCTATGGTGCAAAGACAAACATCAACACCGAATACATCGTTGAAACTGCGCGCATGGTAGAACGCTGCACAGCAGTCACCATCCCACCGCACATGCCGGTCGTCGGAGAGAACGCATTTGCCCATGAATCAGGCATACACACACACGGCGTCCTTGAAAACTCCGATACATTCGAACCCGGCATCATGACACCGGAAATGGTTGGTCACACACGCAGGATAGTACTCGGAAAACACGCAGGCAAACATGCAGTTCTCAGATCACTTCAATCTGCGAACATCCAGCCTTCCGATGAACAGCTCGATGCCATCATCGATAAGGTGAAACTGCTTGCAGACAAAGGTAAACGCATAACCGATGCCGACCTCTATGCAATAGCATTCGATATCCTTGGTAAACCGGAAGGAATGCCAACCATCGACCTCAAAGAGGTGAGCGTGATGACAGGAAACGTCATCACATCCACAGCTGTTGTAAAGGCACTGGTCAACGGAACCGAGCGCATCACATCCGACGTAGGTGTCGGACCTGTGGATGCAGCTCTGAAAGCCGTTGAGACCCTCATCGGAAAACATGCAACAAACGTAAGCATACATGACTTCAGAATAGAAGCCGTGACCGGCGGTGCAGATGCACTAGCAGAGGTCATTATCGGCGTACAGGACAAAAAAGGCAGAATAGTCACAGCCCGCGCAGCAAATGTGGATATTGTCCTGGCCTCGGTAGAAGCACTCGTAACAGCTATTAACATGCTCCTTAAAACATAAGGAGCATGCAAGAGGTCATAGATTCGCACTGTCACCTGGATTTTCAGAAATTCAATCGTGACCGTGAAGAAGTAATTGAACGAGCACGCAATGCGGGTGTTGTTGAAATGGTCAATTCAGGTATTGATCTTAAAACAAACCTTTCAACACTCGCACTTGCAAAAGAATACGATTTTATTCATCCTACAATAGGCCTGAGTCCACTTGTTGTTTCCCATTACGGTAACGAAGTTGCCGATGAGATCCTTCTCCAGCTTGAACAGGAAGCCGGGCACAGCGTTGGTATCGGCGAAGCAGGTCTTGATTACCACTATTATAAGGACAGCAAGGAAAGGGAACACCAGAAAGAATACTTCCGAAAGGTCATCGAGATAGCAGACAGTTACGATAAACCCCTCGTCATCCATGGAAGAGAAGCCGAAGAAGATTCTTTCGAGATGGTACGGGACCTTGATAAGGTCATCTTCCATTGCTACGGAGGCTCAGTAGAGACCGCCAATATGATAACAGATGCCGGATACTACATCTCAATCCCCACGATCGTATGTTTTTCAGATCATCACAGGTCCATAGCTGAAAATGTACCCCTTGACAGAATACTGATCGAAACCGACAGCCCATACCTATCCCCCAGAAAGGGACGCAATGAACCTGCATTTGTCCTGGACACAATTCCGGTAATTGCAGAAGCAAAGGGAATTGAGGAAGGAACAATTGCAAAGGCAACCCTTAAAAATACAAGAAGTGTATTTGGTCTTTAAGGTCACAAAAGGAGACAGATAATGAAAGTTCAGAGGATCAACACATCGCCATATGCATCCAATTCATACCTTATCAATGGAAAGATACTCATCGACCCGGGAATGGATATGAACAAGCTTGTCGAAAAACTTGAAGAACTGACCGATCTCAGGAACATCGACCTTATCATCCTCACCCATGGTCATTTCGATCACAGTGCAGCTGCAAAACCTGTAGCCGAGCTCTGTGATGCACCCATCGCGATACACAAAGACGATGCCTCATCTTTGAAAAGTGAAGAAACAAGCGCATCCATGTTATTCTCATCCCCGGCACCAAACTTTGAACCGGATATACTATATGAGAACGGTGACATCGTCCGGATAAGTGATACCGAAGCACTTCAAGTGATCCATACGCCGGGACATACTCCAGGTGGTATCAGCCTCTACGAGCCTTATTCCAAAGGACTATTTTCAGGGGACACCGTGTTCCCTAACGGAGGTATTGGCCGTACTGATTTTGCAGGAGGGGACATGGAAGACCTTTCAAAGTCGATCGAAAGGCTCACCGAACTTGATGTCATCACCCTTTACCCCGGACACGGACCTGTAACCAGTGAGGACGTGAACAAACAGATACGTCTGTCCCTGCAGATGTCAAAAACATTCCGATAAAGAGAAAGATAATGTCAGGAAAAAAACGTAAACAAAAGAGCTCTGATGAGTCAAAATTCCTCCCCATGGACCGCAAAGAGTGCAAAAGACGCGGATGGGATGAGCTTGATATTATCATCGTGACCGGGGATGCATACGTAGACCATCCCGGTTTTGGTGCAACAATAATAGGTCGTGTTCTCGAGGATGCCGGTTTCAAAGTTGGGATCATCGCCCAGCCAGAATGGGATAATACTGATGATTTCATGAAACTTGGCAGACCACGCCTCTTTTTCGCAGTAGCTGCAGGCAACACTGACTCAATGGTCAGCAATTACACACCTGCACTCAAGCCCCGGCCAAAGGACCTGTACTCCCCTGGCGGCAAAACCGGACTGCGTCCGAATCGCACAACCGTCGTATATTCCAACAGAATAAAGGAAGCCTACCCTGACGTACCGATCGTGGTAGGAGGTATTGAGGCATCCCTTCGCCGTTTTGCAGAATATGACTACTGGTCCGACAAAGTAAGGCAATCCATACTTGCAGATGCCCCTGCAGACCTGCTGGTCTATGGAATGGGAGAATTGCAGACCGCGGAAATTGCCCGCAGGCTTGATGCAGGCGAAGATATCAGCAGCATAAGGGATATCAGGGGAACCGCCTGGAAGCTGGAAGTGAAAAAGTGGAAGGAAATGAAAGCAAATGCGGATAGCACTTTCCCTTACGTGGAGCTTCCCTCCTACACGGAAGTATCATCTGACAAGCAGCTCTATGCAAAAGCATTCAAACTGATGTATGAACAGCAGGACCCTGTCAGAGGCATAGCGCTAATACAACCCCATCCAAAAACGACCATCATCCAGAACCCTCCGATGAGGCAGCTTTCCCAGGAAGAACTTGACCATGTCTACGAGTTGCCTTACACAAGGGAAGAACATCCCTCTTACAAGGAAAAAGTGCCGGCACTGGAAACTGTCAAATTCTCCATTACCACTCACAGGGGCTGTTTTGGTAGCTGCTCTTTCTGCGCCATAACCCAGCATCAGGGGCGTACCGTCTCAAGCCGAAGCATCGGTTCCATAGTGCATGAGGCTCACTTGCTTACGAAACTAAAAGGATTCAAAGGCAATATAATCGGAGTTGGAGGTCCCAGCGCCAACATGTACGCCATGAAGTGCAAGAAATGGGAAAAGAGTGGAGCATGCAAGGATAAGCTCTGCCTGTACCCGGAACCCTGCCCTTCCATGGACACATCCCACAAAGAGAACATAGAGATGTTACGTCGCCTTCGGGAGATCCCGGAGGTAAAGAACGTCTTTGTAAGTTACGGTGTACGCTACGACCTTGCACTCCTTGATCCCGAATATATCGAAGAGCTATGTGAACATCATATCAGTGGCCAGCTGAAGATCGCTCCTGAGCACTATTCAAAAGAGGTCACTGACTGCATGAAAAAACCTGGAAGAGATGTTTTCGAGGAATTTGCCGATATCTTTGAGAAGACGAACAAGAAGCTTAACAAAGACCAGTATCTCGTAACATTTCTCATGTCAGGACACCCTGCCTGCACCATGGAAGATATGATCGAACTGGCAGAGTACATCAAAGAAACGAACAGGTATACTGAGCAGGTGCAGGACTTCACACCAACACCTATGACAGCTGCCACCTGCATGTTCCACACAGGGCTGGACCCCTTTACAGAGAAGAAGGTATATGTAGCTACATCACGAAGGGAAAAGAACATACAGCGTGCTATGATGCACTACCGTGACCCCCGCAACCAGACTCTTGTATACGAAGGTCTCAAACAGGCAGGTCGACAGGACCTCATCGGAAATACATGGAACTGTCTCATATCGAGAAAAGGAAAGAAAACATCATCATATACGAAAAGATGAAAGATTTTATAACATAAGGATATCGGTAATACTTGAAAGGGTCAGAAAATAGCAAATGTGGCGTTACTGCGATTTAAAATATCAAAAAAGTGTAGCGCACACAAAGTTTCATTATCGTTTCGAGGATCTGTTATAAATCCGTTATAGTTTTCATGGAGAAAGGAATGAACCAGAAAGAAAGGTCAAAGATACTCATCATCGACAACGAAGACCTCAATGTCGAGCTTCTGGAATCCATTCTTATCTCTGAATATGACATGATCAGATCATATTCCGGAATCGAAGGGCTTCAAAAAGCCATTGATGATGAACCGGACCTTATCCTGCTTGATAACATGATAGCAGACATTGCTGCCCATGAGATATGCAGAACACTGAAGAACAACGAAAGGACAAAGCTCATACCAATAGTCATTATCACAACTCCCGATGAAAAGGATGAAAAGATAAAAAGCCTTGAAGAAGGAGCTGATGATTTCGTTAACAAACCAGTAAGTTATCTGGAGATCTCCACCCGTGTGAAGGCTTTGTTAAAGATCAAGCGTTTGCAGGATAGAGTTGTCAAAGAACGTAATCAGGCCTACCAGTACCTTGATGTTATCGGTTCCATCATAATAATACTTGATAAAGATGTAAGCGTTGCTTTTGCCAACATGAAAGCTTGTAACGTGCTGGGATGGAAGAAAAAGGACCTTATCGGCAAAAGCTGGACCGATTTCTTCCCGGAAGATACAAAGGAGATCCAGGAAAAGGAACTATTCCAGATACTTGAAGGCAAGATGGAACTGCCTGAATTCCACGAACTGCCGTTATTGACCAGAAACAGCGATGGAACCACAGAAAAAAGGCTGATACTATGGCATGATGTGGTCTTGAAAGATGAGGAAGGAAAGATCATCGGCATGATCCGGTCAGGAGAGGACAACACCGAAAGAACGAACATGGAAGAAGAGCTCACAAAAGCAAACGAGAAACTTCGTCTTTCCCATAAGATGAAAGATGAGTTCCTGGCAAATATCAACCATGAGCTTCGTACTCCCCTGATATCGATAAAAGGATTTAGTGAACTTATATACAATGAGCGTCTGGGTGAACTGAACGAACATCAAAAGAAGACCATGAAAACTGTTGTGCATAACTCAGAACGTCTTCGGCATTTGATAGAATCCCTGTTCTATGTCAGCGACATGCAAAATGAGACCATAAAGTACACATTTAGCCTGATGGATCTCAAAGAGATGCTGGAAAACGTAACTACCGACATGCTCTCCAACGTAGAGCATAAAGGTATTGAATTCAAAAAAGAGATAGCTGACACATTGCCAATAGTAAAAGGTAACAGCAAATATATCGAATCTGTGCTGATGCATCTGCTTGACAATGCAATAAAATTCACTCCTGCCGGAGGAATGGTATCGCTATCCGCTTCAGAAGATAACGGAATTGTGCATATTATTGTACGAGATACAGGTCCGGGAATTCCAAACGAGATACTTTCCCAGTTTTGTACCGACATTCCGGAAAATGCCAGTGAAAGTAACATCTGCTGCACTAACCGTGACTATGGCCTGATCATTTGTAAGAAGATCATAAATGCACACAAAGGCGATATGGGAATCGATAGTGAGAAAGGCCATGGAACTGAGATACATGTCCGGTTACCAGTGTTTGAAAATGAGAAAACCATCAGTGAATAAGGCAAGATCGGTAATCACTGGACTTTAGATCGAATAATAAACAGCTGGAGATCAGTTCAATTCTTTATTCTTTTTTTGCGCCCATGTCAGAAGATCCAAAAGATCGATCACCGGAATTTCACTAAATGGTGCCATATTGGTACGGCATAATGGACAACACGTCACAATGTAATCCACGCCTTCCGGAACTTCTGCAACTCTCTTTTCTGTAAGCGCTTTTGAGAGTTCAGGATAACCTTTGCGAACACCTCCGCCTCCACCACAGCACCTCGCATTCTCCCTGGATGTTCTCATTTCCCTGAGCTCACAGACAGCGGTTATTAATTTTCTTGGTGCATCAAATATCCTGTTTGCCCTTCCAAGGTGGCATGGGTCATGATATGTTACAGTGATATCAAGCCTTTCAAGTTCTAATTTATCCAGGTTCTCTGCAAGGAATTCCGTGATATGAACAACCCTGAACCTGTCTGGGTAGTCATTTTTGAGAGTATTATAGCAACCTGCGCAACTGGCGATCATGGTATGGGCACCCACCTCTTCCATCTGCCTGACATTATGTGCTATCAACTCACCTGCATCAGACCCTGTTCTCAAAAGCGGGGAACCGCAACAGACCTCATCAGGAAGCACTGTCACATCGAGATCGCTGATCAGGTCGTATGTCCTAAGTACGGTTTCCTGATAGCGATAAGATCCAAGGCAACCAACAAAATACACGTTCTCAGCATGATCCGGCACATCACGCTGTTCCATAAGCCATTCGAGCCTTGGATGTGTTTCATTCATCGGGTTACCTGTGGAAAGCGTGTTCTCACGTAGGTCCTTCTGGGACTCTGTCTCCTTGCCCATTTCTACAATTTCATGCCGTATATTTTCAAAAACATCAGGAGGTATTGCTCCTGCAGGACACATCTCCTCACATATACCACATGTCGTGCAGGTATTGATGCTATCAATAATGCTCTCATCAAGGTCCATCCCCTCAGAGATCCCTTTTGCGATCATCATGCGGCCCCTGGTGCTGAAAGATTCCCATCCGAGCTCTTCAAATATCGGGCATACCGAGCGGCACGTTCCGCAACGCACACATTTCAATATGGACCTTAACTGCTCATCCTCCATCATCACAACCCCATCTTTCCCGGATTCAATATCCCGTGAGGATCAAGCGCCTTCTTGATCTGTCGCATCACATACATCGATGTGGGGTGTTCCAGCTCCATATAGCTCTCGCGCGCCTTTCCCACCCCATGTTCAGCACTCACAGTACCACCAACATCGATAACACGCCTGTATATCCGGTCAGCCACAGTGTTGACCCGCTCCATCCCATTTTCATCCAGCATATCGATGGTCATACCTGTGTGAAGGTTCCCGTCACCAATGTGCCCATAGGTCATTATCGGGATATTGAACTCCTCTGACAATGAACGGACATATTCCAGCATTCCGGGAAGCTCCTTTATTGGAACCCCGATGTCCTCTCCAACATAAACGCGGGTGCGTTTTGGATCTATTCGGGATACGGCAGCACCCACAAGCCTGCGCGCATTCCAGAGACGTGCACTTTCATCTGCAGTTGAAGCGACCTTTATTCCAGAAGCCAGTTCAGAACATACCTTACCGACAGCATCTGCCTCTTCCTTCACAGCATTCTGCATCCCATCCACTTCTATCAGCAGAATTGCCCCTGCATCAGGAAGCTCCACAGTCGGATCATATCTGCGGACAGTCTCGATCGCAGTGCTATCAAGGATCTCACATGCAGAGGGGATAATTCCTGCTGACAGTATCTTTACCACTGTTTTGCCAGCAAGGGCGGTATTATCAAAAGAAGCCAGTATCACACTTCGAGCCCTGGGAAGCGGATGTATCCTGAGCACTGCCTGAGTGATAATTCCAAGTGTCCCTTCCGAACCGATCATAAGATCGGTCAGATCGTATCCGGATGCGGTCTTGAGTGTCCTTGAACCTGTCCGAACGATCCTGCCATCCGCCATAACGACCTCAATGTCAAGCACATAGTTCCTTGTTGTACCATATTTTACGGAACGCATCCCGCTTCCGTTGTTCGCCATCAGTCCACCAATGGTACACATGGCAGTGCTTCCGGGATCCGGCGGGAAGAAAAAACCATAGGGAGAAAGTGCCTGGTTCAGTTTCTCATGTACAACTCCCGGCTCCACAGTTACCTGGAGATCATCAATATCAATGCCAACAATGCGATCCATCGAGGACATATCAAGTACAATACCACCATTAACGGGAACAGCGCCTCCGCAAAGACCGGAACCTGCACCCCTTGCGACCACAGGTAGCCCAAGCTCACCCGCCAGCCTGACAACCGCTGCAACCTGCCCGGAATCGTGAGGTCGGACAACGGCATCAGGATCTCCTTTTGCCTGGGAAGCGTCAAAAGAATAACAATAAAGCTCTGAGGATCTTGTTGAGATGTTTTCCTCCCCAACAATGGCTTCCAGTTGTTTCTTGAGCATTAACATACCCTGCAACCTTTTTGAAAATAAACGTTTGGGTATTTCAAACAAATTCGGTAGAAAAGATTTACATCTACCTTAAGCATATTAGAGAAACATGACATCGTATTTTGAGGTAGAACAGCGGGATGGTGCTGCCCGTATTGGAAAAATTCTCCTTTCAACACCTATCAGGACACCACACATAATTGACACGGTATCACTTAACGATCCAACAGGTCCTTTTGCAGATGCCGGGTCCATGTGGGACCTTTCTGCAGAAGAAGCCATGGAAAATATCCGTAAGATACGCGAGCTTTCCGGTGATGACGTAATCCTCATTTTGCCGCACCAGGACCTCACACCCGATGTGCCGGATGATGTGGCAGAGAGAATTGCAAAGAAGATCGAAATGGAAGCTACAGGTCCTGTAGGCCGCATTTACCGACATGGTCAGGATATAAAGAAAGCGGACCTTTACAGTATGGAAGGAGCAGGTTCCTTCCAGGGCAATGCCAGGAAGTTCATGGAAAGGATAATTGAGATCCGGGAGAGAATAGCACCTGACACTGCTCTCTATGTCCCGAACCTGTGCACACCTGCAAATGCTGCCATGCTGATCTACCTTGGCATCGATATCATGGACAACACCCGCGCCACTGTTGCCGGGTACAATGATATTTATCTTAACACATCAGGAAGTTACTTTGTCGACTCTATGGCCGAACTTCCATGCAGATGTGATGCCTGTGCTCCCATAACACTGGCAGAACTCAAGGAAATGCCAAAAGCAGAACGTGCTGAGATATTAACAAGGCACAACTGCAACATGCTTGAAGCAGAGGTCGTCCTGGCAAGAGAGAGGGTACGCGCAGGCAACCTGCGTGAATACGTGGAAGGCCAGTGCCGTGTAGAACCCTGGCTTGCAGGACTCCTGAGACTTTTCGATACCCAGTATGGTTACATGGAAGAGCATGCACCCCTTGCACGCTCCAACCAGTTGCTTGCAACAACTTCCGAATCAATGACCAGACCTGAGGTCGTTCGCTTTGCCAGAAGGATACAGGAAAGATATACCCCTCCTGAAACCGATATTCTGGTGCTGTTGCCCTGCTCTGCCAAAAAGCCATATTCGATCTCGAACTCACATAGCAAGTTCATAAGATCACTGGGCAGGAACCGCAGATACGTCCATGAAGTAATAATCACATCTCCGCTTGGGATCGTACCAAGGGAGCTCGAACTTACCTATCCTGCATCCCATTATGACACCGTTGTGACCGGGTACTGGGATGCTGAAGAGATAAAATGGGTAGCATCGTGTCTCTCTGAATATCTTTCCAAAAACAAGTATTCACATATAATAGCCCATGTGGAAGAAGCATACAGGGAGATCTGTGAGATGGTTTCAAAGGAGCTTGATATTGAGATCATCTATACAAGCTCGGGCAGTGTGACCTCCTACGAGTCCCTTGACAACCTCAAGAACACCATATCCGGCATAGTCGCAGAAGGAGAATTTGGACAGAACAAACCAAGAAGCGACCTGATGCGCGCTATTGCAGACTACCAGTTCGGCCCTGGTGCGGGAAAGTTGCTTGTTCCTGACAATTCAAAGATAAAGGCACCATTCCCCAAACACCAGGTATTCATTGACAAGAAACAGATAGCTACCCTCATACCACAATATGGAACAATAGCACTTACTATCGATGGCACCCGTCTGCTTGCCACATCAGACGATTATGAAGGCTACACTGTAACGATCGATGATTTCCTTCCAAGAGGTTCTTTGCTTGCACCAGGTGTTATTGATGCTGATGAGAAGATCCGACCCGGGGACGAGGTCCTTGTCACAGGAAGCAAAGCGATCGGAGTAGGGCGTGCTATGATGAGCGGGAAAGAAATGGTTGCCTCCTCAAGAGGTGTTGCCGTTGATCTGCGTCACATAAAAAAGGCTGATCAAGTTAAGGATTGATATTTAAGGTCCTTTTCTTCTTTTTTTCAATATTCTTTTTAAGAAAAAGAACATTATATTCCATGATGATCATCAGACAGTTTGAACCTTATGATTTTGAAGATGTTCTGAACATTGAAATGGAGGCTTTCACAGAACACAATCCTTTTGTCTATATGAATTTCTATGAAATGAACAAAGAAGGGTTCTTTGTCGTTTCCATGAACAACAGGATTGTGGGTTTTGTCATGGGATATCGATCTGCAGTTAACGAAGGCCGTATCTTTTCGCTGGCAGTTAAGAAAGAGTATCAGGGAATGGGAATCGGGAGTCAGCTTATGCAGACCATACTGAACGTGTTCCAGCAGCAGGGATTAAGGTCCGCTACCCTTGAAGTAAGAGCCAGCAACCACATAGCTAAAAAGCTATATCAGGATCTGGGGTTCATAGCATGCTGGGTGGAACAGAGATACTATTCAGACGGAGAGAACGGCATCATAATGAAGAAGCAGCTTTCCCCTCTATGCTGGGTTAATAGCATCCAAGCTAGCCTTTAAGGATATGTTTTATACCTGAAAATGAGATCAGGTTAACCGACAGCATTTAATTGTTGCTACCGGAAACATTCCTGCTGGTACGTTTTGCAAATTCCTGCATTCTGGCGGAGGTTCTGCCAATACCTGAAAGCTCATCTTCTGACATTATTGATGCAAGATGGTTACCAAGTACGAATATAGCATGTTTGTGCTCTGCCTTGCTTCGATGGATGTGCACAGGACTTATGGCAAGCGACTGGTACTCAGAAAAGTCATGATCTGTGTCCTGGGTTTCCAGATGCCTCTTTATTTGAGCCAGCAATGTATGCAATTGAATCAATTCATCTTTGTGCATGGTTTTTATCCATATTCATTTTTTATACGACAGCACTGCGTAAGAGCGGGCTGCAATATAATAAACTAAAAACTCAAATAAAACCATTTTTCGCAGCAATGCCCTTCCTTATCATCACATAAAGCTTTTTCGATTTAATTTTTATGAATAATAATGCACAATAGGGGGAAAAAAGAAAAAAGAGAAGTAAAAGGGGGTAAAACCCCCTTAGAAGATCAGAAATCTGATGCTGTTAGAACATTGACGGTCGCAGGACTCTTGGCAATGTTACCTTTCTTTACACCTATAAGGTTCTCGATACCTTTGTCTGATGCTATGTCAAGGATGCGCTGTGTCACTACACCATCAAAAACAACTGTCTTGATGCTATCACTGGTCTCTTTGAGAGTGTTGACAAGATCGCGAACTGCGGTCTCCTCAATGACCTTATCCTTTGAATCCAGGAGCCTGGCCCCAAGAGTACCGAGAAGTGCATCGGAATGAGGCTTGAACCTGCGAGCCTGTGGAGATATCTGAGCTGGTTTAGCCGGTTTAGCTGGCTTAACCAGTCTTGCCGGTTTTACCTGTTTAGGCTCTTCCTCAGAACGGTCTGCCTTCTTCTCCAGTTTCTGTGCACCTGCAGATGGCCTTGAAAGCTCACCTTTAACTCTTTCCTTGCGCTTTGGCAAACGTGCGATCCTGCCTGTCTTAGCTGGCTTTTCTTCTTTGGCTGGCTTGGACTCTCCCTTTATGCTATAGCTTTCAAGGGCCTGCTCCACAGGGATCTTCTGCCTCAGGGAACGTACGATCTCTCTCTGCACAAGGTCTTCCACGCTCTTTCCATCAGGAGCACGTGCAATATAATCAATGTCTGCAACCTGCAAAAGCTCTTTAATGATGAGCTTCCCTCCACGGTCACCATCTGTGAATGCAGTTACTGTCTTCTTCTTTGTAAGTTCAGCAACTTCAGGAGGAACATTGGTCCCACCAACACAAATGGTATTCTTGATACCGTATCTCAAAAGGTTCAGGACATCTGCCCTGCCCTCGACGACCACAATGGCATCTGAATCAATCACATTAGGACCACATGGGATCTTGTTCTTACCGTAGTACTGCATCTCTTCGATACGAACTGACTGGCGAACTTCATCTGCGATCTCCTGTGACTCAGGAAGGTTCTCATCGAACATGTCGGTAAGTATGTATTTTGCACGGTCTATGATCTGTTTCCTCTTGGTAGCACGGACATCTTCAACCTGTGACACCTCGATCTTTGCAGTGCATGGACCGACCCTGTCGATGGTCTCAAGGGATGCTGCAAGTATTGATGTTTCAACTCTGTCAAGGCTGGATGGTATGAAAATATTACCTTTGGTCTTGCCGCCTTTTGCAGCAACTGAGACCTCGATCCTACCAATTCGTCCTGTTTTCTGCAGATCGCGCAGGTCAAGGTCTGAACCTAGCAAGCCCTCGGTCTGACCAAAGATCGCCCCGACTATATCCGGACGTTCGATTATCCCATCAGCATTGATCTTTGAATGAATGATATATTTAGTTGTATCAGTATTTTGCATATGTAAGTCTCCATTTGTGTGTGGTATATTGCCTTATAGACAGTATCCGAACGTAACAGAACAGCAAAACAGAATCATTCGGACATAACACAAATATAGGATCTCGAAGATCAAGGGAAGAACTACTTATCGGCTACTGGTATCCTGACCATTAGGATGCTTGTTCTATAAGCAATCCCGTTAAGGAGATCCCTGTTTGTTCAAACTAACAAGTAATGCATCAACTATCCGGATAGTCCACAGACCTGACCGCTTAACGGCTGGCAAAGGAACTACATTATCAGCATGTAGCTATGCCATGGCATTATTTGTGAACGTTCCGGCATTTATTTACCTTGAACCGTATGAACGGTTATGGAACAATATGATGCTAGATCTAAGATGCCGGTTGGTTCAATTCCAATAAGATATGAATGAAACCTGGTCCTTTAGATAACTCCCTACGTTTGTATTATGTGATGTGGTACAACTATTTTCCCAATAGTGTGACCATGATATGATTCAGATTATATTTTGATGATCTGCTTACCCCCATTGGATAAAGCACCCAATGGGATTTTTGATAAACCAATTAAATTTTACTTATGACGTGATCTTGCTTCGATCACAATAGGCTAATTAGTCCTTACAGTTTAATAACCTTGTGGTTTTCAACTTTCAGGAATATCTCTGCAACACGATTATAATAAAACAGTATAAATTGTCCTCATGACAAATAAAGTTTATATTTGAAAACAATGTATTTTGTCTTGTATTTTTCCAGAAAGGAATCCTACAATAAGGAGCTACAATAAGAGAAATACATTGCATAGAACTTCACAAGGGGATTCACCAACATATATATATAGAATGATATTGTAGAACACCATTAGACGAGCGGGACACATTATTTTTTGCTACAATAACCCCCCACTCCCCAAACTCGCTCGTCGATTAACTTCATCTTTTTCTATACATTCTTAACATCATTCTTGCATTGCTTATTCTATACGTTGATTGTCTATACATTTTTAACATTGCTAAACCTGTTAGTTCAGGTTCTGTACAAAAATCTATTAACCAGGCTGTCGAACTTATATTATGAAAGATATTACAAAATATGACGTTACCATTCTCGGCGGAGGAGCCACCGGAATGTCAACCGCCACACATGTGAGACGATGCTGTGATCTTTCTGTTATTGTTATTTCGAAGGACAGTCATGTATCCTACAGCGAATGTGGAATACCTTTCAAACTGGCAGGCAAGGTACAGGATTTTGATTCCCTCATCGTAAGAACCCCGGATTTCTTTGATAAAATGGGAATCGATATCCTGCTGGAAACAGAAGCAAAAGAAATAGATCTTAACGAAAAGAAGATAAAACTGGAGGATAGGGATATCGGTTTTGACAAACTGGTCATTGCTACCGGTGGAACCCATCACATCCCTTCTCATCTGCAGGCTTTCTGTGAAATGGACGGCGTATTCACCTTGCAAACACTTTCTGATGGCATGAAAATAGAAAGTGCACTCCTGTCTGCTGAAAATGTGGTTATCATCGGTGCCGGTGCCATTGGAGTGGAAACAGCTGCAGGAACTGCAAAACGCGGCATAAGAACCACACTGATCAATCGCAGTTCCTCGATACTCTCGCGACTGATCGATACTGACATGTCGGAGATAGTTAAAGGCTACCTTACCTCCATAGGGGTCGATCTTATCACAGGAGAGGTCCCGGAAAGCATTGAAGGGAAGAGTAAGGCTGAATATGTGGTCCTTTCAAAAGAAAAGGTTCCCGCAGATGTAGTTATTATTAGTACCGGGATAGTTCCTGACATAGAAATTGCAAAGAAGGCAGGTATTTCCATTGGGGAAAGAGGTGGTTTGGTCGTCAATGATAATCTTCAGGTCCGGATCGATGATCAATTCTCAACCGATGTCTTTGCCGGTGGAGATTGCTGCGAAGTTACCGAACTTGTCACAGGAAGGAAAAGCATGATCCAGCTGGCACCTGTGGCAAGAATGATGGCTACCGTAATAGCAGACAATATCTGTGGTAAAGGAACCGTATTGGAACCTGTTCTCGGACCCAGTGTTTATGTTGCAGGAGATCTCCTGATCGGTTCTGTGGGCCTGACTTCCAGAAAAGCAGAAACAGAGAACATCGGGATAGTAACAGGATATGCCAAAGGAGTAACGCATGCGACCTTCTATCCGGGCAGCAGTGATATCCATATCAAACTTCTTTTCAGGGAAGAATATCTTATGGGTGCACAGGTCATAGCCAAAGACGGAGTTAAAGAACGGATCGACAGCCTTGCCTTCATGATAAAGAAAAAGACCACGGTAGATGAAATGCTCATAATGGAAACCTGCTATGCACCACCAGTTGCCACTGTTGTAGATCCCCTTTTCTATGCTGTAAAGGATGCTTACAGGAAAATGAGGAACGTTAAATGAGGAACTGGCAATGATCCATATCGACGGATCCTACGGTGAAGGTGGTGGCCAGATATTAAGGACATCAGTAGCACTTTCAGCAGTCACCGGGGAAGCGGTGCACATCACTGACATACGCAGCAATCGCCCAAAGCCAGGCCTTTCGGCCCAGCATGTAAAGGCAATCGAAACAGCTGCCATTATCTGTGGTGCCACTGTGGAAGGTGTTAGCATTGGTTCTACCAGCATCACTTTTTCTCCACACGAAGTGAGGGGGGGTTACCATACTATTGATATTGGCACCGCCGGCAGCATAGCCCTTCTGCTCCAATGTATCATGCCGGCTGCAGCATACTCTGATACTGATATCGAGCTGAACATTATCGGAGGCACAGACGTTTCGTGGGCTCCAAGCATTGATTACCTTGAGAATGTCACACTGAAAGCACTGTCAAAGATGGGATACAGATGTGAGATAGATACTCGCAAAAGGGGATACTACCCCCGTGGTGGCGGAGTTGTTCATGCAACGATCACTCCATCAGAACCGGAACCCCATGACTTTACAGAAGAAACCGGGGACATACTTGGCATATCTCACTGCTCGAACCTTCCTGAACATGTTGCAAAGCGTCAGGCAGATTCTGCAAAAGACATCATTGGAAAAGCCGGATATGACTGTAACATAATCACCGAATGTGCCGAATATCCTTCCACAGGCAGTGGGATAACATTATACTGTGGAATGAAAGGAGCATATGTTCCGGGAAAAAGAGGATTACCTGCCGAAAAGGTCGGTGCTCAGGCAGCTGCGGAACTTCTGGATGAGCTCTCGAGCCGCTCTTCTGTCGACGTACATCTTGCTGACCAGCTTATACCCTATATAGGACTCGCAAAAGGAGGTTCATTCACAGTTAGAGAGATCTCATCTCATACAACAACGAACATCCGGGTTACAGAACAGTTCCTTGATGTGAAGTTCAAGATACAAAAAAAGGATAATATGATGGAAATATTAGCAATATGAACAAATTTGTTCACTCTTCAATTTCCACAATGGTCAGATATTCAGGCGGTACAGATTCGGTCAGAACGATGTCATCGTTAACAGCCATGAACTCAATGCCGTCATTTTGTGCCTCATCCGCATCTATCTCAAGTACAACCGGATTCTCTGTGTGAACTGATGCTGATTCCGTAGCCTTTTCCAGAGTTGTGCTAAGATGCACGTATGTCTGCCTGAGAGGTGCAATACCGGCATCGAGAAGCATGTCAACTTCTTCCTGGCTGACACCGTAGTACAGGTAAGGCAATTCATTCTCAGGATAATCCAGTTCCACATCTACAGAATGACCGTATCTTGCCCTTATTCCGGAACCTGTTATCTCATACCTGTTCTTAACGTCAGATTCTACAAGTGATATAAGGCGCTCCCTGCTTGCCCACCTGTAGCGGCGTTCCATGAGATCACAAAGCAGGTCCATGTTGACCCAGCCCTGCTTATCCATTGTAAGACCTACATCATCCGGAAAATGTCTCAAGGCACCTGAAACGAACCTTCCAAGGCGTTCTTCACGTTCGTCATCCAGTACATACCTGCCACTTTTGCCGCAATCAGGACAAACTTCGCCTCTGAAGTATCCATGCTCTTTACATTTTCGAATCATGCTATCTAATTGCAGATGCATTTAATAGTTAATATAACTTTATCCATAATCCCGTTCACAGGAAGCCGGATATAAAAATGATTCCGGAAGATGAATATAAGAAAACTACAACGTGTCTTTCGTCAGGATTATATCATATCGGATTAAAGTTAATCGGAGTTCATGCTATTGCAAAATAGAGGGACGAACAAATTGCTTTACATATCACATATATTCTAAACGGTTCTGCGAACCCATGTTCCAGAACCTATTTACAGGTGTCATCAATGGACGATATAACTGAAATCTACAATAAGCTTGGAGGCATTATCAGCGAAGATGATTTTCGAAAAAAGGTCGATGAAAAGGTCGATCAGATGAGTGGTCTTTGTGATACTAAGACAGCGGCAATGCTTGTTGCCCATGACCTTGGTGTCACGGATACCGCAAAAGAAGTTATAAAAATAAAGGATATAACCCCTGAGATCGGTAATGTCAACTTCGTTGCAAAGATTGTCTCAGTATTTGATGTACGTGAGTTTAACAGGAATGACGGTACCACCGGAAGGGTCGGCAACATCATGGTAGCTGATGAGACCGGTTCTATCAGGCTGACACTATGGGACGAACGTGCTGAGCTTATTAAGAACGGAAGTGTAGAGGTAGGCGACTGTATGGAGATCAGTGGCTATGCAAAAGATGGATATTCCGGCACTGAGATCAACATCGGAAGGTATGGTGTCATCAATAAGACCGACCAGAACGTCGAGGTCAGAATGGACTCACAAAAGATATCTGAGATAAAGGATGGCATGGGTGACATCAACGTCTCCGGAAAGTTGCTGGATGTATCAGATGTCAGGACATTCCAGAAGAAAGACGGCAGCCAGGGCCGTGTTTCTAACATACTCATTGGTGATGAGACTGGAAAGATACGTGTGACATTATGGGATGAAAAGGTCGATTCTGCCAGTAGCCTGAACCTGGATGATGCTGTTGAGATCATAAACGGATATGCCAGGACCAACAATTTCAGCCAGCAGGTCGAGATCCAGATAGGCAATCACGGAGTTCTCAGGAAAACAGATACCAGTGTCGAATACAAAGAAAGCTTCACTCCAATAGCTGACATAATACCCGGGGAATCCTATTCCATCGAGGGTTCAGTTTCAGGTCTTGGAGAGCTAAGGGAATTTGACAGGGATGACGGAACAACTAACATGGTCTCAAATATCTATGTATCAGATGACACAGGACGTATCCGCATAGCATTGTGGGGAGATCATGCACTTCTTGTGGACGAACTGGACATTGATACCCCTATCAAGATCATTGATGCATACTCAAAATCAGGCTTTAACGACGAAATCGAACTAAGTGCAGGAAACCGCACAAGGATCAACATATTGTGACCACAATCACCTATATATGCTATTAAGTCAGAATATTCTTTGTGTAGTGTGGGAACACAAATAATAGCATAGGAGGGTGATATCGTATGGTCATTAGGACCAAATGGGATGTCGAGGCTGATGGATCTGCAAATCAGTTCCTGAACGATATTGTCGTGCGTGAGATCATGACACCGGACGTTCTTGTCCTTGACATTACCAATACAGCACTTAAAGCCGCTCAGACAATGAAGGAGAACAATGTAGGTAGCCTCATTGTCTCGAAAGATGGCAACCCTGTAGGTATTGTCACTGAAAGGGATATTGTTCACAAGATCATGGCAAAGGATGTCAAACCCAGCACCATGCTTGCTGAAGAGATAATGTCATCTCCTATTATAACAGTAAAACCATCAACAGATGTTATCAAAGCATCTGAGATCATGGTCAAATCCGGGATTCGCAGACTTGCGGTTACCGATGAAGAGAAGATCATTGGTATCATCACGGATCGGGATATCCTTACAGTAGCTCCAGGTCTGAATACTATTCTTGAAGACTTGATAGAAATTAACCGGGAGCAGGATGATATTCCTGCAACGACCGAATTTGAAAGGGGGATCTGCCAGAGATGTGATTCGTATGTGGATAGCCTTAGCCCTGTTAACGGTCTTATGTTATGTGAAGACTGTAAGGAAGACGAAGGCTACTACGACTGATCCGCTTCTTTGAAAGATCGTATGGACGGGGGTTCGTATGAAAGTCAATGAAATTATGGCAAAGGATGCCGTATGCATAAAAGAGCATGATAACATCACCCATGCACGTCAGTTGATGAGAGATCACTATCTCAGGGGTCTCCCTGTAATAGATGAGAAACAAAAAGTTGTTGGAATACTAAAGGACCAGGATGTCCTCAATGTCAAGTCCACACGATCCAATGTCACGGTCGAAGGGTACATGCACGATTGTCCGTTGATAACTCCGGAAACAGACATTGCTGATGCTGCAAAGCATCTTCTCGATTCGAAGATAGGGCGTTGCCCTGTCATTGTTTCCGGTGAGGACAGGACGATAGCCGGAATGTTAAGCAATTCAGACATACTTGCAAACATTGGCAGTGACAGGAAACTGAATGCAGCTGTGGCTGACATCATGACCGCAGATGTGATCACCTGCACACCACAAGAAAATCTCACAAAGGTCTGGCCTGTTCTGCTCGAATCAAACTTTTCCGGCCTGCCTGTGGTCTCCGACAAGGATGAACCCATTGGAATGGTAACAAGAATGGACATAATACGTTCCGGATTCGTCAGGACAGCCCTGAACGATACACACGGCACTCAACCAAAAGATACCACTGCAGTTGAAAAGATAATGTCCACGCCTGTTTATACCGTGTCTACCGACACATCGGTAAAGGAATGTCTCGAGAAGATGCTCCATTATGATGTTGGCAGAATGACGGTTCTTGATAAAGATCGGATCGTGGGTATCGTGGATCGCACTGATATCTTACGGGTATTTGTAATGGGAACTGATCCTGTTCAATAATGGAGGGAATTCCATCTGAAATTTATAAAGTAGTTAAATCCGGGTCTGTATCCTAAATCCCAAAGATCATTCCGGGTAATCTAAAAATCACTCCCGAACCCGTATCGCCAGTCGAACATTATTAAAAAGAACGAAAAATATGGAGGATAAAATGAAACTTGAAGCACATAGCCCTACGAAAAGCAGAGTTCAAAAAAAGGATAATGTGTTGATCACCACTTCCGGCACAATGGATCGTGGGGCTTTTGATTTTCATACAAGGATCTCAGAGCATGAAGGAGATATTATGTCGGTGGCAACCCGGGAAGTTATCACGGCCCCGCCTACTACAAGGATCATCGATGCCATAAAGATCATGACAAAAAAGAACTTCAGGCATATCCCCCTTACTGATGCTGGCACAAATCGGATAGAGGGTATCGTTACCTCTTTTGATGTTATCGATTTCCTTGGAGGAGGGGATAAGAGCCAACTTGTTGAAAAGAGGTATAAGGGCAACCTGCTTGCAGCCATCAATGCAGATGTAAGCACCATAATGCAGCATAATGTGATATCGATACGCAGTGATGGTAATATCAAAGAAGCTTTTGATCTTATGCTCAAGAACAATATCGGAAGCCTTCCGATCGTAGATAATGCAAATCATGTACATGCCATCTGCACAGAGAAGGATTTCCTGACATTTACAGCTGGAATAGTTACCAACAAAACTATCGCTGAGTACATGAGCAAAAGAATTGAGAAAGCGTCTGCAGACATGACCATTAGTGATGCTGCAAAGATAATGGTAATGAATCGTTTCCGCAGACTTCCTGTGGTCAAAGGAGATATTCTCATTGGTGTTGTTAATGCGTCGTCCATAATGCACTTCCTGGGAAATGGAGAGGCATTTGAAAAGCTCACCACCGGTAACATCCATGAAGCAATGGATGCTCCTATCAGCTCACTGATCTCAAAAGATGTTGTCTGGGTATCATCAGATGCAGATCTTGGGAAAGCAAGCGAGCTTATGGTGAAAAATGGTGTTGGGGCACTGCCTGTAATTGACAACGGAAAGCTCTGTGGTATAATCACAGAAAGGGATATACTTAGAGCAATGGCTGAATGAATGAAAATCCACAAGGATAACAAAAGAACAAGGAGGATAAGATATGAAAGTATCAGACATTATGACATCGCCTGTCCATGTAATGGGACCGGATGAACCTGTATCACATGCAAGGAACCTTATGCTCAGGCACAAGATAAGCACTGTTGTTGTTGTAGAGAACGACAAGATGGTGGGGATAGTCACTAAGTCCGATCTGGGAAGACGTCTTGCACAGGCAGAACCCATGTGGAGAAGAAGACCGATCGACAAGGTCCCTGTAAAAATGATAATGACAGAAGAACCTGTCACGATCTACCCTGAAGCATCTGTTTCCCAGGCGACGGCACTGATGGTCGATAACGATATCAACAATATCCCTGTGGTCAACAAAGACAGCCTTCTGGGAATTATCACAAGAGTTGACGTGGTACGCTGCATGTCAGAACTTCCAACTGATAAGAAAGTTGGTGAAATAATGACAAATGATCCTGTATTTGTACACAGGCATCACACCGTCAATCACGTGGTCGATGAAATGGAAAGTAACAATGTCAGCAAACTTATTGTTACCGATGATTCCGGTGAAGCTGTGGGAATCATAACCACAAGAGAACTTGCACTCCACGTACTGGCAAATAATCAGGGAGAGCTACCATCCAAGAACATCAAGATGGCAAGAAAACCACAGGCAGGCGGTGAAAAGGTATACAGATATGTGAAGGCAGTTCCCCTTGTTGCTGAGGATATGATGGCCGAGATTGCAAGCATATTGGATATAAATGACCCTATCACGGAAGCTGCAAAGGTGATGATCGATAAGAACGTCACAGGCATCCCCATTGCTGAGAACGATGAGATCGTTGGTATTGTCAGCAGAACAGATGTAATGAAGGCAGCCTGATAAAAGGTGTAGCAAGGAAGTATAGACTAAGAACATGAGTTAAAGAGGTGACAGACATGCAAGTAAAGGACATAATGGTACAACCAACATCAATTGACAAATCAGACACGATCTCACATGCACTTGATGTGATGGAGAAGAAAAGTACACGTCGCCTGTTAGTGACACATGATAATGATCTGGTCGGTGTTCTCACCATGAGAGGCCTTACCAAAGAACTGGGAACACGAAAGAAAGGTGCAAAACCAGCTTCTTCACTTCATGTTGCTACTGCTGTATCAGACAACTATGTGAAGGTCCTGCCTGATATGGATCTCAATGATGCGGTCGTATTAATGGCTAAAAACAGTGGTGTTATCATTGTAAGCGACAATGAGAACGTTCTTGGGTGGGTCACGCCCGCTGAACTGCTTCAAAATGTAACATTCGACGGGTATGCTGCCGAGGTTATGAACAGTAACCCGATAACTATACATCCCGGAGACAGGGTAAGCCATGTCAGGCATCAGATGCTTGATGAGGATGTTGGAAGGTTCCCTGTTATTGAGGATGATAAGCTTGTGGGAATCGTTACAGAGAAGGATATTGCAAAGTCAATGCGTGCTTTCAGGGATGTGGTTTCAGGAAACAAGCAGGATTCCCGTATCAAGAACCTCATTGTAGAGGATATCATGAAGAGGGGGGTCAAGACCGTACAGACCAACACCCCGGTATCAGAAGTAAAAGAAATGATGCTTGAGGAGAACATTGGTGGTGTGCCTGTTATAAACCTCGAAGGATATATGGTCGGGCTCATTACAAGAAGGACGCTTGTGAACACCATTGCAAAGTGAAAACTATGCAACGGGATGCTGGTAAAGATATTGAACTGGACATAGAGGGTGTGGCAGAATATCTTGGCATACCCATTTCCAGACTTCAGAGACTGCTGGATAAGCGTGAGCTTTTGCAGAACTGGGGAGAATACCAGCATCTTTTTCGTTTTGAAACCACTTTTTCACAGATCGAAAGTGGAACTGTTGTCTAGCAGAAGGATGGCTGTTTTGAGCTGATCAAGGGTTTTCCAAAGATAAAGCGAGCCATGCTGCTTGAACCTGCCATCAATTCCCAATTTTCCGATATTGATACCGTCTGTGTGGAAGAGAAGATGAATGGCTTTAATGTACGAGCCATAGCTCTGGACGGAAAGATAACCGCTATCACACGCGGCGGATATGTCTGCCCCTATTCCACCGAAAAAGCAAGGTACCTGCTGAATATTGATTTTTTTAATGACCATCCGGACCTAGTCCTTCACGGGGAAATGGTCGGACCCGATAACCCTTATGTGCCCAAGAAAATATACGATATCGATTCCCTTGACTTCTATGTCTTCGATATCAGGCATAAGGACAGTGGTGAACCTCTGCCTGTATATGAAAGAAGGAAGATGGCAGAAGAATATGGTTTTACACAGGTCAGGCTTTTCGGGGAATTTACAAAAAAAGAGGCTCCTGCGAAGATACGTGCCATTATCAAAGAACTCGGGAAAATTGAACATGAAGGTGTTGTGATCAAAGACCCCGATATGAATATCCCGCCCATAAAATACACCTGTTCACAGAGCAATTGTGCGGATCTGCGACATGCTTTTAGGTTCTATAATGATGTTGGACGTGACTATCTTTTTTCAAGGGTGGTGCGGGAAGGTTTCCAAGCCTTTGAATGGGGAGAAAGCGAAGAAGATTTCAAAAAGCGCTGCCTTCAGCTTGGGGAGAGCATACTTAGTCCAATGGCAGACTCCATTACTGAGATAGGAAAAGGTGAAAGAGTATCTGAAGAAGTACAGATACGGGTTAGAAGTCTTGATACTCTTTCAAAGTTCAAGGAATACCTCCGGCGGCAGGGAATAGATACAATGTTCGATGAACCGGAAAAGATCGGCGATGAATTCCTTGTGAAGATAAAAAAGCTGAACAAGAGTACTAATGATAAGACCTTGTCCATGTTCAAAGGAGAACTCTGGTGATCTCAAAAAAGCATATATGACAAAAGGTATTTCTGTACACTAAAAGTGTGATCACATATGACAAAAATAACTATTATCGGAAGCGAAAAAAGCGGCAAAACCACCCTTGCTTCAAAACTTGGGAAAAAAGGAAATACAGCGGACATTACGATGTACGATTTTTCCAAGAACGACAGGGTCCTGACGACCATAGATGCGGTAGGGTATCCAACTTCTATCAAACCCATGGTTACCGCCTTCAATCTTTCAGACATTGTCCTCTTGTGCGTACCTCCTGAAGGCCTTGATGCACATACAGGCGAATGTATCATCGCACTTGACCTCCTGGGATACAAGCACGGCATCATCGTCCTTACAAAGGCAGATACAAGCTACCCTTATGCTTTAGATGAGCTCAAGGAGAAACTCAAGAAGGTAACAGCGGGTACTGCTCTTGAGAACTGGGAATATATCTCCGTATCCACAATTTCATTTGAAGGAATGGAAGAATTGAAGGAAATGATATTCGAGACAGGAGATATAGTTGCAAAGGAGCAAGAGGAACTGAACGATCTGCCAACACGCGTTGTTATCGACCAGTCCTTCAATGTAACAGGTATCGGTTGTGTGGTACTTGGAATTGTGATGCAGGGCACCCTGAACGCAAAGGACAAACTTGTAGCGTTCCCAACAGACAAAACCATCGAAGTACGCTCGATACAGCTGCATGATGTGGATGCCAAGAGCGCACCTGCAGGTGCCCGGGTGGGACTTGCACTCAAGAACGTCCAGTCAAAGGACATTGAGAGAGGTTTCATACTCTCGGAAAAGGAAGATGTGACCGAAGACCTTACACTCAAATGTCAGTTTTCACCATTCTCAAAAGGCTTTGCAATCGGAGATGTTCCACATATCTTCGTCGGACTTCAATCATCCCCGATGAGAGTTGAAAAGATAGTTAAAGATAGCGAAGAAGTTGATAGAACAACAACTGACGCCGAATGTATTGTAACACTATTAGGATCGAAGTTACTGGCTTACAATGAATCAGACAGGTTTACCATCTGTAATCTGGATGATAAACAGAGATTCGCGGGATATGGTTACAAGGCTTAAAGCCCAATATCCCACATTTTATATTTTATTTCTTTGGCATTAATGGTTTGAAACCATCAAGATTTGCAGGGCGTTCAACAGCTTTGGCCAGGGAAGTACACGAAGGATTTTCAAGAAACTTCGGACGGCCCACAGGAGCAAATATAGCATCATTTCCTGCATAATCTTTGTATCCCTCGGGAGCCTCTTCCTTCGGCTTCTTGAAAGCCAGTTCCTCCGATAAAGAGTACTCTCCTTCCTTTTTCATTGCAGATGTTACAGAACCGATATTAAGTCCTTTTTCCCTCGCAATGCCACCTTCGCCTTTGCCCTGAATGTACTTGTCGGAAACAATATCTCCAAGGCCCAGACTGTTGGCGAGGCTTTCCAGCTTCACAAAATTCTCTTTAACCCAGCCGATCTCCGAGTGCTTATGGTAACCCACCTCAAAGCCAAGCTCAAAGGCTTTCTTTTCAACTTCTGCCCTTTTCAGTTCAGCAAGGGTAGGCTTATCCTTATTTTTATTGGACAGGTCCATTTCCACACTGCCATTATTCAAGGTAGGAAGATACTTTCAGTCCTTTCTCAGTGAACTCAAGCTGCATCATATTACAATCATGCTTTGTTCCACGCATCTTTATGATCTGCAATGCACGGGTCATCTTCTTGCCATAGAGGAAGTTGTGAAGGAACATTACTCCATGTGATGCAAACTGTTCTGTTGAATATGCAGTCGGATCTGTCATCTCAGAAAGTAGTATAGTAGTGCACCCAATGCGCTTCAGATTCCTGATGAACCTTCCCATCTCCTTTTCTTCTGAAACACGGTCCTTTGCCGTAAAACGGATAGCAGATACAGAGTCTATAACAAGCCTTTTTACATTGTATTCCTGAACATAAGCAGCGATCTCTTTGAACACCATTGCAGGGGAAGGAGCTTCACCTTCTACAGATGAGTGGCTTACATCATAATCTGAAGTTATAACTTCATGGAGGTCATCCATGTATCCGTATTCCATTCTGGGACCAAGATCTGCAAAAAGCAACTTCTTCATCTTTATTAAGGTCGCCACGTTCAACGAGTAATTGGACATATCATTGATGATGTTCTGGGGGCTTTCAAGCAGGCTAACATAGAGACCGACATCCCCAAAAGTAGCACCCTGTGCAAGGAATTGCATGCCAAAAGTGGTTTTTCCGCTTCCAGGGGGACCACTTAAAAGATAAACACGTTCCGGAACCAGTCCACCTTGAACAAGTTCATCGAAACCTTCAATTCCAGATTGTATCCTCATATTAAACCTCTCTTTAATAACAAACCATGAATCTCTTAGATATATTTGTATGGAGATATATTTTAAGTCATCGATGAAAGTTATATTTATCATTTACAGATTATAAAAAGTGGAACAGTTAAAGTTAAGTGAAATCCTGATAAACATAAGTAAGAACTAAGAATACAATAACTGTTTATTCAGACAAATATCATTTTACTCTAAATTATAACTCTGAATAACCATAGTCCAAATCGAACAAGTGACAAAAATGATCAATATAGCAATCCCAAAAGGCAGTTTAGAAGAGCAGACATTACTATTGTTCAAGCAGGCAGACCTTGAGATAAAAAAGACATCCAGGGAGTACAGCCCAAAGATCAATGATCCAAGGATAGAAAAAATAAAGATCCTGCGCCCACAGGAGATCCCAAAATATATCGAGGAAGGCTATTTTGATCTCGGTATCTCCGGACGTGACTGGGTAGTGGAATCAAGTTCAGATGTGGTAGAAGTTGCCGATATGCCCTACAGCAAGCAGGGTGCCGGTATTGTAAAGATCGTTATTGCTGTTCCACAGGACAGCGATATCCAGAGTGCCAAGGATATCAAGCCCGGAAGCAGGGTTACAACCGAGTATCCGAATATTACAAAGAAGTTCTTCGATGACCTTGGTATTCCGGTCGATCTGCACTTTTCATACGGTGCAACCGAAGCAAAGGTCCCTGACCTTATGGATGTCGTGGTCGACCTCACAGAAACAGGATCCACTCTCCGTAAGAACGGACTGAAGATCGTGGATGTTATGCTGGAATCTTCTTCAAAGCTTATAGCTAACAAGGAAAGCTGGGACGATCCTGCCAAGAGGAAAGAGATAGAAGAGATCAAGACCTTGCTTCTGGCGGTTATCGAAGCACGTGGAAAAGTACTCATCGACATGAACGTACCTGCTGACAAGCTGGACTCTGTGATCAAGGCACTTCCATCACTCAAAAGGCCAACTGTCTCCCAGCTTTACAATTCTGATTACTATGCCGTAGAATCTGTTGTGAACAAGAATGAAGTGAATATCCTGATCCCAAAACTCAAGGACCTCGGTGCTGAAGACATCCTTGAGCTTGATATTTCAAAGATAGTTCACTAAAACGAACAATAATGAGAAAGGAAGAAAGCAGCCAATTCAAAATAAAACGGAAAGATGTAATATGGTCAGTGAAACTGTTCACGCTATTTACGATACTGGCCTTTGTATTCAGCATATCTGTTTACGTAGTTGCTTTCTTCTTTTCACAGCCTGAATCGGTAAGTGCTGTCCTGATCTCAACAGCACAGGCTGCTACTTCAGAAGTTGATGTCGTCAACGAGGCAATTATTTCAACCTCAGAAGCTGCTACTTCAAAAGTGGACTTCGGTGCCAGATATATCGGTCCGCTATATTCTGTTTTTTTCTTCAACATAATAGCAATATTTGTCACATCTATCGGTGCCGGAGCCATAACATACAGTCACAGAATAGTATTCAAAGAATTACTATTGCGCTCTCAGCACCCGTTCTATTCTAAGATCTCCTGTAATATGGAAAAATTATCTTCACCCTTTTTTTCATTTGTACAGAAGGTCGCCCTGCACATCTATCCTGATATAAAGAAATATGATGTGGATGAGAAAAATGATAGCTCAAATTCTATCTGGAAACATTGCGGTTATACAGGCGAGGACTACAGGGCAATAGCATCAGTACTCCCACTCATATTTCCTGTGATGACATTGTTCCTAAATGGCCTTATAGCAGGAACTATCCTTGCATTTTTCGTGTTCAATGGTATACTGTGGGGGATTCAAACAGCAGGATTTGCTGGTATTGTTCTAGGAGCAGACTTCGCTTTCATATATTACCTTGCTTCAATACTCCCTCATGGTATCATTGAACTGCCGGCAATTTTCATAGCAACATCCATTGCATACAGGTTTGCAAGAGTGCACTCAGAAGAGATCATAAAAGGGCATTTATTCGAAGCTGAAAAAGAAGAGGATCTAAAAGAAGACATTAGAATAATCGAGAATATCACAAGAGCATATCTGAGATCCAGATACCTGTATAAAATATTTTCAATTGCGATCTTTATGCTCCTTGTTGCTGCATATATAGAAATACGATTGACACCGACAATAGCAGGATATGTGATCGACCTGATGGATATGTTGATCAGCAGGATCCTGATATGATCTATATGTTGTGTTTTCAGTACCTGAATTATCTTATTTGGAGAACTTTTCGATACCTTCGGATACATTCCTGAGCAATTGTCCTGCGATCTCCTGTGTTGGCCAGGAACCAAGACCACAATCAGGACCAACATACTTAATGCGATCCCCGAATATGGAATCTGCTTTTTCAAGGCGCTTTGAGATGACATCCGGAGTTTCCATTTCCGTTACGATCTCCGACAGATACTGAGTGTCCTTCCAGACATTGGTGTTGTACTTTTCGTTGAGTACAGACGCAAGGTTGAAAATATCGGTCCTCGCAACACCCACACGCAGGAACGAATCAGTATCTTCCAAAACTTTCCTGTCGATAAGATCAAGATAGGAAGGGTTTGCTGCAGACTCCACACCTATGACATTAATGGTCGGTGTATCACAGGCTATCCTATAATGAAGCGGGGAGTGCAGATGGATCTCCACATCCACATCCTGCTTGCCGGCATAGGAAGTGGCAGTGCTCAGTGCTTCCACCAGTTCGGCATCCTCGAACATGATCTGTGGATTGATACCAATACTTGGCTCATCGATGGACACCGTCCTAATGTTGAAGTTCTTTGCAGACTTGATCGAATTGCTTATGAAACGGTCGATACTTATTGCAAGCAGATTCAGGATGTCTGTGTACTGGGTTCCCCCGAAGTCCTTAAGATAAAGTTCAAGCGGACCGGTCACACAGATACGGACATCCGGTTTTTCACCGGTCTCATCCCTGTATTCTGCAGCAGCTTCTTCTATAACATCAAGCTCAAGAATACGTGCGCTGTCCTCTTTGACCTTGAAAGGCTCTTCCACACATTCCGGATCATTGATAATTGACAGGAACTGCTGGTTCATGTCCTGGAACTGGGGATATGTTGCTACCTGCACACCAGCATCAAGTTTCTGACTAAAGGCCGAACGTATGACAGAAAAAAGCTTCTCATCACTATCCCTTTTCGAAAATGCACTCTCCATCCACTCCTTTGTTACGCCTTCAGGTAGCGGATAACTGCCAATGTCATCAAAGATCAGGTCACTCATAACTATCGTATGTGCGAGTATCATTTATAATGTTAGCGAATTATTTTCTTTGGGAGTATGGAAAAAAGAACTAAATGCCGAACCTGCAAGTTTTATATGTAAAGACTCCCAAGTTGAAAAGAAGCTTAATAGACAGTAATTTTCTTAAATAATATCATTCTACCACTGGTGAGATAATTGAAAATAATGATCATAGGCGGCTTTCTCGGAAGTGGCAAGACCACCACATTGTTAAGGCTCGGTAAGCATTTGAGCGAAACAGGCCACAAGATCGCGATAATCGTGAACGAGATAGGTGAGATCGGACTTGACGGTGACACACTTTCAAGCACCGGGATCGTCACTGAAGAACTTACAAGCGGCTGTATCTGCTGTACTCTCAAGATCAGCATGGAATACACCCTTGCCAAACTTTCAGATGACTTCCACCCTGACGTTATTATTATCGAGCCTACAGGCATCGCCTTCCCAAGGCAGATCAAGGAAGATATCAGTCTTATGAAGATAGATGACTTAAGCTTTGCACCGATCGTTAACATTGTGGATGGAACAAGGTTCAACACTGAGATAAAGCAGACACCAAAGTTCATCCTTACACAGATCGAAGATGCTGAGATCCTCTGTATCAACAAGGTCGATATCGCAGAGGAAGAAAAGGTTGCAGAGGTCAGGAATTTCCTGGAGGAGATCAACCCCGAAGCAGAAGTTATCGAATTCTCTGCAAAGGAAGCCGATGAGAAGTTCCAGAGGCTCATAGACCTGCTGGCAGGCAAGAGCAGGGAAAGGGAATCAAGAGAAGCCATCAATTCTATTGAAGCCTCTGAGGTCAGTTCCTATTCCGGAGAACTTACCATCAAGGACTGCGAACTGGAAGAGCAAAAGGCAGAAAAGTATGCAACAGATGTCTTAACTTCCATCAGCGGGCAGGTCAAAAAGCTCAATCCGGATTTCGTAGGTCACATAAAAATGGCTCTGGAATACCCCGGAACCCTCATGAAAGCCAGTATCACATCTTCCGAAAGCATACCTCATATCGAGTTCTTTGAAACAAAAGGAAAGGATTGCAGCGTGAAGTTCCTTTCAGCAGTTACAAATGTGGAAAAAGAAGAGCTTGTGAAGATCGTTGAGGGCACGATAAAAGAGCATCTGGAGCAGGAAGGAATACCTTTCAGTAACAAGGTCAAGAATATACAGACCATCAACATCCTTTAAGCTCAACTACCTTTGAGCATAAGATAATTAAATTGAAGCATAGACACTATTAAAGAAGATTCTTTGGAAAAAGTTGACCTTTTCCTTACCTCTTTTTTGCAGAACACTATTTGTTCAAAATGGCCAGTTCTCACTTTTCCTCGAACAGTTCAATGCCTTCAAACCTGCATTCCGCAATTCTTCTTTCAAAGAGCAGATAGCGGAAACGTTTGAACAGTGCATACATCCTGAAATATAAGCCGAACAATTTTTCAGAATACCTGTCTCCAAGATAGAATACTTTCTTATCGTCCTGAACAGAATCATCCACAAATCTGACCACACCACCGGCATTGGTCAGTTTTACCAGGGTGCCCTGAGGAAGCCGGGGTCCGAGTACGATAGCATCCTCTTCCATCCCATCATCGCCTAAGGTATCTTCAATGAAACCATAGTTGAATATTGTAGGTATCGGGGAAAAAAGGACTCTTTTGTACTCATCATCCACTTTCTGATACTTGAAAAAGCTGAATTTGGGAGTTTCGATCCGTATCTTCATTATTGAGTAATCAACTCCTTTTTTATAAAACGCTTTGTAGACTAGTTTTTCAGATAGGTATCTGAAATCAATGATGCAGCTACATAATAGCCACACGATGATCATATGATGGTGATACTATCATCGCATGATAATTGCATTATTCAATGGTCTCAAAAAATTGCCGGTAAAGCATATTCCAGAAAAAGATAGCCTTCCACAATAAATATCAGGGGCATCCCGATCCTGAATTTCGGATGTCTGGTCTTATGCCTGAACTTCTGCATCCCCATTATGGAACCTATGCTTCCACCCAGCAATGCCCAGGTGAAAAGGGTCTTTTCCGGTATCCTGTACTGGTTCTTAATAGCTTTCCTTTTGTCAGAGTACATCAGCCAGAAAGCATAAGCATTTACTAAAAAAAGATACAGGAGAAAGTACATGTATAATTTCATATTCCATTCTCCCTGGTCTGTGTTGATATGTTTTTCATGCCTGACTTACATCGATTCCGGTGCACCCATTCCAAGGGTGTCCAGAGTGTTAGCAAGCACTATCCTTGCACAGTCCACAAGAGCCAGACGGCTTGCACGGACATCCTCTTCCTCAGCATTGAGGACGGACACGAAGCGATAGAACTGGTTGAATGCATCTGCAAGTTCCCTTCCGTAGATAGCAAGCATATGAGGTTTTAGTTCCTTTGCACACTGGTCCAGAACATTGTCGAACATTCCCATCTTCTTGATAAGAGCTATCTCAGTATCTTCCACAAGAAGTGAAGGGGCAATAATTGCCTCACTGTCCCACAGGCCTTCATCCTTTGCCTTTCGCAGGATACTGCAGGAACGTGCATGTGAGTACTGTATGAAAGGACCGCCCTGCTTCTCGAAATCCAGAGCTTCCTTCCAGTCGAAGACCGTGGATTTCTCAGGGGAGACCTTCACGATATCGTACCTGACAGCACCGATACCGACCATGTCAGCAACCTGTTTCTTGAAATCGTCAGGCATCTCAGGGCGGCGCTTGTCCACTTCTTCCAGTGCCCGGACCTTGACTTGGTCGAACAGTTCGTCGGCACTTATGAACTTGCCGCGCCTTGTGCTCATTGAACCTTCAGGCAATGAAACGAACTCAAAGATAACGAACTCAGGTTCTTTTTTGCCTATGGCATTCAACGTGGCCTTGAGCTGACCGGAGATAAGTTTATGGTCTGCTCCAAAGATATCGATGATCCTGTCAGCACGCTCTCCCTTCCATTCATGGTATGCAAGGTCACGTGTTGTATAAAGTGAAGTACCATCAGAACGCTGTATAACGAGCGTCTTTTCAAATCCGTAATCCAGAAGATCTACAACAAGCGCACCATTGTCGATCTCAGTACGTCCTGTAGCCTTGATCTCATCCACTATCCTTGAAACATCACCGGACCTGATGAAACTTGATTCCTTCGGGAACTCGTCGTGGGAGACGTTCATCTTTCCGAGGGTTTCCTTGATACCTGCAACTGCAAGACCTACAGCCTTATCGAAACGCTCGATCGTCTCCTCATCACCGCTCTCAACAAGCTGCATGAGCCTGTCTATCTCGGCAACCTTTTCGGGGTGTGCCTCAAGCTCTGCGTTCGCCTTTATGTAAACATTTGCAATAGCATGGTCGGGCTTGGAACTTTCATCGAACTCGAAGTGCTCAAGAGCCCAGGAAACTATGGCTATCTGTCGACCCATGTCATTTACATAGTAGTGCAGTTCGACATCATATCCTGCACGTTTGAGGATACGTCCAAGGGTATCTCCGATAATGGAATTTCTTATGTGTCCGACATGAAGAGGACCATTAGGATTAGCAGAAGTGTGTTCAAGCAGTATCCTGCCCTCACAGAAATTGCCTCCGAAAGACTCCTTTTTCTCCCTGATCCCGAACACGATAGCATCAATAAAATCGCGACTGGCACTGATATTCAGATACGGACCCAATGCCTCTACCTTCCCGATATAGGAACCCTCTGGTATTACTACCTCAGAAGCGATCCTGTCAGCAACGTCCTTTGGGCTCTGTTTTGCAACAGAGGCCAGCCTGAATGCGACCCTTGATGAAAGGTCTGCATGCTGGGACGGACCAAGCTCCGGATCGTTCACTTCAAAACCTGCCGAACGGACAGCATCGTTCAGTACGGATGTAACCTGCTGTATAAAATTTAGGAACAAAATGATCACCTGTTAATTAGCCTCAGATGCCTGTGTTGAAACGCAAGATAGCAACGATACCACCAAAAGCGTTCAGAAGCTGTGCACCCTCTTCAAAATCAGTGGAAATGAATTCTACCGTGGTACTCATCTGGTCACACATTTCGGATAGTTCATCCACAACATCGACCTTCTCCACTACCTCAAGATAGGAACCACATTTCGGGCAGTTACCAAGACTTGTCTTCGAATCACCAGGCTTGAAATCCCTGGTGGTCTTTTTCTCATAATCGCAAGACGTACACCTGACGGTCTCCCTCTCAGCTCTTAGGTCTTCTGATACGAGCATTATATCGACAGCACCTATCAGGAGGTTCTCACGTACGTTGTCCTCACCATAGGTCGCTTTGCCTGAATCCGATACCAGTTCCTTGAAGAACTGCTGCATCAGTTTCTTCTCTACCATGAGATCAAGGTCCTCAAGCCTTTCACTTGCCGCGTTCACAAGTTCTGAAAGACCGGACTCATCCGTATATGCTACATCGAAAAGCCCAAGTATCTTCTTCTCTATTTCATGGTGGAAGAAATGACCGGACTCGAACTCCTCTTTTGTTGGTGAAGGACCACCAACAAGCACGCCTTCAAAGTCCTTCTGGTCAACTGTGAGGAAGACCTCACTTGCTGCATCACCGATACGCTTGTAGAAATCGTGTATGGCAATAAGTCGAAGCTGCTGGAACCTGTGGGCACTCTGTCCTCCTTTCCTTTGTTTACCAGGAACGGTTGAGGTCAGGTTACGATATGGTTCTATGTGCTTGCCCACCAGGAGCCCTACTGAGGCCTCACGCCTGTCAAGGACGAGCAGACCATAGGTCTTTGCTTCCCTTAACATCTCCTCCAGTGGATCAAGGTAGAATGAAGAATCACAGTGATACCTGTATGTAATAATAGGCTGTGGAGGCTCAATGATAGTTGTCTCCATATTTGTCTTGTTGGCTCCGATATCAACAGCGCCTGTGAAATAGACGATACCGTTCTCAGGGACTGTCAAATACCTGAGTCTGGACATAATGGATTCTATGGCGCCCTGCACATTTGTCTTGGTCAGCTTGGATTTGATGTTGGAAGCCTGACCGTGCTCGGTCTTGAGCTGTGCAACCACATCTGAAAGCTGTTTGTCAGGGGGAATATACAAAGAGATCAGTTCAGTACCACGACCTCGCTTATTCCTTAACGATTCCAGTTTCTTTTTAAATTCATATTTTTGATGTGAAGATTGGTCAGCCATTGTGGGAATACTCCATAATAAGGATCAATTGTGATTATAGATGCGTTGAGCATCTTGATGATCATGTTCTGCATACAGAACATGGATGCTATTAGCTAAATGGATGTACCCTATGTAAACAAGGATATAAATATAGATTGTGACTGGCCAGAAGCCAGAAACTCAGCTTTGATCAAGATAGCTAACTTTACCGTCCTTTGAAATCAATGCGATGCGGCTTACTTCCACTTCATCTGCAATGGTATATCCAAGATGGTCAGCAAGTTCTTTTGCAAAGCTGACAACTTCCTCATGTGAAGGCATCGCTTCACGAGGAAGGCGACCTCTGGAAAAACCAAGGTGCATATATGCCTTGACCTCAACGTAATCCGGATCTGCTATCTCAATAAGACGTGCATAACCTGCCGGATCGATCATGTTCATACCCTTTACAAGGGTTATGCGTATTGCTTTGCGGTTATTCTTCTTTCCAAGTATTTCCAGGGACCTGTTTATATTGTCCCATAGTTCAGCGGATTTCGGATTGCAGACCTTTTCATATGTTTCCCTGTCAGGAGCATCAAGGCTCATGTATAATTGAGAAGGTTCGATCCTTTCCATCATATCAGGAACAGTACCGTTGCTTACAACAAAAGTGGTAAAACCCTGTTTCTCGTACTCTTTCACAAGTTCAGGCAGATACGGATACAAGGTCGGCTCCCCTGAAAGTGAGATGGCAACGTGTTTGGGCTGGTTTGCTTCCTCCCAGCGCTCCCTTGGCGCAGAACCACCAAATCCGGATATTAATTTTCGCTGTGCATTGATTGATGACCCCACTATTTCCACTGGAGAATCCCAATCTTTCGGGAAAGATACCTCCGCTTCTGTAGGCCTCCAGCAAAAAAGACAGCGCTGGTTGCACCTCAAAGTAGGTGTCATCTGCAGACAACAATACGAAGTAATACCATAGAACCTGGACTTATAACAGTCACCTTCTCCTTTCATGGAACGACCAAGCCACAGGCAGGTCTTTACAGCAGAATGGGTACCTGCGAGACTATATCCCTGCTTTTTCAGCAAGGCCTCAAAGTCAGGTATTTCAGGAATTGTCATAAGTTCTTCCTTCTCTTTCAGGGACATCTGGTGCATACTTTCCTGTTGCACTATATATAGTAATCGGATTTGAAAAAGAAGTGATCATCTTTTACCATGGAAACACGAACAAGACAAACTTGCCATTAGTTTCAAAACATAAGATGCTCATTCCAGAACTATAAGGTACTATTTCAGAAGTGCAAGAGGGTTGTCCTGAGAGTTGAAAGGTCCACAATCGGAACCTGCGCAGGTGTTGGCATCAGATTTACCATCTTCTGGAACTCTGTCTGTGACTGCCATGTACCGGAATTTATCGCAAGGACATTCTTGTATCTTCCAATACCTATGGTATGCACATGACCACAATGGAGGATATCGGGTATTGGATCGATTACAAAATGGTCCTGTTTTTCCGGTGCAATGGAAACCCTGCTTCCATATATAGGGGAAAGATGCCTGCGCTTTAACATCTCTATCATAGCCTTTTCAGGCTCCTGATAGGAAACTCCCGGAATCGATGCCACCAGGTCATCGATGGAACGACCATGATACATCAGTACCTGAACACCATCAAGGTCCACCAATGCGGGATTTCCCACAAAAGTGATCCTGTCCTCAAAAAGGGAAGTTATGCGCTCCGGAAAACGGGGCTGTGGCTCTGCCTGACGGACTGCATCGTGGTTCCCAGGTGATATTATTATCTGAATATGTTCCGGTACCTGATTGAAGTATTCAGCAGCCTTTGCATACTGATCATAGATGTCAAGAATGTCCAGCTCATGTTCCTGACCCGGGAAAATTCCAATCCCATCGACCAGATCGCCTGCTATCACAAGGAACCGGATATCTTTGGAAAGCTCTTTCATTTGGTCATTGTCACACTTTCCGTTGAGAAAATCAAGGAAACTGCACCATTCTTCTTCAAGGAAAGTCGAGCTTCCGATATGAACATCAGATGTGAACACCGCTTTGCCCCAGGTACCTTCCCTCCTGTGTGAGATATTCGGAAGGTCCGGGAAGATTATCTTCTTTGCCACAATAAGGCTGCCATCATTGGTAAGTGAACCTGTGATACCGATAACCTCGTCCAGAATGATCTTGCTGGCCTCTTCGAACAGATCTTTCTCCGCCTGATGCACAAGCACCAGAAAAGAACCTGTGGGATCTTCCAACTGCAACATCTTATGGCCATTTGCAGTACTTCTTACCTCGGATACCATTCCAATAATAGAAACTTCACTGTAATCACCGCCTCCGCTCCGCTTTAAGCCACCTCCGTGCTTGCGGTTCCTGTTAAGGCTCTCAATTGGTCTGGCAGTTATCCTTCCACGGATCATATCACTAAGCTTGCTATACCTGTTCCTGAAATACTGAACAAATTCCATATATTCGCCAACACACGTTGACATGTCCGTGATATCGGACATGATGTTGATGTTGTTTCCATTAACATTGCCCTTGGAATTAGAATTTGCATGAATGCCGGTATTTAATGATCTGTCAGTTCCATATCCAGATGGAGATGAAGGTGAAGGTGAAGGTGACGCTACTACTGGATTTACAGGTGCTTCTACCGAAGTAACCTCTGAATTCTGCAAAATCTGTGAACCAGGATGTGAAGAAGCCTCTGAAGTTGTTCTGGAATCAGCTTTCTGGCTGGTCGGATATTCAGATTCAAAGGACGGAAGATCAATATGTTCGATTTCAATAACAAAGACCGACTCATCGATATGCTCAAGGATGTAACAAACCAGGTCCTTTGGTGAACTGTGAGATACTATCAGCTTTACAGCTTCAGGGCTGATCTGATACCCGGCTTCTAAAAAAACTTCCTGAACATTGATCTCTTTCATTATTGGACCTGAAATGTCATTTGTTTGCAAATTGTAAGTGATTTGACAACTGATCAACAATTTAAATTCTATTTTTTGTCTTTACAGTTTAAGCTTTAGTAACTAAGTCATGTAATTCTTGTATCAAACTCTTGTATCAAACTCTTGTATCAAACAAAAGCATTCCTATAAAATAAATAGGCTACGTACTGGATGCTTCAATACCAAATTTTTTAACTAATCAGATGCTATTGTTCAAAAGATAATATGGACCTAAAAGCCTCATTCCAGACATTCAGAACAAGTGATAAATTCTGGATATCCCTTTCAAGGGACATTCTTTCTGTAATTCTGGCCGTTCTTGCATTTGCAGTCATTTCCCAGGCGTTATTTGGGATGTGGACACCTATGGTTGCTGTTGAATCCGGAAGTATGGATCCCCATATGAAGATCGGGGATATAATTTTCATCGAAAGCATAGACAGGACACAGATAATAACCAATCAGGATGCTACTCCGGATTACATATCCTTCGAAAAAGAAGGTGACGTTATACTTTACCGCCCTTACGGACAGGAAGGTGTCACCCCGATCATACACAGGGCCATGTACTTTGTTGAAGCCGGGGAAAGTATGTGGGAAGGCGGTCCAATTGCACCACATAGTGGTTACATCACTAAAGGTGATAACGAAAGGACAAACATGTACTATGACCAGCAGGGTCAGATAAGTTATCTTCAACCTGTAAAAGAAGAATGGGTCATTGGAGTTGCAAGATACAGGATACCATATGCAGGCCATCTCAGGCTTATGCTTTCATGATTTTCCTGTCGTTAATGCCTTTTTATAAATGTAATCTCATTTTCCTTTTTTCTTCCTTTTGAACAAAAAGTGTTTATGCATCACAGATGCATCTGTGATGTGATCACCGGTTTGAATCCTGCAAGCATCCCAAGCCTGTAATCCTCAAGGAGGACACGGCGTGTGCTTTCGATAGGCACGCTCAGGACGATCTCTTTTGTTCTTCCATAGCGTCCTTTGCTTACAACCACTGCATTAAGAATACCCAGCATATCCAATTCCGAAATCAGGTCAGTGACCCTTCTTTGCGTCAGGATGTCCATGTCCACATTCACACACAGTTGCCTGTAAACGTTGTATACTTCACCTGTGGTGACATTCCTGTGTCCGTTGTTCCTCAAAAGCATGACACTATAGAGAGATAACTTTGACTGTGTAGGTAAAGTTCTGACAACTTCAACGATACGATCAATCTCGATCTTTTCCTGAGCCATTCTGACGTGCACTTCACTAACATTTGTCTCGTTCTCACGCTCGGCAAGTTCGCCGGCAACTCTCAAAAGATCAAGTGCACGCCTTGCATCACCATGTTCCTGGGCTGCAAAAGCAGAACACAGAGGAATTACCATTTCGTCAAGCACCTCTTCTTTGTATGCAATGGATGCTCTTTGCCTCAGGATATCGCTGATCTGTTCAGCATCATAAGGAGGGAAAATTATCTCTTCTTCCCCGAGGGAACTTTTTACCCTTGGATCAAGGAATTCCGTAAATTTCAGGTCGTTAGAAATACCGATCATACTTACCTTTGCATCTTTAAGGTCAGTATTGATACGAGAAAGATTATACAGAACGTCATCACCTTTCTTGACCAGTTTATCAATCTCATCAAGAATAATTATGATAACCTGCTTTTTTGAATCAATAGCTTCTTTGAACTTTGTGAATACCTGGTCAGTAGGCCAGCCGGTCATAGGGATATCTTCACCAAAATGTTTGGCAAGATTTGCCAGTAGTCTGTACTGGGTATCGATAACTTCACAGTTGAGATATAACACTGAACAATCAATATTGATATTATCACTTTTTGTTTCAAGTTCAATACCAACATAACGTGCAACAGCTGTTTTACCAGTACCCGTCTTTCCATAGATCAGGATGTTGGATGGCGTGTCTCCCCTAAGCGCTGAAACGAGAATCGTAGCAAGAGTGTTCACCTGTTCAGTTCTGTGAGGAAGGGATGCAGGAGTATATGAAGGTCTCAAAACTTCTTTGTTCTTAAAAAGAGATTCATTTTGTAATAAATCCTCAAATAATCCATCTAATGATTTGTTCTCCATTTTTAACCTTCCATATATTAGTGTAATGACAAAACAGGATAATAGATCTAAATAATAGACAAATTTCGAAATGATCAATATGATGGTAATTGATCTATTCTCCCGTATTGATTTTACTGTATTGACAAATGATGATTTTTTAGTTACATTGAATGATGTTATTGAAAGAATCTTACAAAACCATATTCTCAATAATTCATCAAAAAACAAAATATTTGATGAATTATATCTAAATGTGAATTGTTTAATTCTCCACCCGATGCAATGGAAGTGTACCTTATTAATACTTATGGCTATAACCCCTTTGTTTCCATTCCAGCTTTCTATAAATGTAGGCTAATAATAAAAGAAACAGGTTCTAATGAAGAATGTTAGTTTTGTTGTTAAAACTTTTATTGATGTAGATTTTATTTTAAAAGCTTTCATTTGGAGCTAGACCCCTCTGTTTCTCATGGAAGTTATATAAAGGAGGGTGACCCTATGGTTTCGACTGGAGTGCAGAAAAAAAATAAGAGAACATATTTTTTATTATGTTAAAAAAACAGGGTGCTCCAAATATAAGAGTAATAGGTAATAAAGGTTTCTCAAGGTAAAGATAAGAACACGAAAATTAAGCTCAATATTCCAGTCGAAATAATGGGGTGACCCTCTACTGCAAAAAAAATGTAAAAAAAGATAACAGCAAAAATATAGGATGTGTACCATCATAAAATAGGGAACTAATAATGAAGGGTATATTAAAATTTTAAAGGAATACTCTTTTTTTGAATTTATAACATCTTCACATGAACAATACTAACAAAAAGATATAATTGAAAGCACCATCACTATTATCTCATTTTGAACAAAATCGTTTTAAGCAGGTTATATGTTCTACTAAACGAGAATTCATGGAAGAAACCGGACTATCCAGAGATGAGATACTCTCTATTTTTAAAAACGCTAAATCAGCAGATACCAGTTATGATCGTGTTCTAAGTTCTATGTGTACTTATCCACATGAAATTGCAGTTTTAGCACATACCAAATTCATTGAAGCTAATATGGGAGATCCTGGTCTTTTCCCTGGAACTTATGATCTTGAAAAAAAGGTCCTCAAGATGTTCGGTTCTCTTCTACACCATAACAATGATCCTGAAGAATGCGGTTATTTAACAACTGGTGGAACCGAATCTAATATACAGGCTATCAGGTCCATGGTAAATTCCCGTCGTGATGTAAAAAAACCAAATGTTGTAATGCCGGAATCTGCCCATTTTTCTTTTGACAAGGTCGCAGACCTGTCAGGAATAGAAATAAGGAAAGCTTCACTTGACAAATTTCTGAAAGCTGACCTTGGATCAGTAAGATCATTGATCGATGAGAATACAATAGGTATTGTTGGTATAGCAGGAACAACAGAATTTGGTCAGATAGATCCTATTGAACAACTTTCAGAGATCGCTCTTGAAAAAGGTCTTTTTTTGCATGTGGATGCTGCATTTGGTGGCTTTGTCCTTCCATTTATGGGTTTGGATTATCGTTATGATTTTGAGGTCGAAGGCGTAACTTCAATGACCATTGATCCTCACAAGATGGGATTAAGCACCATTCCTTCAGGTGGATTGATGTTCCGTGAAACTGAATATCTGGATGATCTTGAGATACATACTCCATATCTGAGCATCAGTAAACAATATTCACTTACCGGTACCAGAAGTGGTGCAGCAGTAGCTTCAACATATGCCGTTATGAAACATCTTGGAAGAGAAGGTTACAGGCAGGTGATCGATCAATGCATGGAACAAACAGAAGATATCGTTGCAGGTGCTAAAGCGCTTGGGATCGAACCTGTTATTGATCCTGTCATGAATATTGTAGCGCTTCAGGTTCCGGATGCCGATAATATCAGAAAAAGATTACTTGATGAATTCGGCTGGCATGTTTCCATCACACGAAAACCCCGGGCTCTACGCCTGGTCATCATGCCTCATATTAATAGTAGTACGATCGAACTTTTCCTGAATGATCTTGAAAAACTGATCTGATGAACAGATCAACTTATTTTTGATTCAATTTTCAGTTCTATTCTATTTAATTTTAGTTTAAGTTTTAGAATTGCACGGATTGAGGGGATGGTTCGATGGCACCTAGCCTTGAAACTTGTAAAGGCGTGTGTCCATCGAATCCGTGACTAATACTACCTATGACGTGAGCATATATACTCTTAAGCCAAGCGGGGTGAAAGTATTATTAAAAAGAGCCATGTTAGCATTCATGCTAGCGCCTGTTGATCAGATTATCCTGACAACAATACTAATAATAAAATCAATATTGTCTAATTGATTCACTTGCTACTGATCATTGATCAGCAAATTGCTAACATGATCCTAAAAATACTGCTGGAACATAATACTGACTACAAGTACTAATTAAAGGTACTAACTAAAAATACTGTTTAAAAGTATTTATTAAAGGTATCATCAAAGCAACCTAAGCAAGTTATTGACCGGAAAATAAGATCACTAAAAGTGTTGACCAGATAATACTAAATATAATAAAGCTAAAATTTGAATCTATGGCAAATTCTTTCAAAATTGGAACAATTATCGGTATCCCTATTAAGATACACATAACATTCCTTTTAGTTCTTCCATTCTTTACACTTGTTTTTGCCATGAATCCGGCACCGTATGGCTTCAGTGATGTAGTGCCGGTAGTATTGAGATACGCCTTATCTTTTTTGACAACTATACTTCTCTTTGGCTGTGTTCTGCTTCATGAGCTGGGGCATTCTTACCTTGCAAAGAAGTATGGTGTAAAAATCACAGATATAACTTTGTTCCTGATAGGTGGTGTCTCTTCCATGGAGGAGATCCCGAGGGACCCGAAGCAGGAAGCAAAGATGGCTTTTGCAGGGCCTTTGGTCAGTTTTATTATCGGAAGCTCATTGCTACTGCTTAATTTTGCAGTAGCCGGTGCTGTTGCTTCGTTTGCGGATTCGGTCATATTCAGGCTGGTACAGATGTTAGGTGCCATCAACATTGTCCTTGGTATGTTCAACCTGCTCCCTGCTTTTCCTATGGACGGCGGACGAATACTTCGTGCATGGTTTGCAAGGAAGATGCCCTACATACAGGCAACCCACGCAGCAGCAGCTGTCGGTAAGATGTTCGCATTCCTGCTGGGAATGCTGGGTCTGTTGTCAAATCCCTGGAATCCCTGGCTTATCCTTATTGCTATCTTTGTTTACATGGGAGCATCAGGTGAGGACCGTTCCACAGCTGTTACAGTGACCCTTGAAAAAGTACCTGTCAGTGAAGTTATGACAAAGGATATTGTCTCGGTAGAGCCGTCATTGACGATCGATGATCTGACCCAGTTCATGTTCGAAAAGAAGCATATGGGATATCCTGTGATAGAACACAACACTTTAAAAGGTATCATTACATTTACAGATGTACGCAAGGTAATGCCTCTGGACCGCTACAGTGTACTGGTGTCCGATGTTATGACAAAAGATATTGTAACGATACCAAAAGAGGCGACTGCCGCAGATGCTTTTAAGCTGATGGTCTCTAACAACATTGGCAGGGTATTGGTGGTCAATGAAAATGGTTCTGTGTCTGGTATCCTTTCCAGGACCGACCTGATGCATACAATGATGTTATTGAACGAGTGATGTAGAAAATGGACAGTATGACCTACAAAAAAGCAGAAGAGAGGCCGGATGATCAGGTCATAACGGATTCTCAGAAAGCTGCTTCTAATTATAATTACGATACGGTATCGGGTTCAACTTATTCAGGCCAGGGCGATGCAACTTTTTCACAAACGCCTTCTCTTGTTCCCATGATAAAGCAACCGGATTCTCTTCAGCCTGCTCCCCAGCCTTCCCAGATAATCATCGTGGGAACGGCACATGTTTCGGAGAAGAGTGTCAATGAGGTAAAAAGTACCATTGAGCGCGAGAAACCCGATATAGTGGCTGTAGAGCTTTGCAAAAGCAGATATGATTCACTGAAAGGTGAAGTTAAGGATTCAGAGATACCCATCAAGGATATTCTAAGCGGTGGGAAGATCTACTATTTCCTTGTACACATGTTGCTTGCCTATGTGCAGAAGAAGATAGGGGATGAGATGGGTGTCCAGCCTGGTGCTGAGATGATCGCTGCCATCGATGCTGCAGAAGCCAGTGGGGCAAAGATAGCTCTTGTTGATCGTGATATCCAGCTGACCCTGCAGCGTTTCTGGAGCAAGATGGGATTCTTTGAAAAACTGAACATTGTTGTAACTCTTGTTGCTTCTGCTTTAGGGATCGGCTCATCAAAGAACATTGATATTGATAACATCACCAATCAGGACATGGTTACCATGCTCACGGATGAGCTGCGTGCTGCATCTCCGAATGCTGCCGCTGTTCTGATCGATGAGAGAGATGCTTACATTGCAGGAAATCTCGTCAAGGTTGCCAGAGGGGGCAACAAGAAGATAGTTGCAGTTCTTGGTGCCGGACATAAGACAGGGGTTGAGAAATATCTCAAGGATCCAAAGTCCATACCTCCAATGTCCTCACTTACCGAACTTCCACAGAAGCGCTTCAATTTCATGAAGATCATTGGAATTGGCATCGTGGCTCTGGCAATTGCAACCTTCATTTTATTGATAATGTCAGGTACACCGATCGAGCTGTTGCTTCTGGCTTTTGGCTGGTGGTTCATCATAAACGGAATCTTAAGTTCCATCGGAGCTGCTCTTGCAAAAGGACATCCGTATTCGATCATCACCGCTTTCCTTGTAGCATGGCTCACATCCCTGAATCCGATGATGGCGGCAGGATGGTTTGCAGGATTGATGGAAGCTAAACAGAGGAATCCTACTACTGCAGACCTTAAGGAAGTTGTCAAGCTTGAAAGTTTCAAAGAGCTTCAGAAAAACAATTTCTTCCGTGTGATCATGGTAGCTGCATTTGCTAACATCGGAAGCACCATAGGTACGTTCCTTGGTGTTTATGTTATGGTGCAGGTGACAGGTATCGATCCAAGGGAAGTGATCAGTGCAGGTCTTATGGCGATAGGTCTTTGAAATGACCTATTGCTCATGATTTTTTGAATGATGGTTTTTGTATCAGTGGGATGTCAGGAAGATTTTCCCAGACATCTTCATAATTATCATATTTTGTCAGCACATCAACGATGACAGGTAACGGATCAGCCCAAATTTCGGGGAGGTCAGCTTCGCCTTCTACCTTAATTTCGTATGCAAGTTTCTCTTCCGGAGGGTTGAACTGTGCATCAATACTTTTCTTATTTCCTCTTGCATCGATGCGATGCCAGCCGATCCCAGGCAGGTAGACAGCATTTAATCCGTGAAGGCAGAACGGTTCACCATTTTCATCCCTGCTCAAACGCTGGTAGCAAAATCCCGTGGGAATGGAGCTTGTTCTCAATAAAGCTGCAAGCAGATGGCTTTTTGCATAACAATAACCAGTACCTGCTTCCAGTACCTCCGAAGCTTTCAGTGTGATAGGGTTCATGCAGTGGTCATGACTGTGGTAGATCTCATCCCTTACCCATTCAAAACAGTTCCTTGTTATTTCGACAGGGCCATCCAGTCCAAAAGCAAGTTCCTTTGCAAGCTTTTCGACTTTCGGATGGCTCCAGTCGATTATTTCAGTAGAACGTAGGTATTCCTGCATGGTCTCACCTGTGAAGTTCTAAGACTTAAATGTTAATGGATTTAGTAAAAATTCCTAAGAGAAACCTAAAAGAGAAAAGAGAAAAAAAGGACGACCTTATAAAAGGTCGTGCAGGTTAAACTTGTGTGGTCCGAGGTTTCCGCCGTAATTACCTGCGGTGATCTTCTTGACACCTGGAACTGCTACAGCTGCTTCGATACCTGCTGCCATTGCTTCGTTGATAACATCTGCGTCTACACCGTTAATAACGATCTCATAGACACAGTTGACATCTGCAGGGATCTCTGAACCTTCTACCTGATCCTTGATGCTTGGGCAGAACTTCTCATTAGCTGTTGCCTTAAGGAACTTGTACTTGTTTGCTCCTGCCTTGGAACCACTTGCAACGATTCCGCCTGGGAATGGTGTGACTACACCCTCGACAGCCTGGATAGAATCAACTGCATTTTCTGCTGCGGTAAGAGCGTTCATCTGTGTGTCTGCGAAAATGAAGAAGTTTCCACCTGCAATAGCTTCTACTCCACCAATGGAATCCTCTACAAGGAAGTCACCCTCCATCATTGGGATCACATGCATCTTGCGGTCGCCGACCTCTGTCTGGGATTCTGTTCCGTCTGCGAAGTATCTGAGCTTGTTTCCGGTGTCGAACTGTTTCTCTGCATCAGGAAGACCGTTGAACACTGCGGTTGTTGGTGCTGTCAGGATACACTGGCCAATGCGCTCCAGAAGCTGCCCTTCAAGTGACTTGTATCCGAAGGTGTAGATCTGGATGTAAACCCCAGGTCTGCCATCTGGTGTCTCACTACCGTCTACATACATCTCAATGCCGGCTTCAGCAGGGCATCCAATGACGGATGTTCCGAATCCGGTTGCTTCCTGAGCTGCAACTGTTGCCCAGCGCATTGTTGCGGCTGTGATCAGTACACGGGCCATTTTGATTGGAAAGGCCTCTGCGAATGTATCTTCGATCTCTACTCCGTTAAGTTCCATTAAAACACCTACATAATTGATTATTTAGTATGAATTAGAAGACTATTACAATACATATATGTTATGTCCATAGCGATAGACAATATATTTCAAGGAAGAATTTGAAAAAAGCTTGATTTGACTGCAATGACAGATCGGTTTGAAAGATAAAAAATGTTGTTTTTACACAAAGTATATGCAATATACAGAATTTTGCAAACTGGAAATTGGCAGAAAGGTTGCTGAATTCAGGGCTATTTCACAGATTTTACTCTTTCTTTTTACCACAGCTATAGCAATATCTCCTATGTACACAAATAGTGCCTCCACATTCAGAACAAGTCCATCTCTTCTTTTCATTTTTCACAAATTCTTTTAGACTTAATTCTTTGATGTTCTCGAGATTTTCGACCATGCTCATATTATATTTGGTACGATATCTTTCATCCAGATGTTTCAATTTATCACAAGGGAACTTTTCACACTCAAAACAAAATTGTAATTTGTCCCTTTTAAAAGGGGGGCAGTTCTTAATTTTGCATTTAGTCCGGGTAACAGGTTTATTGATGTCGGATCCTCTGCAACCGGGACACTTATTTTTATCCCTCAAGTAAGCTATGCAAATACCACAATTCATTCCGCAAGGAGCAATAAGTGACAGATCGTTTGAGGATTCCATATATTATACTATTTTATTTTTCAAAGCTATACATGTTCTGTTCGACGTCTAAGACATTCCAATAGTCTTAAAAAGGGTCAGGCAGGAGTTAGTAAGTTTTCCCGCCGTATTCCTTTAAAAAAAGCTGATAGAACTTATCCTCGCCTGTTTTGTATTCTGCAATATCCATTACAGAATCCTGTATCATAATGGCAGCTTCATCGTATTTTTCTATCCTTGAAAAAGCAGTTCCAACTGCGCTGACAGGCAATGTGAGTTCTGAACGCATTGAAGAGATGCATATCTCCTGAAGTGAAATGATAATCTGCCGGACCATTTCATCAGCCATTTCATCAGCCATTTCATCAGCCATTTTATCAGCTGTTCCATCAGACCCGTCCTTAAGGGCTGTAATTCCAACTTCTTCGAGCTCTTTTATGACCCTCAGGGTTTCGTCTCCAAGATGCTCGCGTGAGGCTGCAATTCCAAGGTCACGCATTGCCCAGGTTACCTCTAGCCCATCCCTGTGGGACATGAATTTACCCATTTTCCTGAAGGAGTCCATCAGTTGTTTGAAGGCTTCCTGCCTTTCGTTGCTTTCCAGTCTCAGGATCTTAGTACCAATATCACGCATTGTGAGTACGATCGATCTGGCATAGGTCGTATATTCCTTGCTTGCTGCTATCCTTGCAATTTCCAGCATTTCTTCATTTACTGCTGTCATTGTGGATGTATCCCCTGAAAATGCAGCGTGATGGGCTATCTCTTTGAACAGGATTAGCCCCTTTTCCACTGTGGCTTCCTGTTTCCGGCTGGCAGCTGATCGTGTAATATCTCCTGTGGCTCCAACGAACTGGCGCTGTATATCCATTGTGTGTCTTCTTTTTGCTGCTGCGAAAAGAGACCCGATAGTCGCAATTGAAACAACAGCACCGGCCTGGCTTCCATGGTTTGAAGCAGACGTCCCGATAGCTCCTATGGAATTGATAATAGTTTTTGTTGCCTTACCATCATTTTCCAATGCAATGAACCCCATTTCAAGCAAATGTGAATTCATATGCCTGGTAATTTCAGTGGTGTCCTTTGAACCTGTCATGAGGTTCTGCGCGATCGTTGTGATCTTTTGCAATCCTGTTCTGAATTTGTCTTCATCATCTTCCCTGATAGCGCATCGAATACTATCAACAGCCGGAGATAATGGATCATCTTCATCTCTTGATGTGCTTTTTGTCGAAATCTCTATCAGGTCGTAAGCGGTAACCTTGCCCAGCATATGATCGAACTTTTTCACGATGGATTCGTTATAGAGATTCTTTGTTAGGGTAGAACCAATAAAGCCCAGGATCACAGCAACTGCAATTGCAGCTCCCAGTAAGGAGGGGTTATGGAGTTCCAGCAGGTGGGCTATGGAAATTGTAAAAATCGTTGTGCCTGTTATGAATGAGATCATATAGCCGGATATCTTTCTTTTTGAGCTTTGCCAGAGAGTAGTTGCCCACAAGCATCCAAAGAAAGCAAGAAGGATGCTGTCAGTTGCTATATCTGGTATAACCTCGCCTGTCAGCAGTGCTGCTATTACTGATATCTGAATTGAAAAAGCTCCTATAGCAAGATCTGAACCGATACCTGAAAGGCTCATTTTAAGGCTGTGACGGATAATGATATCAGAGAAAAGGAAAGCTGCTGTCAGACCTATTACTATGGCGGCATCGATGATCGTGGTTAGTAATATCTCCATGTTATCACCATCTTAAGATATATTTTTCAAAGCTTTGCTCCGCAGTATTTACAGTAATAAGCATCAGTATCGTGACCCTGCAAGCCACAGTTGTGACATGCTATATTCACTGCAACATCCTTTGTCTCTTCTGCTATTTGTATAGGCATGGCGTCCATGCTCCTGTTAATGATCGAATGGGTAACAATGCCTGTGGGAACCGCAATTATGGAATAACCGAGAATCATTACAACGGATGCCATTGCCTGCCCCAGTGGTGTTATGGGGACTATGTCACCGTATCCTACAGTTGTCAGTGTTATTATGGCCCAGTAGATACTTCGCGGGATGCTTGTATATCCGCTTTGCTCCCCTTCGATGACATACATCAGGGAGCCTAATATTATCACAAGGTTCAGGACAGTGAACATGAAAACGGTTATCTTCCTGCTACTGTCTTTAAGGGCCTGTACCAGTATCTCGGCCTCTGAGAGGTACTGGACAAGTTTGAGTACCCTGAATATTCTTAGCAAGCGCATCACTCTTATTATTAGCAGATACTGGCTTCCTGGAAGGAGCATGCTAAGATATGTTGGGATTATGGCAAGAAGGTCGATGATACCAAAAAAACTGGTCGCATAACGTACTTTGCTTTTGACACAGATGATCCTCAGGAAATACTCAATGGTGAAAAGGGCAGTGAATATCATTTCTGCCAGGTAGAATTTCTCATGGTGAACGATGTTGATCGAATGGACACTGTCGAGCATTACCACAGCAACACTCAGAACGATCGTTACGATTAAGGCAACATCAAAAGATTTTCCATAAGGAGAATTGGCTTCAAAGATCAGTTTGTATAGGTCCAAACGCCAGTCATCAGTGTCTGGTCTGTTCTCTCCCTCTTTGCCTAATCTGTATACCATTATCCTTCTCCTTAGGAACAAGGCGATGACCTTGTATTCCCATGCATCTAGCATCCGGAAACTGAAATCAAATATCTCTTTATTGTATTATAAAGCATTCTGAATTAGAGGCACGATTTAACAAAACATTTATTTCCTTTCATCTCATATTTGAGATGCATCTCATATTTGAGTCAATAAAGGTCCTGCAAATGCATCGCATAAATTCTTTGAAACACCTGGCCCTTCTGGGCGCACTCAAGAGACCTGTCAAGATCTCGTCCAGTGAGTTTACCAAATATACTTTCACCAGTTCCAAGACAGCTGCAAGAACATTGAAACAGCTCGAAGAGGAAGGTCTGATAAAGCGCAGCATTATCCCTGAAGGTCAGATGATCTCCATAACAGATGAAGGTCGTATATGGCTTGAGAGAGAATACAGTGATTACAGGCACATCTTTTGTGGTGATGAAAAGAAGGTGGAACTGTACGGTAATGTGATTACAGGCCTTGGAGAAGGCCAGTATTATATTGCCCAGGAAGGTTACCGTTCCCAGTTCGAGGAAAAGCTGGAATTTGTACCTTATCCAGGTACGCTTAATGTGAGACTTACCGATCATAGTGCAGACGTACAGAAGAACAGAAGTCTGAAGAATATGATACAAATATCCGGTTTTACTAACGGGCAGCGTACCTTTGGAAGCTGCAATTGCTATTTTGTAGAGGTTGAAGGTATTCCCGGTGCAGTGGTGACACCTGAACGTTCACATTATCCCCATGATCTGCTGGAGATCATATCCCCTGTCCATCTCAGGGAGACACTGGATCTCAAGGACGGGGATGAAGTAAAGATTACAATAGAAGACCGAAGCGCATGTGAGTGATCCCTATGAGTTCCAATGAAAATTACAGTGATAATATCAATAAAGCATTGAAGGCCGCACAGAACGGTGAGATGTTCTTCATCTTCGATTCCGATAGCCGTGAAGGAGAGACTGATTTTGTGATCGCTGCAGGAGCTGTTACTCCCGATGACGTGCGCTGGATGCGCAGGGACGGTGGCGGATTGATCTGTGTTGCGCTTGATGGCGAATCCTCCGAAAAGCTTGGTCTTCCTTTCATTTCCGATATCCTGCGTGATGAGATTGAGAACTATCCTGCTCTTGGCACTACTGTTGAAAGGGGTGGCGATCTTGCCTACGACAGTCGCTCTTCATTCTCCATATGGGTGAACCACAGGAGAACACGCACAGGCATTCCTGACAATGACAGGGCACTGACCATAAACGAGCTGTCGAATATCACTGAAAAGGTCCTTGATGGCAAAGAAGTGGATTTCGGTTCAGAGTTCCGTACACCTGGCCATGTTGCACTTTTGCGTGCAGCTGACAGACTGGTACATGAGCGCAGGGGACAAACAGAGCTTTCCATTGCTATTGCAAAGATGGCAGGAGTCACACCTGCAATGGTGGTCTGTGAGATGCTCGATGATTCCAACGGCAAGGCCCTTTCCAGAGAAGATGCAATAGAATATGCCCAGCTTCATGATCTTGTCTTCCTTGAAGGACAGGAGATCGTGGACGCATATGAGCAGTGGGAGAGCTCGCAGGCATCCCATCAGAAAGAATGATATACTGATAGTGACTATTATAGTTCGACCCCGTGGGGCCGTAGGGTAGCCTGGTCCATCCTGCAAGGCTGGGGGTCTTGCGACTTGAGTTCAAATCTCAGCGGCCCCATCACAAGATCTCGCTTCTTGAGCGCGGGTCCGTTTCGCGCTGCTCAAGCGGACTTATTCTCGAGTCTCCATTCCTATTGATTTTCATTCTGATGTTATTTTTACATTGAACTTCTTTACTGAAATTTTGGTGTTTTCTGATCTGAGATTTCAACTTGCTTTTTTATACACATAATAAGAAAAATAAGAAATCTATATCAAGTCTCATTGCAATTGTTTATTATAGACAATAGAACTGGTGATGTATCATTACTGCTGTTATCGTAGCTGAGAATTTGAAAAAGGTGTTCGGGGATTTTCTGGCCGTGGATTCTGTGGATTTTTCTGTGGAAGAGGGAGAGCTTTTCGGCTTTCTGGGACCCAACGGTGCGGGAAAGACTACTGCCATGCGAATGATACAGTGTGTTTCTCCGATGACCTCAGGTAAGCTGGAGGTCTTCGGGATGGATGTGAATACACATCAGCGTGAGATCAAGTTCCGGATGGGTGTTGTTCCACAGGAGAACAATCTTGATCCTGATTTTACTGTATATGAGAATCTCTTAGTTTTTTCACGATATTTTGATATTCCTGAAGATGAGGCTAAAAGAAGAGTGGACGAGCTTCTTGAGTTTGTTCACCTGGAAGAGAAGCGAGATACGATGACCGAAGCCCTGTCGGGTGGTATGAAGAGACGGCTGGTGCTTGCAAGGGCATTGATAAACAAGCCCAGGCTGCTGATACTGGATGAACCTACGGTGGGACTGGACCCCCAGTCCAGGCATTTGATGTGGGATAAGCTCAAAGGGCTCAAAAAGGAAGGGGTGACCATTGTGCTTACCACGCATTACCTTGAGGAGGCTGCCCAGTTGTGTGATCGGCTGGTGATCATGGATCATGGTGAAATACTGGTCGAAGGTACTCCTGAAGACATGATCAATGAATACATAGGTCCCGCTATAGTAGAAGCCGATAATGATCCCAATGTTATCTCATGTCTTGATAAGCATCAGGCAAACTATGAGATCCTCGGGGACGAAGTACAGATATATACCGATGATCCACAGGAAATAACAGACCATTTGCTATCGGAGTGCAGGCTTACCAGTGTCACTGCAAGGGCGTCGACCCTTGAGGATGTGTTCCTTAAGCTCACAGGCAGGAAACTGAGGGAGTGAGATCATGAACATGGGTATGTATTTCAAAATTCCGAAATTAACATCGGGTGCCATCAAGGTCTGGCGACGGAACAAGGATGTTTTCATGAAGAACGCAAAGCTCAATTTCCTTCCGCCGTTCATTGAACCTCTGCTCTACCTTTTTGCCATGGGTTTCGGGCTGGGATTGTTCATCGAAGAGATCGATGGTGTCTCCTATGCAAAGTTCATTGCTCCGGCATTGATATCGGTATCTGTGATGTATGGTGCGTTCTTCGAATGCAGCTACGGTTCCTATGTGAGAATGTATTACCAGAAGACCTTCGATGCCATTATCGCAACACCGCTTAGCATTGAGGATGTGATCGTTGGTGAGCTGCTGTGGGGGGCCACAAGGAGCCTGATAAGCGCCACATTGATGCTTCCAGTGATCGCACTTTTCGGTCTGATCGACATCCCTTATTCGTTGTTGATCATACCATTTGCTTTTCTGGCAGGGTTGTTATTCGCAGGTCTTGCTATGTGCATTACTGCTGTGACCCCGAACATAATGTCGATCAATTATCCGATACTTCTTTTTATAACTCCTATGTTCCTCTTCAGTGGAACGTTCTTCCCCCTGAACGTCTTGCCTGAAGCCATTCAGTATATTGCACTGGCAGTATTGCCGCTGACGCATGTGGTCATGATAATACGTTCACTGACCTTTGGAACACTGGATCTGTTCCTGCTCTGGCATCTGCTGTGGATAGTCGTAGTATGTTTCATATTGTTCGTGGTCTCGGTCAATATGATGAAAAAGAGGCTGGTTATCTGAAGATGAGAACGAATCATATCATTCATCTTTTTTGTTCATCTTCAGGTCCATGCACCTTCGGGAATTCTCACATCCAAGACTGCGCCTGTAATCCGACCTGATATGCTCTTTTGCTGTTTTGATCATCAGGTCATCGAGTTCTTCATCGTCGAGCAGTTCTTGCTCCTGCTTTTCTTTCTGCTCTTGTCCTTCGTTCTTTTCAGTTATCATTTTGTTTTCACTTTGATCCTTGTGAAATAAACCTTGATTATCCTTAGATAAGTTTAAGCATAAAAAATCTACATATGTATTGTTATCTCAGGATGTGAAATCATGAAAGTATTGGGTATTGTAGGAAGCCCCCGAAAGAACGGGAACACGGATACTGTAGTGCAGAAAGTGCTTGAAGGAGTAGCAGAGAGCGGTGCTGAAACAGAAACGATCTATATCAATGACCTGAACTTCAAGGGTTGTCAGGGATGTGGGTTCTGCAATGTGATGCCGGAATGCAAGATCAAAGATGACATGACAGAGGTTTACAAAAAGATAGAAGAAGCAGACGGGTTCGTATTCGGTTCACCTATCTATTTCTTCCAGTTCACAGGCCAGATGAGGCTTTTCCTTGACCGCTGTTATGCACTTGTGGACGCTGAACTGAAACCAAGGATACCTGTGGGGAAGAAAGCTGTTCTTGTAAGGTCACAGGGGGCGCCTGATAAATCCACCTATGAGAACGTGTTTGATGAGTTCAGTGAATGCCTGACAACCTTCTTTGGAATGGAAGTCAAGGACAGGCTGGTTGCTGCCGGATTTGACCTTCCGAGAGAGGTCAGGAAAGACACCGAACTTATGGAAAAAGCAAAGTTAGCGGGTTTGCATCTGCTGGATTAATTTAATTTTACCGTGTGTCCGGGGCAGAAATGGCAGGACACAACTTTTCTTTTTCATCCTCTCCATCTTTATTTTCCTCTTTTCTTTTCTTTTCCTTTCCGGCTTGAAATTGAAATTTATAGCTACGAACAGTTTCGAAGTTTAAGCTAAGTTTATACCAGATAGGGACTAATTTTCTTTTAGATAGTAATCATATTGATCTATGGGAGTGTTAAAATGAGGTCCGTCGGAATTGTGCAAAAGTCATTCATCGTATTGTTCCTGCTGTCATGTATCCTGATAGCAGGTTGTATAGGTCAGGATGAAGGGGTGGATTATCCCCCTGCGAACGAAGCCCTTTCCTGTGAGGAAGGAGGTACCTATTCCACAGAGGATGAGTACCTGATAATGGTTCCAAAGGCGCTGTTCTCAGGTGGAGAAAGCTCTGTAACCATGTCGGCTTTCCTTGATGATGCTCCTGTAAGCCGGTGTTTTGAGTACACACTTACAAGTGCTGCAGGCGAGGTAATTCCACTGGTAAAAGCTGCTACCTCTGATTCGGGTAATTCTGTTGCGAAGTTCGATGTCCCGGAAGTTGAGGAAGGCAGTTACACACTTACTGCAACTCCAGTGGGTGCAGAAGCCGGTTTCACAACGACCATACAGGTCGTTCAGAACAACCCGATCTTCATAGAGACCGATAAACCGATCTACAAGCCAGGGCAGACGGTACATGTGCGTCTTCTTTGCCTGAACAACAATCTGGTCCCTGTGGTTCAGAACACAACTGTGGAAATATCAGATGCTAAAGGCGTGAAAGTGTTCAAGGACGATCTGACCACCAACGATTATGGTGTTGCATATTTTGATCTGCCACTGGCTTCCGAGCTGAACCTTGGTACATGGAAGATAAAGGCAACATCCGGCACATCTATGTCAGAGGTGGATATCAGGGTGGAGAAATATGTGCTTCCGAAGTTCGATCTGGAAGTTTCCACCGAGAAAAGCTGGTTCCTTGTGGATGATCCGATCACAGGAACAGTTTCGGCACAGTATTTCTTTGGAAAGGATGTCGAAGGTGACGTCGAGATAAAGGCTATGCGATATGTGGGAGTGTGGGAGGAATATGCGACATTCAGCGGACTACTTGAGGAAGGTTCAGTTGAGTTTGAACTTCCACCCACAGAGTATGTTGCAGGTACCTATGGTGCCGGCGGACAGGGCAGTGTTATGCTCAACGTTACCGTAACAGACACCGGAGGGCACAGTGAGGAAACCACCGAACTGCTGACCATTGCACAGGATCCGCTTGTTCTCCAGATGATACCTGAGTCCGATTCCATAAAGCCGGGAATGCCGCTTCAGGTTCTGATAGTGACAAAGGATCCCGGAGGAGAGCCACTGGAGAAGGAAGTAAAGCTCATTGTGAATTTCAGGGACAATAACTATGAGAGGAACGAGCAGGAACAGATCGTCAACACTGAGAACGGTGTTGCCCTGATGACACTTGAAGTACCTGAAGATGCCCTTGATCTGGAGATATATGCTATCTCGGAAGGTGTGGAGGTCTCCGATCATCTGAACGCGGTATATTCCCCGAGTGCAAGTTTCCTTCATTTGAGCCAGGTAAGCGAAGGCACACCTGAAGTGGGGGAAAGTATCACTTTCAAGGTATATTCTACCAACAAGGGAACAGTGTTCTATGATGTGTTCGCAAACGGCAGGACAGTCTATTCTGCTACAAGCGATGAAGCACAGATAAGCATCCCGGTCACACCGCAGATGAGTCCTTCTGCAAAGGTGGTCGCATACATGATCAATCCGAACAATGAGGTATCAGCCGACAGCCTGCCTTTCGATGTGAAGTTCAGCACCCAGGTGGACCTGTCCTCAGGATTCAATAAGGAGACAGTGGCACCAGGTGAGAACGTTTCAGTGGAACTGGATGCAGGCACACAGTCCATGATCGGCCTTTCCATAGTTGACGAATCTGTCTATGCATTGAGCGAAGGCAGGCTCAATCTGAAGCAGGTATTCGATGAGCTTGAGCTCAGGTTCATGGAGCCACAGGTCGAGGCACATCCGAGATATGGCTGGTATCAGGAAACTGCCTATGATGTAATTGATGATGCAGGCCTGATAGTTCTGGCATCCGATAGCTTTGATGTTCCGAAAAGTGAGGTTGAAGTGGCTGAGGGTGGCTTTGTTGACCGTATGTTCGCAATGGATGACATGGCGATGGTAGAAGTCGAGGAGGAAATGGTCATGGAAGCTCCGGCCATGGCACCAACTGATGCAGATTCGGGCACCACTCTTGCAGAACCGGAAAGGGTGCGCCAGTTCTTCCCTGAAACATGGATATGGATGCCTGATCTCATGACGGATGAGACCGGTCTGGCATCCCTTGACCTGAATGCACCGGATTCCATCACCACCTGGAGGCTGCATGCAGTGTCCTCCAGTCCGGAAGGTATTGGAATATCCGAAGCAGGACTTACAGTGTTCCAGGATTTCTTCATAGATCCTGACCTTCCTTATGCGGTCATTCGCGGGGAAGAGTTCCCTGTCCAGGTGCAGGTCTACAACTATCTTGACAGGCCTCAGGATGTACAGCTGACACTTTCCGGTGCAGACTGGTTCGACCTGGTGGGTGAGGATGTCGTAAAGGTCAGTGTGGATGCCAACAGTGTGACCCATGCAAGTTTCACCATAAGGCCTACGGAGGTAGGTGTCCAGGAGGTCGAGCTGACGGGACAGACCACAGAGAAGGCCGATGCTGTGCGCAAGACGTTGATCGTTGAAGCAGAAGGTGTCACAAGGGAGATCGTGGACAATGGTATCCTCAAGGAAGGTTCCGTTGAACTGGATACCACGCTGCCTGCGGACATTGTGCCGGATTCCGGCAAGGTGATGGTGAGCTTTACTCCGAGCATTGTAGCACAGACCATCAGCGGTGTCGACGACCTTCTGGGCATGCCATACGGTTGTGGCGAGCAGAACATGATGTTCTTCTCAACTGATGTGGAAGTGCTGAGATATCTCAAGGCTACCGGACAGCAGAACCCGGAGATCGAGGCCAAGGCGCAGACATACATAATAACCGGTTACCAGAGGGAACTTACTTTCAGGCATTCGGACGGCGCCTTCTCCGCATTCGGTGAAAGCGATCCTGAAGGCAGCCTGTGGCTGACAGCTTTCGTGCTCTCACAGTTCAGCGGTGCCAGGGACATCACCACCATAGACGAGAACGTCCTGCGGGATGCAGCGGACTGGATCGGTTCACACCAGAAGGAGGACGGCTCTTGGGAGTCCGTGGGATTTGTGATACATCAGGACATGATGGGTGGTGTCAGCGGTACCTATGCCCTGACAGCATACATCACTCTCGCACTTGATGAGTATGGCTATTCCACTCCAGAGGTCATGAATGGTGCTCTGGGATATCTTGAGGACAACCTCGATGCACAGGATGACCCATACACCCTTGCTGTTGGTACGCTTGCTCTTGAAAAGCTTGAGAGCGAGAGGGCAGACGAGGCAAGGGCCAAGCTGCTTGCAATGGCAAAGGAGGATGAGAACGGTATGTACTGGGGCTATGATGACGTGGTTCCGGAACCTTATGAATACGGTGGCTATGGCATCTATCCTGTCTCAAGCAAGAACGTTGAGACCACAGCCTACGCAACCCTTGCCCTGATAGAGGTCAATGACCCTGCAGCAAGCTCATCCCTCAAATGGATCGCAGCACAGCGTAATTCCAATGGTGGCTTCTCAAGCACCCAGGATACCGTCATGGCATTCAGGGCACTGATGACAGCTGCAGCAGTTGCTGGAAGGGACGTTGATGCTACCATAACGGTCACCGGAGATGGTGAGGAACTTAAGAGCATCAGGGTCACATCCGAGAATTACGATGTGGTCAACATCATCGAGGTTGCTGAAGGTACCGAGAGTATCAACATGACCCTTGAAGGAAGTGGTGAGCTCAACTACCAGCTTGTCAGGCGCTTCAATGTGATTCTTCCGGAAGTCATCGAGCATGAGGAGATCGAGCTGGATGTGGAATACGACTCCACTGATGTGGCTGTGGACGATATTGTGAACGTCGATGTGCGCCTGAAGTACAATGGAATGTCGGGAATCAGGGGAGTTGTTGAGTCCAGTGGCATGATGATAGTTGATATTGCAGTACCCACAGGTTTCACACCTGTCTCTGCAAGCCTTGAGGAGCTCAAGGACGATGGCACCATCACGAGGTATGAGATCGCAGGCCGCAAGGTCGTGCTCTATATCGATGAGATGATGGCCGGCGAGGAAATGAACTTCTCAATGCAGATGAGGGCCATGTTCCCTGTCAAAGCAATGGTGCAGGAGAGCAGTGCCTACTCGTACTACAACCCGGATGTCAAGGCTGAAGCAAAGGGAATGGACATCAATGTGACATGATCCTTCCCTTTTTTTCTTAAGAGCAGCAGGCGATGTGAGTTTCCTGCTGTTTTCTTTTTTCCTTTTCTCTTTTTTTGAACATCACAAGTACTATCACTTTTGTTGAGAACACATTGAATGCATTATATTTTGAAGCCAAAATTTATATACAGTGAACATGTATTCAACATGTCGAAAAATAGACAAGTATGTCTATATTGTGAACAAACATATGAAACACCAGTATCTGAGGAGATCGAATGAAAGGAATTAGTACTGCGACTGCTGAATTTTTGAGGACGATCCTGGATATTTTTGTGAGCATATTTGAGATATTTGCAAAATAAGTAATGGACTGATAATAAATGTTTGATGAAACTTTAATGTTAATTTTTATTGTGGTAGCTCTTGGTCTATATGTATACTATTCCTATTCGCTGCAAAGGATCGCAGACAGAACAAACACGGAGAATGCCTGGATGGCATGGATACCGATCCTTAATGTTGTACTCATGTGCAGGACAGCGAGGAAATCCCTCTGGTATTTCCTTGGTATGCTGATCCCATACGTCAATATCCTTGTATTGATGTACATCTGGGGTGAGATAGCAGGCGTCCTTGGAAAGTCGAAGTGGTTCGGGGTCCTGACCATTGTACCAATAGCAAACCTTGCACTTCCGGGATATCTGGCTTTCTCGGAATGATAGGATCATTTTGTTCCTATCCCACCATTTTTAAAATTTATTGACTGAAGAACAGTAAAATCGGAACTCAGACGTTGAAGCTTTTACAAGAATACTAGGATTGTAAAGATAATAAAAAAGAAAAGGGAGATGTATATAAGGTTTGTTCAGACCTTGCAAGCCTTCTGAAGATCTCCATTCTGTCCTCTTCTGTGAATGAATTTCCCTGAAATGTTTCGATACAGTTGTTCAGCAGGGTTACGGAGTAGGCAATGGATGTTCCGCCGCCAAATGCAACTGCGAGCATACTGACCTGAAGGATCTCTTCTTTTGTAGCTCCTGAATCAAGAGTATTTAATGAGTGAAGTACGATACAGTAAGGGCAGCGGTGGTATAGTTCGATACTGATACTGATACGCTCCTTTGTCTTGAAATCAATGATGGATTCTTCATACACGCTTTCAAGCAGTTCATCAAGTTCAGATATATAAGGATCAGTATTTTATCCATTTCTCATATTCTCCAAGGAACCTGTAGATAATCTCCTTTTTTGTCAGTTCCTCAATATCGTATTCTTTCAGGGTACCGGTTCTCAATACGATCTCTGCTTTCTGAACGCGTGGCTGGTCTTCCTCGGCATGCTGTGGGAATGCGAATTGCATCTTCTGGTAGGTCTTGCCTCTTATCCGGAAGCAGAATTCTTCTATCTCTTCATTCGGGTTGGTCTGGGATGGTGTGTAAACTATGATGGATGCATAATTCAGGTTTGGTTCATCCACATCGATGACAACATCTTTTCCGTGTTCTTCAAGCTCTGTCTTCAGCTCATGATAAGATGGAAGGACCACATTTTTAATAAAATCCCTGATGTTCATCCGGGCGAATTTCAAATAGACATCGGATGGAGTTCCTTCTTCATCTTCACTTTTAAGTATATTATTCAACTTCTTTTTCAGCTCACTCACTTCTTGATACCCCCGTTCCTGAAGATGTTGTCTACCAAAATTTTTGTCCTATTAATAGATGTTTCTTCCGGCTCATTTTTATTGATCTTTGTATCCTCAATGATTTTTGTACCCCTGACCTCACTTCTAAGACCTTTTACAATGCTGTAGCACATGAGGATCATGACCATACAGAACGGAAGAGCGGTTGTCAAAGCTGCTGTCTGCAATGCAAGAAGACCTCCTGTAAGCAGGAGCACAGCAGCCACTGCACCCTGAAGGATAGCCCAGAAGAACCTGAGACTAACAACAGGTCGGGGATTGCCGTTGGATGATAGAATAGAAATGACCAGTGATCCGGAATCCGATGAGGTAACAAAGAAGGTGGTGATAACAACGGTTGCAAGCACAGAGCTCAAAAATGATACTGGAAGCTTTTCCAGAAGGACGAACAATGCAGTGGGTACACTGGTCTGAACGACCTGGGATATCCCGCCGGCTCCGAACAGTTCTATGTGTATAGCCGTATTTCCAAAGACGATGATCCAGAAAAAGGTAATAAGTGCAGGTGCTATCAGGACACCTCTTATGAACTCTCTTATGGTCCTGCCCTTTGATATACGTGCAATGAACATGCCCACAAAAGGTGACCATGAGATCCACCATCCCCAGTAGAACATTGTCCACATGCTCTGCCACTCCACACCTCTGTAGGCATCGGTCTGGAAGGTTAGGGCTACCAGGTGCTGCATGTAATATCCGATGCTCTGAACATAGGAACTGGCAAGGAAGACCGTCGGGCCTGTGATGAAGACAAAGAGTATGAGTAAAGCTCCAAGACCTACGTTCACCTGGCTCAATATACGTATTCCTTTGTTAAGTCCGGAGACCACAGAAGTTGTGGCAAAGATGGTGATTATTACAATAAGGATTATCTGGTTGCGAATGGATACCGACATAATTCCGATATATTCCAGGCCTGCATTTATTTGCATGACACCAAGACCAAGGGATGTTGCCACACCGAAAAGTGTTCCGAAAATAGCAATTATCTCCACAAGGTTCCCGCGGAAACCGTAGATCTTGTCTCCGAATATCGGATACATTGTTGATCTTATAGTAAGGGGCATATCATGGCGATATGAAAAGTAGGCAAGTGCAAGCCCGACTATGATATATATAGCCCAAGCATGAACACCCCAGTGGAAGAACGTCAGGTTAATGGCTTCCTTTGCTATGGAGATGCTATCCATCCCGGGATTTCTTGGTTCAACAATATGCAATATGGGCTCTGCAACACTGTAGAACAGCAGTCCGATCCCCATACCTGCACTGAAAAGCATTGCAAACCAGGTTCTGTCCCTGTATTCCGGAAGATCATCCTCTTTTCCAAGCTTTATGTTGCCAAAGGAGCTGAAATAGAGCCATATCACAAAGAAGAGAAAGAATGCAACTGAAACGATATACACCCACCCAAAGCTTGTAACGATAAAATTCTGGATGGTTCCAAAGACATCTCCAATGGACGATGTAAAAAATATCCCGAGGATAACAAAAACAGATACCAGTGTGGCCGACGTATAGAATACGGTCTTATTTACTTTTTCTTCTGCCGTTTCATCCATTGAACACATATCCTCCATATACTTGAGATCATGATATCCGAAATAATTGACCGTTTATCACAATGGACCAGTTTTAGAGGGCTAATGTGTTAAATATTTGTATTATTTTTATACTGTCCCAAATTTAAATGAGCAGTATCTGCAATGCAAAAACAAAAATACCAACAAACTGATAAATTCACCAGACCAATTCACCGTGGAGCAAGAATGAATAAATTAACACCTGCAATGAAACAGTACTATGATGCCAAGCAGCAACATAGCGATGCACTGATCTTCTTCAGGATGGGGGATTTCTATGAGTCCTTCGGGGAAGATGCAAAGACCATTGCAAAGGAACTTGAGATCACCCTGACCACGCGGGGAAAGGACAAGGACGGTGAAAAGATGCCTCTTGCAGGTATCCCCTATCATGCTATTGACAACTATCTCCCGCGTCTGATCAAAAAGGGCTACAAGGTAGCTATCTGTGAGCAACTTGAGGACCCGAAGAAGGCAAAGGGCGTTGTGAAACGTGGGGTCGTCAGGGTTGTAACACCGGGTACTGCAATTGATACATCGATGTTCACGGATTCATCTAACAATTATCTCATGTCTGTCTCAGGCGGGGAGGGAAACTATGGGGTCTCATTTCTGGATGTATCCACAGGAGAGTTCCTGACAACCCAGTTCGCTGATGCTCCTCCATATGACAGGATAGCCAGCGAGGCTGCAAGGATGAGGCCCTCGGAATGTATCCTGTCTCCTGAGATGTATTCTGACAGGCATGTCGTTGACAGGCTGAACGAACTTAAGATAGTGGTGCATGAGTTCGAAGAAGAGGCATTTGACATCGGGACCTCTGAAAAGAAGCTTAAGGAGCACTTCAAGGTCTCAACTCTTGAGGGCATGGGGTGTGATGGCCTGCCCTATGCAATATCCTCAGCAGGCGCTGCCCTTGATTATGCGTTGAGCACCCAGATGAGGGAACTCGGGCATGTGAGTGAGCTGAAGACGTATTCCGATTCTGAGTTCATGGTGCTGGATTCCATCACTTTGAGAAATCTTGAGATCGTAAAGAACGTGCGCGGGGAAGGAAATGACACGTCCATACTGAAAGTGCTGGATGATACCAAAACACCAATGGGCGGCAGGCTGCTTCAGAAATGGCTCTTAAAGCCACTTATTGATGTGGATGCCATCAACTACCGTCTCGATGCTGTAGAGGCGCTGGCAAACGGTACCATGATCCGGTTCGATGTCAGGTCCCATCTTTCCTTTGTAAAGGACATTGAGCGCCTTATCGGAAGGATCATGTATGGTAATTCCAATGCACGTGACCTTATTGCACTAAAACGCTCCCTTGAGTCAGTGCCTTTGATAGTGGAATGTCTTGGGGACGATGACCTCTGCGAGATGCTTAAAAGCATCAGGGGTGGCCTTCTGGAATTTGACCAGCTTGACAGTATCGTGGAGCTCATCGATAGTTCCATAGTAGAAGAGCCACCGGTAAGTGTCAGGGAAGGGGGGATGATAAAAGCAGGCTATGACGAGGCTCTGGACGAGTTGAAGGAAATGTCCAAGGGAGGCAAGTCATGGATAGCTTCATTCCAGCAGAAAGAGCGTGACAGGACCGGGATAAAATCACTTAAAGTGGGTTACAATAAGGTATTTGGATATTACATCGAGGTCACAAAAGCGAACATCTCACAGGTCCCTGATGATTACATACGCAAGCAGACCATGAGGAATGCGGAAAGGTTCTACACTCCGGAACTGAAGGAATGGGAAAATGTCATCCTTTCTGCTGATGAGAAGATCACAGCACTGGAGTATGAGATATTCTCCAATATCACTTCGAACGTTGCTTCATATTCATCGCAGTTGCAGACCATTGCGGGCCTGATAGGGCAATTGGATTGTGTTACAAGCCTTGCAGAGGTTTCCGTAAACAATAATTTCGTCAGGCCCAACATCACTTCTGATTGCAGGTTACTGATACGTGAAGGCAGGCATCCTGTGGTAGAGAGGTCCGTACCCGGTGGTTTTGTTCCCAATGATGCGGAAATGGATTGTGTTGACAACCAGTTCCTGCTGATAACAGGACCTAACATGGCAGGAAAATCCACTTTCATGCGTCAGGTCTCACTTATAGTGATAATGGCACAGGCAGGTTCATTTGTGCCTGCTTCCCATGCATCCATTGGTATCGTGGACAGGGTATTTACAAGGGTGGGAGCCTTTGATGACCTTGCAAGCGGGCAGAGTACTTTCATGGTGGAAATGGTGGAGCTTGCCAATATCCTGAACAACGCCACTCCGAAAAGCCTTGTACTTCTTGATGAGATCGGCAGGGGTACCAGTACCTATGATGGTTACAGCATCGCAAAAGCTGTGGTCGAGTATATTCACAATAAAGGTCGTGTCGGCGTACGCTCACTTTTTGCCACACATTACCACCAGCTTACCAACATCTCATCTCATCTGAAAAGGGTGAAGAACTATCATATTGCAGTGAAAGAGGATGGTGATGACCTTGTATTTTTGCGCAAGATCGTTCCCGGGGCCACGGACAAAAGCTACGGAATACATGTCGCCCGGCTTGCAGGTGTACCTCACAAGGTGACCCAGAGGGCAAGGGAAATACTGCAGGATATCGAGGATGAGAGTTCCATCAGCAAGGAAAGCAGTTCAAAGGGTGGCAGGAGAAAAAGGTCGGCACAATATACACAGCTCATGCTTTTCGATCCGGAAGGTTCGGCCCCTGTCGAGAAGGATCCTGTCGTTGAGGAACTTAAAGGGCTTGATGTTAACAACATGACACCGATGGATGCTTTGAACAAGCTCTGTGAACTTCAGAAGAGAACGGGAAAGAACGCGGAGGAATAATATGGCAGAAGCGAGCGGTAACAGGATCCATGTGCTGGATGAGGCTACCATCAACAAAATAGCTGCAGGTGAGGTCGTAGAGCGTCCGGCATCTGTGGTGAAAGAGCTTCTGGATAATTCCATTGACGCGGAAGCTACCGAAATTCGAGTGGAAGTGAAGGGGGCCGGAACGGAACTGATTATAGTTACCGACAACGGCCGAGGCATGTCCCGGGAGGATTCCACCCTTGCGTTCACAAAACACGCTACCAGCAAGATAGGGCATATCGAGGATCTTGAAAGAGTACTTACCTTGGGCTTCAGGGGCGAGGCTATCTCTTCCATTGCAGCGGTTGCAAAAGTGTACCTGACCACACGTGAAAAAGGGAGCATCTCCGGAACAAAGGTAGTTGTCAGCGGTGGTTCAATAGAGAATGTACTGGAAGTTGGTACTGCGCCTGGGACCACTATCTCGGTAGAGTCATTGTTCTATAATACACCGGCCAGGAAGAAGTACCTGAAAAGCATGCGTACCGAGCTTGCACATATTACTGATGTTGTTACAAGACATGCTTTTGGTCATCCTGGGATCTCATTTACTCTCATAAGCGACGGCAAGGTGCTTGTACGCTCTCCGACATCGGGTGATATTTTTGACAGCATCGTCTACCTGCTTGGAAGTGAATCCGCAAAGAAGCTGATACCTGTGGAGTTCAAGTCGGATATCGTGAAAATATCCGGTTATATCTCAAAACCTGGGCTAAGCCGCAGCGGTACTGACCTGCAGTACTTTTTCATAAACGGCAGAGGCATATCCTCAAAGAGTATCAGCAATGCGGTGAGACTTGGTTATTACAACCTGATCCCAAAGGGACGTTTCCCGGTTGCGGTCCTTGATCTGGAACTGGACCTTAGTGAGGTGGATGTCAATGTCCATCCTGCAAAAAGGTATGTGAGAATGAGCCATGAGCGTGAGGTATGTGATGCAGTCACTCTTGCTGTGGAAAATGCATTGAAGGCCGAGCAGCTGGTACCTGAGATAAGTTTACCGGAAAAAAAGCCGGTACAGGCCGTTTTTGTGGAAAAGGCCGAAGAGATGCTTGAAGATATATCTAAAGCGGACGCTGAAGTGTTTGTTCCTGTAGAGAAACTTGAACTGGAGGTCCCTGTTCCTGAGAACAAAATCTCTCCATTGATACGGGAAGAGGAAGAATCCTATCATTTCACTGCCAGGGATACGGAAAAGCGCCTAAAGCGTTCTGAAAGGGTATTGTCAAAGACCCCGAAGAAACCTGAAAGAGCACCTACGGGTCTTGATAAAGCAAGAATAGTAGGTCAGATCAATGAGCTTTATATTATTGTGGAGCTGGAGAATGGGCTTGTCATAGTTGACCAGCATGCTGCGCATGAGAGGGTCATGTACGAGCAGATATGTGACATCAGCAGTTCCGGCTGGCAGGAGCTTATAACACCTGTTACGCTTGACCTCACATCCAAAGAAAAGGTGCTGCTTGAGGAGTATATACCTTATCTTGAAGAAATGGGCTTTGCAATATCGGAATTTGGTCCGAACAGCTATGTGGTAACTACGGTTCCGGCTCTTCTTGGAAAGATGGAAAGTGCTGAGCTGATCCATGATATAATCATAGACCTGCTTTCCACTGGCAGGGTGAAAAATGATACCGGAATGTTTGATAATCTTTGCAAGACCATGTCATGCCGTGCAGCGATAAAAGCCGGTGCTGGTTGCAGTATGGGACAAATGGAGAGCCTTCTGAAGCAACTGGATATGGCAGATAATCCATACACCTGCCCGCATGGTCGCCCAACGATGATCTCATTTACTCGTGCAGAACTTGATAAACTGTTCAAGAGGACAGGATAAGTTAGCTCGTTGGTCGGTAACTTTTATAACTATAAGATATTGAATAACTGGCAATGTCAATTATCGATCCTGTTAACAAATCAAAGATCCCGGATGAGTGGGTCAATAGATCAAAAATACCCCGCGATGAGCTTGAAGAGGGTATAAAGAGCGGGATGCTGGTGGTGCTTAGCGATGGTTCAGTGCTAAGACGAGGCTATACCACAGGAACCACTGCTACCGTTGCGGCAAAGGCAGCTGTCCTGTCACTCAGGAAGGATGTGGACAGGGTCTCAGTGCCCACACCTGTAGGACTTCGCGCTGTCATGGATGTAAAAGCAAAAGATGGCTATGCTGTTGCTGTTAAACTGAAAAACGACCATGAGTCTGATATCACCCGCGGCCTTGACTTCGAGGCAAGGGCGGTTGAATCCGACAAGATCAATATAACTGCCGGCGAGGGTATCGGTATCGTCACAAGAGGCGGCCTGCAGTCCAAAAAGGGTTATCCTGCTATCAATCCAAAACCAATGCAGCAGATAAAGGATGCAGTTGCAGAGGCTGTGGAAGAGATCGGCATCAAAGGCGTTGAAGTGGAGCTATCCCTTCCAAGAGGTGCTGAGATCGCAAAGCGGACCCTGAACAGTCGTATAGGTGTCGAGGGTGGTATCTCCATTCTTGGTACTACTGGTTTTGTCGAGCCATGGAACGATCATCTTGGTGAAATGAAGAGTGATCTTGTACGTGAAGCTTCAAAGGTCGTCCTTACAACCGGTCGCATAGGTATCCGTTATTCTACAATGCTGTTCCCTGATCATACGGTAGTTCTTGCCGGAAGCCGCATATCCGAGTTTCTGGATTCCACAACCGGTGAGGTAGCTATTTGTGGCCTGCCGGGTCTGATCCTGAAATGGGGAGATCCCGATATGCTCAAGGACAGCGGTTTTGCAACGGTCTCTGAGATGATCGAGGTGGAACCTGAAGGGGAACACATTAAACGTGCATTTGCAAAAACGGTGGAGAAAGGAAAAGGTGCACGCATTGTTGTAGTAGACAGGGACGGCACCGTCCTTATGGATAGTGGGGAAAAGAAATGATAATCGCAGGGGTCGGCGTCGGGCCGAACATGTTGACATTGGAAGCTATCGAAGCTATACGCAACGCATCGGTGGTCTATGGTTCGAAGCGCTCCCTTGAGATCGCTGAACCTTACATTGAGTGTGAGGCAAATATCATCAAGAACTACAAGGCTTTACACGAGCTGCCTGATGATGCGGTCGTGCTTTCCACAGGTGATCCCATGTTCTCCGGGCTTGGCAAGTTTGCCAGGGAAGGCGACAGGATCATACCGGGAATTTCTTCCATTCAGGTCGCATGTTCTCGATTAGGTGTCAGCTTATCTAACATAACCGCAATAACAGCTCATGGGCGTGACCCTGCACCTGCAAAAAAGGCCTTTATCCAGGAGATCGAACTGGGGAAAGACATTTTCATGCTTCCGGCTGACACTTTTGGTGTTACAGAGGTGGCTGAAGTGCTAAAAGAAATGGGTGTTGATGCTAAGCTCTATGTTTGCGAGAACTTCGGTTATCCTGAAGAACGTATTGCAGGCGGAACTGTGGATGAGCCACCACAGGCGGAATCAGTTCTTCATTGTGTCGTAGTTGTAAGGTAATACTTACGTATTCTTATTTTTCTTCTATTTTTTCTTATTTTTGTCGTGGTAATGAAAATCATTTTAAACAGTATTATCCAAAAAACTTATACGATTTAGCTCAAAGTATTTATATAAAGTTTCCATTGTAGGAATATCCAAATCAAGTAATATTGATTTAGGTATATTCATCTAGCTAGATATATAAATCATTATAAATCAGGAATGGAGTAATAAAAATGCATATATTTGAGGGATTTTTACCATCACCATGGTGGCAACTGTGGTTTGTGTTCTCTATACCAATAATATTCTTTGGTATATACAGGTTGAACAAACTTGTATCTGAAAAGCGCGAACTATTGCCTTTACTGGCAGTAGCGGGAGCATTCATCTTTGTACTTTCATCTTTGAAAATGCCATCTGTTACGGGTAGTTCTTCACACCCAACAGGAACAGGAATGGCAGCTATTCTTTTCGGTCCTGCAATTGCAGCTGTACTGAGTACAATAGTACTGCTTTACCAGGCAATTTTCCTTGCACACGGCGGTCTTACAACACTTGGTGCAAATGTTGCATCAATGGGGATCATTGGTCCGGTTGCAGCATATATTATCTATAAGGTAGGTATGAAAGCGAACATCAACTTCTATGTGGTCGTATTCCTCGCTGCTACATTCGCAGACTGGATAACTTATGTCGTAACATCTGTTGAGCTTGCTTTAGCTTTCCCGGCAGAGGTTGGTGGAGTTGCAGCGTCACTGAAAGCGTTCATGCTGGTATTCGCAACAACACAGGTTCCTCTGGCTATCATGGAGGGTGCATTAACAGCTCTTATCTTCAAGTACGTGATACAGGTAAAGAGCGATGCACTTTTACAACTCAATGTTATTTCAGAATCAGTCCTTGATAAAATAAAGGGGGCTAGCCAATGAAAGGTGAAGCAATATTTGCAGTGATAGCAATTTTATTCGTAGCATCATTCTTCTATGGAATGGCAGCAAACCCGGACTCCGAGTTTGGTGGTGCTGACGGTCAGGCAGAAGATGTCATCGCTGAGATAACAGACGGTCAATACGAAGAATGGACCACTGATTCATGGGTCAACTCTGTAAAGTTCGAACCTCCTGGAGGAGAAACCGAGAGTCTTCTCTTTGCACTTCAGGCTGCTATCGGCGCAATCGTTCTGGGTTACTTCTTCGGATATTACAAAGGCAAACAACAGTCTGAATAAGATTGTTTATCTCTATGGTGATCCTTATTAAGGATCACCTTTTTCTATTCTTTTTCCTAATGATGTTTAATTACGTAATAAACGAAATAAAATGAAATTAACGGTGTGAACATAATATGACGAACATTCTTGATGATTATGCTCTGGTGAGTCCGTTAAGGTATCGAAACAACTGGCTTAAACTCACTATCATTACTTTTGGTCTGTTAATGGGTGTTTCTTCACAATCCTTCATCTTACCTTTTACTGTAGCTTTTTGCATGAGCTTTGCAACAGTTCATTTCGGAAAGATCCCTGTCGGATTTTACCTGAAGCTTCTGTCTGCTCCAGCTGTTTTTGTGATCTTAAGTGTTATCATCATAGCATTTTTCTTTGGTTCCGGAACTGAGCTTTTCGGATTTAATGTTTTTAGTTACAGATTTGGTATAAACACAGGTGGACTTGATATGGCATTGCTGGTATTTTCAAGGACACTTAGCGGTATGTCATGTCTGTTCTTCCTTGCACTGACAACACCTATGGTAGAGTTGTTTTCAGTTCTAAAGGCTACAAAGTTGCCTGATTCCTTAATTGAGCTATCCATGATGATGTATCGTTACATCTTTGTTTTTCTTGAGGTTGCATGGGGTATCAGATATGCACAGTCCGTAAGGCTTGGATATAAGGACTGGAGAACTTCCCTTAATTCACTTGCTATGCTTGCAACAACCCTTTTCATAAGATCATGGGAGCAGGGAGAGAAGATCTTCATTTCCATGAGTGCACGTTGCTATGATGGAAGAATACTCTTCTTTGAGGAAAAAAGGCCCGTCAGGGCAACTGAATTGATACTCACAGGTACCTACTTTTCCGCGATCCTGGTGTTATGGTATCTGACCAATGATATTTCTATATTTTAAAGGTCTCGGAGGTAAAAATGATGATATTGGAAACAAAAGGCTTGAAGTATTCCTACCAGGATGGGACCCAGGCTATAAAAGGCGTTGATGTAAAGATCAAAAAAGGTAAGAAAATAGCTTTTGTCGGAAAGAACGGTTCCGGCAAATCAACTCTTTTCATGCTGTTGAACGGTACCCTTAAACCTAAAGAAGGCGCGGTATATTTCCATGGCAAACCCATGGAATACGATGCAAAGTCCCTGCGTGAGGTACGAAAAAGTGTGGGTATTGTTTTCCAGAACTCGGATGACCAGATATTTGCCCCTACAGTCTATCAGGATGTAGGTTTTGGTCCCACTAACCTCGGTTATTCTAAAGAGGAAGTTGAAGAGAAAGTAGAGCAGACTCTCGAATATATCGGTATAACCGAATTCAAGGATAAACCACCCCACCATTTGAGTGGAGGACAGAAAAAAAGGGTTGCTATTGCAGGTGTCTGTTCAATGGACCCCGAGATTATGATCCTTGACGAACCATTAGCGAACCTCGATCCTGTAGGTGCGGATGAGATCCTTGACTTGCTGAATGAATTAAATCACAATGGTACCACCCTGATAATTTCAACTCATGATGTGGAACTTGCCTATAGCTGGGCAGATTATGTATATTTCATGACAGAGGGTAACGTAATAGGCGAAGGTCTGCCTGAAGATGTTTTCAGAGACGCTGATCTTCTGAGGAAATCATATCTAAGACAGCCTCGCACACTGGAGATATATAGCGAACTTGAAAGAAGGAACCTTGCAGTTCGTAACAGGTTCCCAACAAGTGTTCCTGAACTGGTAAATTCATTCAAGCCTCCTGAACTTATGTGGATAGAAGTATCACCCGATGTAAAAGAAGGTGATATCATCAATCTTGGTGTCATGCACGGAGAATATGCTATCAGCAGTCCTTATGAGGCAGTCAATGCAAAGGTCTTGCATATCCATCCGGATGGACATGCTATTGCAGAAATGACAAGGCATGGTATCAAGTCCGGCGGTATTGTGATCTATGATACTGACAGGTATGACGAGGCATCTTTCCGTAAAGTTGTCGCTGAAGAAGACATCGACAATATCGGTGCAATGGGTAAAAAGAGCAAGACACTTGCTGAAAATAACCTCATCGACCTTCAGATAACTTCCGGTGTGATCGATAAATCCATACTGATGGCGCTTTGTGGTAAGAGATCTCTGATAATGACATCCGGTGGAATGGTAGAGCATGCTGTAAAACGTATCGACGGATATGCTGAGAACAGTGGAATAGCCATTCAACTATCTCTTGCAAATATTGAAAGGGATGAACTGGACCTTTAAGGTCCCTTTCATCTTTTATCTTCTATTTTTTTCATAATTTTGGTTCGGTTGTAGCGGTAGCTTTACGGATACATGTAATATTTGTAGGATGAAAGGAATAATTTACATGGGTATTTCCCACGCATTATAGCTTGAAGGGGGGGAAAGCTGTGACAGATGCTGGAAATGAAGATTGTATACAATGTGGTCGATCTTTTTCTGAAAGTTGTAACGAGAAATTGATAGAACAGGTTATGACAAAGGATGTTGTAACAATCCATGAGAATGATCCATTAGACAAGATCTTGGATATTTTCAGCAAACATCATTTTCATACATATCCTGTGGTGAATGACAATAATGACCTTGTGGGCATAATTAATCAGGATGTGATGCTTCGTATTCTTCTTGTGCAGAGAACCCCGAGACTGGATCACACGCATCATGCTGCAGTGGTAGCTCAGGGGGAGACTGCAAAGAACATAATGATACCTCATCCGGTATCGATGTCTTCAGGTGAGTCCCTTTGTGAAGCAGCTGACATGATGCTAAAGCACAAGATGGACCGTGTATGTGTTGTTGATGGCGGGAAGCTTGTAGGTATCATGTGCAAGCCTGATATCCTCAACGAGATCTACGAGTTAAGAGGGTCCGAGTAATGGAAGTTCTCTTCTATATACTGCTGATTCTTCTTCTGGCAAAGGTCTTTGGTGAACTGTTCGAAAGAGTGGGCTTTCCTTCCATTCTCGGTGAATTGCTTTCCGGTGTGGTGCTTGGGACATTTTTGATACATCAGGAATCAGAGATCATCACATTCCTTGCTGAAATGGGAGCTATTTTCCTTTTGTTTACGGCAGGCTATAAGGAAGTACATCTTCGCGATCTGAGGGAATCGTCCAAAAAAGCATCAATAGCCAGTGTATCCCAGATATTAGTGGCCTTTTCTGCCGGCTTCCTGCTGGGTATGTATTTCCAGTTCAGCACTTTTGAGAGTATCTTCATGGGAGTGGCATTCAGTCCTACCAGCATTGGGGTGGTTGTCAGGACACTGATAGATATGGATTACCTGTCAAGCAAACCCGGTTCCATGATGCTGAGCTCATCGATATTAGATGATATCATCGGTATCTTCCTTCTCTCTATTGTAGTTACCATGGCAACATATGACCAGTTTCCCTCTGCTGTGCAAATATTGTTCATTTTGTCAAAGATAGTTGCTTTTGTGGCAATAATGCTCATTTTCAGAGTAAAGTTCTTCCCTACGCTTTTTGCCTATGTTCATAAAATGCATGTCAAGGAGTCCATTTTTGCATTTGTGATAATGGTGGCTCTTTTTTCTGCCTACCTTGCGGAGGTCTTTGGCCTGCATGCTGTGATAGGAGCATTCATTGGAGGGGTAATGATCTCGGATATCTCCCATGCAAAGATCGAGCATGTGCAAAGTAAGGTGACAGGAGTTGCATACGGTCTTTTCGTACCGATATTTTTTGCGTTCATAGGGCTGTCCGTAAATATTGCCACTTTGCAAACGGTTGGTCTGTTCTCTGTAGCTGTAGTCCTGCTGGCTCTTGCCGGCAAGTTGATCGGAGGGTTTGCAGGAGGTCGACTTATCGGGTTTGACAATTACGACAGCCTGATATTCGGGGTAGGTGTAATGCCAAGGGCAGGAGTGGAGCTGGTGCTGATATCTATTGGAAAGGAACTGGGTGTCATAGGCGATGAGATATTTTCAGCCATTGTCCTGATGGTTGCAGTGTCCATTTTCATATCACCTGTACTTTTGAAAATGGCGATACAGTCTAAAGAGAGAACAAAATCGATCAATACTTAAGCTCATCAGACAATAAGAAATTGAAAGTGTTAATCTAATGGGGGCAATCTATGGGATCTAATATATCAGTTAAAAATGATGACAATGGTTCTGAAAGTGTATTGGGTAAAGTACTGGACAGAAAAGAGGTACTTGAAAAAATAATAGATAACAGTCCTGTCATTGCCTTTCTCTGGAAGGCAGAGGACACCTCCGAGGAAAAATGGCCGGTCGAATATGTTTCAGGCAACGTAAGTCTTCTTGGTTACACAGTAGAGGACTTTATTTCCGGTCGCCTCCTTTATGCTGATATAGTCTATCCTGATGATCTGAAGATGGTGGGAGAAGCCCTGAGACAACGTTGCAGGCAAGGGGGAGATTTTTTTGACCAGGAATACAGGATAATTTTAAAGTCCGGTGATGTGCGCTGGGTTGATGAGAGAACCTATATACAGCGGAATGATGCCGGAAACGTGACACATTATCAGGGTACTATTTTTGATATAACAGAACAGAAGAACAATGATCTGGCCTTTGATGAAGCAGTGAGGAAACAGAGGTATCTGGAAGATATCATCAACAATAGCTCTACGATGGTATTCCTGTGGAGGGTGGAGGAGTTCTGGCCTGCCGATTATGCTTCTGAGAATGTTTCAAAGCTTGGTTATTCTGCTGAGGATTTCGTACTTGGACGCATTGTTTATGGTGACCTGATCCATTCCGATGATTATGAGATGGTCAAGGATACACTTGCAAAGAAATGTGAGGATGGCAGTGATAACTATACTCAGGAATATCGTGTGATAACAAAAGATGGGAAGTTATTGTGGGTAGATGAGAAGACCTTCATTCTTAGGGACAAGGCTGGAAATGTAACTCACTTCCAGGGAATTGTTCAGGACATCACAAAGCAGAAAGAAAGCGAGATAGCATTGAAGGTTGCACTGGAAAAGCAGGCTGAGCTGCTGGACAGGAAAAAAGCACTTGAGACGATCGTTAACCACAGCCCGGTGGTCGCTTTCCTCTGGAGAACGGATCTTGAGGATGAAAAAGAGCTCTGGCCTGTTGAATTCGTTTCAGATAACATAACCCAGTTCGGATATACTGTTGATGATTTCCTATCGGGAGATTTCCTTTATGGTAACATAATCAATCCTGAGGACCTGCCTGAGGTACAGATGGAACTTTCGGACATCTGCAGGGAAGGTGGCAAGGTCTTCGTCAAGGAATACAGGATAAGAACAAAGTCGGGGGGAGAGAGATGGGTGGAAGAGCAGACGTTCGTCCAGCGCAACGATGAAGGTGTTGTGACCAATTATCAGGGTGTTATCCAGGATATTACGGAACGCAAGGAGAAAGGCTGCTAACTGAAAGATCCAAAGGCAAAAAGAGATAGCAGATATTTAAAAGGTGAAAAGGGCGAAGTCAGTAATCGACTTCGTACCTGAATCCGAACTCTACATTATAATCAAGGAAGAAAGCTTTTGTTGGTTCGACCTTTACTATCCTGTTATCCGGTTTCTCTGGCATATCTGCTGCAAATGGGAATTTTTCTACCATTAACTGGAAAAACGTCTGTATTTCAGCTTCATCTGTAACAAAAGGGATCTCTTCAACATCGTGTGGGTAACTAAATTTATTTACATCTACCTTTCAAGCGTCATGGAATTCAAAGAACTAATGCAAATCGCAATCGAATGAGCAAAAATACCACATCACAATTAAAGGATTGTACAGGGAGATGATCTATAATTGCGAATATTTGCTTGCAGGACGTTAAAATTACCCACTCGATGTTAATGAGAACCAACAAAAGATGCTTTCCCTTCCATCTGTATACCTGTTATCTTGAACACATCAAGACTGTCTTCATCTACAGTGAATGCAACTGAAGGGTTCTTTTCGATATTCTGGTATTTTCTTGTGTTCTTGCCTGTTCCAAAGTAAACAACAGGTCCTGCGGAGACAAAACCCATGCTGTGAACCATTGGTTTTCCTTCAGGACTGACAGTAGCAAGATTCAGGTATGGATGACTTTTCAGGTATATTTAGCTATGCGCTCTTTGGTCCCTGAATCACATTGACATTGCATTTTGGTTCCTCCTATAATAATGATCCATCAAATTTCATCAATGGTAGTAAAAAATGGCATGTTAAGTTATTTAGCGTTACCTAAAGATATTTGGAGAGTAGCGGTCATAGATGTTAGCTATTACTCTGGGCAAATTAAGAAATACTATTGTAACATATTTTATTCTGAGTGGGTGTCCTGATGGAGTATGAAAATGCTGATATTGATTCTGTTCTTGCGGACCTGAAAACTTCAAGAGAGGGACTTTCAGAAGAGGAGGCAGCAAACAGGCTGCTTGAATCTGGTTTTAATGAACTTGAAGAAAAGACAAAAGTAACTCCTCTCAAGGTCCTGTTGAGACAGTTTTCAAATTTCATTGTGTGGGTACTCCTGGCAGCAGCTATTATCTCATTAACAATAGATGAGGTTGTGAACTTCTGGGTAATTGTGGCCATCATAGCTTTTGTTGTAATTCTGGGATTTGTCCAGGAGTTCAAGGCCGAGAAAGCCATGGAAGCTCTCAAGAAAATGGTTCAGCCGGTAACCCATGTTGTAAGGGGAGGGGTTGTGATCGAGATCCCTACAAGAAATGTTGTTGTAGGGGACATAATGGTTCTGGAAACCGGTGATAAGATTGCAGCTGATGGCTTTATTTTTGAGATCCAGGGTATGAAGGTGGATGAATCCGCGATAACCGGCGAGAGCATGTCTGTGAAAAAAGGAACAGGCGATCTGATCTTTTCAGGAACACAGATAGTTCATGGAAAATGCAGGGCGATCGTCACAGCGGTGGGCATGCAGAGCAGGCTTGGAATGATCGCAGGCATGATACAGGAGAACGAGGTCAGGACACCTCTTCAGGAAAAAATAGCCGACCTTGCCAGAAGTCTTGCTATTATTGCCCTTATTGCATCAGCTCTCACTTTCATGCTTGGTTACTTTACCGGTGCACCCACTGAAGAGATGCTGATAATAGCTCTTGCACTGGCAGTAGCAGCGGTTCCTGAAGGTCTGCCACTGACCATGACGATCACGCTGGCATATGGTATGCACCGAATGGCAAAACATAATGCAATAGTCAGGAAGATGCTGGGTGTCGAGACCCTGGGTTCCACAACAGTGATATGTACCGATAAGACCGGAACTCTGACAAAGAACGAGATGACAGTTCAGAAAATATATGCTGGTGATGAGTTCTTTGATCTTACCGGTGTAGGATACGACCCGGAGGGTTCCCTGTTAAAAGATGGCGAAGATGTGGAGGTGGAGAATAACCACACTCTTGGTATGCTGCTAAAGGCAGCAGCATTATGCAATAATTCCTCGATGGTCCAGAGACAGGGCAGATGGGATGTGGTAGGAGATCCTACGGAAGTATCATTGATAGTTGCAGCTTCAAAAGCCGATATCTGGAAAGATGACCTTGATGCTGAGTATGAAAAACTACATGAGATCATGTTCACTTCCGAGAGGAAGTTAATGACGACGATCCATAAGACCGATGAAGGCAGGATAGCTTTCTGTAAAGGTGCACCGGAATTTGTCCTTGAAAAATGTGTTTCCATTGAAAGGGACGATGGTGTCCATGAACTGAACGATGATGATGTGGGCAGGATAGTGCAGCAAAACACCGAGCTTGCACGTTCTGCATATCGCGTACTTGGAATATCATACAGGAACCTTCCTGAAGGGTTACCTGTAGAAGGATCCGAAAACGAGTTGACATTCCTGGGACTGGTGGCCATGATAGATCCTGAAAGAAGGGAAGCAAAGGATGCGATAGCCCTTTGCAGACAGGCAGGCATCAGGGTCGTGATGATAACCGGGGATAATGAGGAAACTGCAAAGGCTATCGGGAAGAAGATCGGTCTGTCTGCTGATTATGATGGTCCTGTGGACCGGATGGATGATAAGCTCAAACGTATCATCGGTGATGCTGCTATAACAGGAAGCGAGCTCCTGTCCCTTGATGATGAGGAATTTGATTCTGTTGTTGAAGGTGTCAGTATCTATGCAAGGGTCATGCCTGAACAAAAGCTCAGGATCGTGCAGGCGCTGCAGAACCGGGGTCATGTTGTTGCAATGACCGGGGATGGTGTCAACGATGCACCGGCACTAAAGAAAGCTGATATCGGTATCTCCATGGGAATTAAAGGTACTGATGTTGCAAAAGAGTCCAGCCTGATGGTCCTGCAGGATGATAATTTCGAGACCATCGTGGAAGCTGTAAAACGCGGTCGTGGTATTTATGAGAACATCGAAAAGTTCACAACCTACCTTGTCTCAAGGAACTTTACCGAAGTAATTCTCATAATGCTGGGAATAACCCTTCTGGGATTTGACCTGATACCACTTCTGGCGTTACAGATATTGTTCATCAATATGTTCGATGAGATCATGCCTGCAATAGCACTTGGGCTTGATCCGGTAAGGGATGAAGTGATGTATGAAAAACCCCGCAAGCCAGGGGAGAGGATACTCAAAAAGAGAAACCTGTTACTGGTGGTCAGTATTGCCTCGATCATGGGTCTGATGTGCTTCCTTGTATTCTTGTTCTCCGATCCTGTGGGTAACATCGAAAGAGCACGTACCATGACCTTTGCAACCATCGTAAGTATGATACTTTTCATTCCATTCGTGTTCAGGTCACTGACAAGGTCAGCTTTTAGTGTTGGTCTTTTCACTAACAAACTGATGCTTGTAGGTGTCGCCAGCACATTCCTGCTGACACTGACGGTGATGTATGTTCCATATCTTGGGAATGTATTCGAGCTTGTAGCTCTGGGTCCGGCCGAATGGATAGTTCCTATCTCCGCAGCTTTTGCAACACTCTTTATTGCTGAAGCGATAAAGAAAATACTGGCAAGCAGTGGAATATGAATCAGAGTAAACCTAATATATAGCTCTGGTCAATATAAAACAGGCTTAATAAAAATTAGAATCTGGATCGGTGAAGTAAAATGAACTACAGATGTCCATTGTGTGAAGGAAGGATGAATCGCTGGAGATATCCTACTATCAAAAGACATGACAATTTTGGTCGTGTGCTTGTGATATATAAGTGTATAGAATGTGGGAACGAAGAGACCTATCCTGATCTCTGATACTTTTGCTTTTTGTAGGTTTTTCAGGCATCTTAAAAAGTATCCTTCAAGATGCCCGAGTTCTTTCTTTAATTATTCTTTATACTATTACAGTGCCCGGATAAGTTTTTCAGAATGAGGCATACACTTCTTCGTGTGGGTGTATCACAAAACCTTCTGAAGTAATATCATATGGGTGTAGCTTCTTGCTGTGGTCTGAACCACGCATCTTGAATACCTCAATAGTGCGGGTGCGGACCGTTTCACGCATGTCGTAATGAAGCACGAAGGTCCCGTCTGTTACGAAGGTCTCCACACCGAACCTTGCCGGCTCCTTTTCATTGATGATCTCACATGTCATCAGTGAGGTCAGTCCGATAACTTCCAGGGTCGTACTGAGCTTGAGGAGTTCCACACGGATCTTTGCAGGGTCGTGCAGGTAGAAACTGATAGAAGTCGTAGAGTCGATAAGAGCTCTTTTTGCATCGATCTCTTCCTGGGTGGAAATTATCTGGTCCATCATGGAACGAGTGTCAAAAGGCCTGACATCGACATATTTCTCCTGTGAGGGGATGCCGATCTTGGTGGAACATGCATCAATGATGACAAGTTTGCCTTCATCTTCCAGTGCCTGAAGGTCCCATCCGAATTTCAGTACGTTCTCCCTGATCTGTTCCGGTCTTTCTTCTGTTGCGACGATAATACCGTTCTCACCGTATTTTGTAATACCATTATATATGTACTGGACGGAAAAGTTCGTCTTTCCTGCACCGGATGTACCTGATACAAGGTATGAACGGTCGCGGATAAGTCCTCCCCCACAAAGTTCATCAAATCCGGGGATACCGGTCTTGACCCTGTTCATTTCATCTTCCATTGATATTTCTTCAGAGGCTGACCCTTCGAACATTTATCTTTTCACTCCTCATTATATTATTGTGCACCTGGTTTGAGGCTATTATCTGCAAAACATGGGACACATCTGAATAATTAACGATTATTAGTAATTATATGATACAACAGGTTTCACTGTTATTATTATAATAATTAACACGCTGTACATATAAATTTATTGAAGATAGCTGGATATTGGGAGCATTGATCATCATAACAAAAAGAATGATGTGGACAAAATCGACAATCTACGAATTATATCATGTGATTTGTGAAGATTTTATATTAAATCCCCCGTATTATCTTCGACATTCACCGTTATTTGCATCGATATTTACCTTTGCATTACGATAAATACTCTTAAAGAGACCACAAAAGCTTTAAAAGCCAATTAACTTAATAGTCAGTTGTAATCCAATATGACGGGATTAAGAGGGTGATGATGCTCCTTCGGCAATGGACGAAACTTCGTGCGTTGTTTGGAGGAATGATACACGTTAATACGTTTATCTTGATTCTCACTCTTGATATATTTAAAATAATGGAGGAAAATAATGAAAGGCTTTTTAGCAATCGCAATGGCTGCTCTTATGGTACTGAGCTTTGTATCAGTAGCAAGTGCAGAACCTGTTGAAGTGCGTGGAGAAGTTACAGATCTCGCAACCTTCACATGGGATGCCAACAACTTTGCTGGCTTCTGGATAGACATTGACACCGGTGAATTCTCTGAGACACTGGAATTGACCAACACCGCTGGTGACATTCTTGATGGTGACCTTGTTTACACAGCAGTAGGAATCCCTGCTCAGGAACCAGAATTTGAATTCACCGTAGCTGTAGACGACGCAACTCTCTACGAGTACACCAAGGTCGGCTTCCTCGCAGAGGAATACTTCGCAGTTGACGGTGATGTAGCAACACTCTCCAAGGTTCTCCTGGATGACGACACAAGCTACACTCTTAGAACCGGCGAATCCCTTGAGCTTGAAGAAGGCTATGCAGTCACTCCAAAGCAGATCGATGTTGATGGTAACAAGGTCTGGCTCGAGATCACCAAAGATGGTGACTTCGTCGAAGACAAGATTCTCACCACAAACGTTGATGAGGCATATGAAAAGACCTGGTACTACGAGATGGAACTCAATGACATCGAAGATGTTGCTGTAGTTATGATCCATGTCGATCAGGTATTCCAGGGACAGGTTGACAGTCTCTGTATTATCGATGGTATCTTCCAGATCTCTGATGACCCAACGGTCATTGAAGATGATGATGAGTTCGGAGAGCTTACTGTAACCTCAGTTGATCCTGCAATCGTTATGATCAATGACGACAATGAGCTTGACATGCCAGATGACGACACCCTTGCAATCACTGACACCCTTGGTATTGCTGCAAACGAAGACACAACACTCTGGTATCTCTACACCGAGTACACAGAGCCTGGAACCTATGAGATTCGTGGTGAACTCACAGATCTCGCAACTTTCACATGGGATGCCAACAACTTTGCTGGCTTCTGGTTAGACATTGACACCGGAGAGTTCTCCGAGACAGTGACCCTTATCAACACCGCTGGTGACATTCTTGATGGTGACCTTGTTTACACAGCAGTAGGAATCCCTGCTCAGGAACCAGAATTTGAATTCACCGTAGCTGTAGACGACGCAACTCTCTACGAGTACACCAAGGTCGGCTTCCTTGCAGAGGAATACTTCGCAGTTGACGACGATGTAGCAACACTCTCCAAGGTTCTCCTGGATGACGACACAAGCTACACTCTTAGAACCGGCGAATCCCTTGAGCTTGAAGAAGGCTATGCAGTCACTCCAAAGCAGATCGATGTTGATGGTAACAAGGTCTGGCTCGAGATCACCAAAGATGGTGACTTTGTCGAAGACAAGATTCTCACCACAAATGTTGATGAGGCATATGAAAAGACCTGGTACTACGAGATGGAACTCAATGACATCGAAGATGTTGCTGTAGTTATGATCCATGTCGATCAGGTATTCCAGGGACAGGTTGACAGTCTCTGTGTTATCGATGGTATCTTCCAGATCTCTGATGACCCACTGGTCATTGAAGATGATGATGAGTTTGGAGAGCTTACTGTAACCTCAGTTGATCCTGCAATCGTTATGATCAATGACGACAATGAGCTTGACATGCCAGATGACGACACTCTTGCAATCACTGACGAGCTTGGTATTGCTGGAAATGAAGACACAACACTCTGGTATCTCTACACCGAGAAGACCATCGAAGGTGACATGGATGAAGAGCCTGTTGATGAAGTCGAAGAGCCAGTCGAAGAGCCTGTTGACGAGAATGTAACAGAGCCTGTTGACGAGAATGTAACAGAGCCTGTTGACGAGAATGTAACAGAGCCAGTCGATGAAGTTGAAGAACCAGTCGATGAACCAGTACCTGGTTTTGAAGCAGTCTTCGCAATTGCAGGTCTCCTTGCAGTAGCATACTTCGTCAGAAGGAACTAAATAACTAAAATCTAAGAAGGGTGCAAACCCTTCTAACATTTCTTTTTTTTGTCTGGTTTTTCGATAAATTAAAATACCTCTAAGCTTATTGTATCTCATTCTAATTTTAGAAAAATGAGGTCTTTAAGAATGAATATGAAGGTATTGATGATCCCGGTTATTGCATTACTACTTGTTGCAATGTCTGGATGTACAGATCCGGCTGAGCCGGAAGGTCCCATAACAACTGCTAACCTTAGTGTTGATGGGGTAGTGCTTGAGAATGTTCCTGAAGGTTTCGAATACCTTGGTGCCCGCTCTCTTGAAGTCGAATATGTAAAGACAGACTATGCGAATGTCTCCGGTATCGTCCAAGCTTCTGAAGGCATATACCAGCTTGATTCTGTGGATTATTTCATTGTGGCCATAGAGCTGGAAAGTAGTGAGGCTGCAGAACAGTTCATAACCACCTACAAAGATGGTTTCCCGGATCTGGTAGTTGAGGGGTTCGTAGAAGAATCATTCAATGATCATAATGCAACGCTTGTAACAAAGCACATTACACGAAATGGTGAACAGGTCCCACGTTATCACTATGTATGGACCAATGAGAACTTCGTGTTCCTTGTCAAAGGCAACACTAATGACAACACAACAGTATTGGATCTTGCCAAAGCGACCGGATTCTGATCTGGTCCCTTTTTAAAAATTCAAAAGGATGTTGATGTCAATCGATATGCTTTAATATCACTATGTCCATTTAGGTGCTGCAATGCCCGGATAGCCTAGTTGGTTGGGGCGCCAGACTCATAGGGACTTTTAACCGAGCGTCCAAATCTCCTGAGAAATCTGGAGGTCGCGTGTTCGAGTCACGCTCCGGGCACTTTGCCTTTCATTAATTTTGTTTTTTGCTATCAGTTTTATTTTCGGTTTTGGCTTTGACAACAAAGCATATATTATGCCTTCACATTAAGTAGTTCCATGAATTTCCAGATCCTGGATGCAGATTATTTCCGTGAAGAAGATCGACCTGTAGTACGCCTTTTTGGCAGGTCCGACGATGGGAAGAGCGTCTGCTGTCTTGTTCCGGGATTTGAGCCTTATTTTTATCTGAGTGCATCAGGTGACCTCCAGAAGCTGGGTCAGACAATAAAGGACAGGTTCGATGTTGTAAAGGACATTGAAGTGGTCGAGAGGTTCGAGCCAATAGGCTATCAGGAAACAAAGCAACCGATGCTAAAGGTCACCACATTTGACCCGCGCAACGTTCCTGAGATAAGGGATGAAGTGGCAGGAATGCCGGGTGTCAGGGAGATATATGAAACGGATATCCTGTTCAGGAACAGGTTCCTTATAGACAAGGGTTTCAAAGGCATGGGATGGGTCAGTGCAGAAACAGATGCCGATGTATCAAAAGGTGATCTGCTCTGTGACCATGTCATGAGAGCTTCAGAGTTGACCGAAGTTGACAGGATCGCCAACGCTTCATTAAAGTATATGGCCTTTGATATCGAATGCCTGCCTCATGACGGTGGAATGCCTACGCCGGATGTTTCTCCCATTATCATGGTAAGTTTTGCTTTTGAGCCGGCTTACAAGGGGCACAGTACTATTGTACTTGTCAAGAAAGAGGTGGAAGGTGTTAGTGATGACGTTGAGATGTTCACGGAAGAAGCCGATCTCCTTAACCGGTTCTTTGAGATCATCACGGAATATGATCCCGATGTGATCACCGGTTATAACATAAATGATTTTGATGTTCCCTATATCGTTGACAGGGTGAAGACCCTGAACGAATCCGGTGGCGGTATAAGATCGGTTGTCGGAAGGGATTCGAGGCAGCTCAGTTATCGTAAGATCATAAGCCGCACAATGGTGTCGATACCCGGAAGGGTGGTCGTGGATGCGCTTCCTCTTATCAGGCAACAGTTCAGCCTGAAAAGGTACACCCTGCGTAACGTTTCAAAGGAACTGCTCGACAGGGAAAAACTGGACGTTGCACCGGCGGATATGGAAGAGCACTGGAACGATTCCGGTGAGAAGATCAGGAAGTTCATCGATTATTCCAGGCGTGACTCCGAGCTTGCCCTTGAGCTTTTGCTTAAGCTCAAGCTTTTGGACAAGTATATTGCTTTATCAAGGGTCAGCGGTGTCCTGCTTCAGGATACGGTCAGTGGTGGGCAGACCAATATGGTGGAGCATATCCTGATGACGGAGTTCGGTAAACAGGGTAGGGTCATGTCCACAAAGCCGGATGATGAAACTTCAGCTTTCAGGCGCAAGCAGAATGAGGGCCTTAAAGGCGGTGCAGTTCTTGAACCTGAGAAAGGGCTGCATGAGAATGTTATCGTTCTGGACTACAAATCCCTTTATCCTACCATTATGATGGCTCACAACCTCTGTTATACAACTGTTGTGAAACCTGGGACATATCCTGAAGAAGATATTATCAGGTCTCCTTCAAAGGGAGAATTCGTTAAGCCCGACATATTCAAAGGCGTTGTGCCATCAGTTCTGGAACATTTGCTTGATCAGAGGATCAGTACAAAGCAATTGATGAAAAAGGCGAGCGATGAAGGGGAATATCGTGTTCTTGATGCAACACAGCTTGCCCTGAAGATCCTGCTTAACAGTTTTTATGGTTATTCTGGTTATGCCCGTGCAAGGCTCTACAGCCTCCAGATGGCCAATTCTGTGACAAGTATAGGCAGGGGGAACATAGCAAGGACCGAAGATATCGTCTGCAACAAGATCGGCAGGATACTTCTCAGGGATAATGTAGCTTATCTCACAGATGAGGTCAGTGATTCCAGAGAGGATGATAAGGTAGTGAAACTTTCCGTAGCTTACGGTGATACGGACAGTGTTTTTGTTCATTGCAGGAACGATTGTGACGAGGAGTTCGCAGAAGGTGAGTTCTCACTTGAAGACTCCGCATTGGTGGGAAGAAAGGTCGCAAGCATTGTCACAGCATCGTTGCCTGATCCCATGGAGCTCGAATTTGAGGCAGCTGCAAAGCGTGTTCTTCTGATAGCCAAAAAACGATATGCGCAGTGGATATTTGAGCCAACGAACGACGGCTGGAAAGATAAGATAAAGGTAAAGGGACTTGAAACGGTACGTCGTGACTGGTGTGAGCTAACATCCAAGATGCTCAACAGGGTACTGGAACTTGTACTAAAAGAAGGTGACATTGATGGCTCTGTTCGTCATGTAAGGGAACTTGTTGACAGGGTGCGCAATCTGGATGTACAGAAGGATGCTGATATTGTTGAGGACCTTGTGCTTACAAAGAGTTTCTCCAAGTCCCCTTCAAGCTACAAGAACAAACAACCCCATCTTACCGTGGTGGAGAATATCCAGAGGCGCACAGGTGTTCGCCCGGCCATTGGTGAGAGAATACCATTTGTTATTACTGCAGGGAAAGGTCTTTTCGTAGATAGGGCAGAGGATCCTGAATATGTCCGTGAGCACAATATAACTCTGGATGTGGACTACTACATACAGAAGCAGATGCTGCCACCTGTGGAGCGTATTCTTGGCGTATTTGGGGTTGATGTGGCTACCCTGAACCACGATTCAAAACAAAAAGGTCTCTTTGATTTCGATAGATCTCCTGAAGAAAAGGTCGAAACTGTAAGAAAGACCTGCAGAGGAACCGAAGCATCTGCTCAACAGGCGGATCAGAAAACGCAGAGTTCCCTCTTTGATTTTTAAATCTAGAAAATTAAGTTAAAAACAAATTTAATCTAAATTTAATATAAGTTTAAAATAAATTCAAAATTGAATTAAATCAAAATAAAAAAGATCAGAGCTGCACATAACGTGCAGAATCTCCGAGATCTTCTTCTATTCTGAGTAACTGGTTGTATTTTGCAGTGCGCTCACTTCTTGCAGGTGCTCCTGTCTTGATTAGGTCAGCACCAATTGCAACAGAAATGTCTGCGATCATTGGATCTTCTGTCTCAGCGGAGCGGTGGCTTACCACAACGCTGTATCCATTGCGAAGTGCAAGGTTTGCGGCATCAAATGACTCGGAGATCGTACCTATCTGGTTGATCTTGAGCAGGAGTGCATTTGCAGCATCCATTTCAACACCCTTTGCAAGGCGGTTCACGTTCGTCACGAACAGGTCATCACCTACGATAATGGTGTCCCATGCCTCACTGGTAAGTGTTGCAAAGTCTTCGAATGACTCTTCATGAAATGGGTCCTCTATGGAAAGGATCGGATAGGTGTCGATAAGTTCAAGGTAATAATCCACAAGTTCAGCAGGTGTAAGCATATTTCCATCGATGGAGTATTTGCCATCTTCAAAGAACTCTGATGCAGCAGCATCAAGACCGATGGTGATCTCGGATTCGGTATATCCTGCTTCATCAATGGCAGATACAAGGGCATCCAGTGCATCGGATGTCATTGAGATCGGTGGTGCATATCCTCCTTCATATCCAACGTTGGTTGCGGATGCACCGTATTTATCTTCAAGGACCTTGCCCAGTGCATGGTAGGTCTCGGTTCCCATTCTCAAAGCATTGGAATAAGTGTCTGCTCCCTTTGGCTGTATCATGAACTCCTGTATGGAGAGCTCGTTACCGGCGTGCTTTCCACCGTTGATCACGTTCATGGTCGGTACAGGCAGTGCGAACGCGTTGGTTCCACCAAGATAGCGGTAAAGTGGCATGTTAAGTGAATCAGCTGCTGCTTTTGCAACGGCCATGGAAACACCTAGGATCGCATTGGCACCAAAGGTCATCTTGTTATCGGTTCCATCCAGTGCGATCATCAGTTCATCGATCTCACGCTGGTTGCGAACGTCCATTCCAAGCAGTTCCTTTGCAAAGGTGGAGTTAACATTTTCAACTGCATCAAGTACACCTTTCCCGTTGTAACGATCATCCTCTTTGTCCCTTAGCTCGAGTGCCTCATTACTTCCGGTCGATGCCCCGGAAGGCACACTTGCCCTTCCAAATCCACGGCTAGTGTAGATATCGACTTCAACAGTAGGATTTCCTCTGGAATCAAGGATTTCCCTGGCATGTACTTTTTCAATTGTATACTTTGCTTCTTCGCCAATATAGCTCATGTTTTCCACCATTAGAACGTTCTATTGACCAATCGTACATTACAGTATATATCGTTACCGCATTTGTTGTTTCAGGGTTCTAATGTTATAGTTTCCTTATGTACTCAACATTCTCAACAGCATAAATTTATAATGGTGTAGCATTATTATTGTATATAGGGAGTGAAAATATTATTTTAATGGATGATGAAGGGTATGAAGTATCATCACTTTTGCAAAGTATTGACGTTCCGAGGATCGAAGCGCTTTCGATCGCCTGTCTTTTCAATGTAGAGGAATTGAGCTCGCAGGACATCGAGAGGGCCACCGGGCTGAGGCAACCGGAGGTAAGCGTTGCCATGCGCTCACTTTACGAACGTGGATGGATAGATGAAAGGGATGATAAAAGGACAAAGTGCAGGGGAAGGCCTGCAAAATATTATTCACTGAAAGTGGACTTTGCAGATATAATCAAGGTCTATGAGTCGAAGATATTGAAAATGAACGAGGAAAAGCTGAAGATCATTCAGGATCTCCTGGGGATGGCTATTTGATCTTGAAGTCTTAAGGACTTTAGCTTTTCTTATTTCATTGCTCCGAACGTAATTGGGGCAAATCCTTTTGCAGTATCAAAAGCGCGTTTAGCGTCCATGCCGGATATTTCCAGTATGAATACTTCAAGCACCATGAAAGCCTCACTTTCCCCACGCATGCATCCAACATTCACATTATCGCCACGACCGGCAGAGGTGTGAAGGTGTATCTTTGGTCTTCCTTCTTCTGAAAAGATATTTCCGATCCCTATGACTTCATGGGGGTCAGAGTAATTCACCCACATAGGTTCGGGTGGAATTGCATTCTCTTTTGGACCGACAACAAGGTTTGCTTTAGCAACAGCACCCAGCAGGATGAAAACTGCAGATGTGATACTTTCTTTTTCAGCGAGTCCTTCGAGTTCTTCAAGCAAATCTTCTCCCGTGTCTATCCTTACGGTAAAGACCCTTCCTATATTCCCTTTACTATATTCCATATTTCCACCGTTATAGATCATTCATTGACTATTTTTCCATCTACCAGCCGTACGATACGTTCAGTCTTTGCAGCCATGTTCTCGTCATGGGTCACAAGTATGAAGGTCTGGTCATGTTCCCTGTTAAGCTTCCTTAGAAGCTCATATATCTTATCACTGGAATGGCTGTCCAGATTGCCTGTGGGTTCATCACCTATGACTATCTTTGGACTGTTTGCCAGCGCACGGGCTACGGCAACCCTCTGGTTCTGGCCCCCTGATAGCTGGTTCGGCCTATGATCCATTCTATCTTCGAGATCAACTTCTTTCAGAAGATCGCGTGCGATCCTTTCAGCTTCACGCTTGCTTTTCCCTGCTATCAGCAGAGGCATCATCACATTCTCAAGTGCAGAAAAGTCAGGCAGCAGGTGATGGTACTGGAAAATAAAGCCCAGCATTTCGTTGCGTGCTCTGGAACGCTCCCTGTCAGACATCGTAGTTACATTTTCCCCGTCTATCAGGATGGTCCCGCTGGTAGGCGTATCCAGTATGCCTATCATGTGAAGTAAAGTACTCTTTCCTGATCCTGAAGGACCGATTATTGAAAGGAACTCTCCGCGTTTAACGGTCATGTCCAGTCCGTCAAGCGCTTTGACCCCAAGACCATCGGTATAGATCTTGGTAAGGTCTCGTATCTCGATTATGTTGGGTTCACTGGTCATACTATGCCTGCGTTGTGTTAGGTCTGTGCACATTCTTTTATTTTCAGGATTATTTATAATGAATGGTGCTCTCTCATGAGCAAGCAATAGTCTTCTGATGAGATACTCAACTCTTGTAATAGCTGCCTATAAAAAAGCTGAAATAGTTACAAAAAAGTTCAAAAATAGTATAAAATATCCCTTAAAGGGATATTATGGAATGCTTAATAATCAGGCTCAAGCCCATCGATCTGGGAAAATGCCCTATCGACTCCTTTCTGCTCGGTAATCCTTGTTTTCTTTTCGCGTTCCTGATGGATCGCATCTACGGCAACAGAATAAAGGTTCTCAAGTTCTTCTGCAACTTCAAGTGTCAGCACAGCAAGTACCTGGGGCGTTTCTCCTTTCCTGACAATGATGCCTTTGAAAACGTGACCAACCGATGAGGAAAGTTTTTCCACTTCAGTGGATATCTCATCAATGCTCAGGTATGACTTGTCACCTTTTATGATGATCATTGCCCTGCTACCTTCCTTGTAAACATCAGTGGAGAACAGAAGTCCGGAAGGTGAAAGTGCTTTTTGTATCGCTGACTTGATGGGCGTTCCCTTATCGGCCTCATAGAAACCGATGGTTGCAAGCCCTGCACCGCCACTCATAACTGTCTTGAAGTCACCAAGATCGGTCACCATCATCATTTCGCTATCCAGTGCATCGATAAGGAATAAGATGCGCTTTGCGATCATATCATTGATGCTGTTGTATGCTGACTGTACATCTCCTCCAATCTGTTTGAGGAACTGGTTGTCGGCAAGTATTATACCGTCCACGCCGCTGTCACGTATATCCTTCAGGCAGAATGCAGCATTCTGCAGGTAGAGTGTACCCTCCTCTCTGAACGGAAGGACGACGACCGCATAGATCGGGAAATCATAACTCTTCTTTAGTTCCTCGATAAGTGGAGGTGTAAAGGATGATCCTGTTCCGCCTGATGCAGACGTGATCACAAAACCGATATCGAAGTTTCCCCTTTCCTCGATCTGGCGCATGATGTTTGCTTTGTTCTCTTCAAAGACCTGTTTGCCGACATTGCGGTTTGCACCGACTCCGTGAAGGTGAGGAATATGTACTCTGTCCTTTGCTTTGGTGAACCTCATCTCTTTCAGGTCGTTCATTGCAGTGTTGATTGCTATTGTCTCAACATTGCTCTTGTATTTCTGCTGTGAGTAGAACTTTGCAAATTTGCTTTTACCACCAAAAGCCTCTTTGTTTATCGCATCAAGGATACGGTTACCACATTGACCATTTCCTATGACCAGTATATTGAGCAAATAATTCCTCCGGATTTAATCTCTCTTGAAACGTTCATTATGAAGTTAGCTGGCGATCAGTACCTGTATTGTCTGGACCGATAGACGATCCATCCTCCGATGGCAAGAATGACTACCAATGGGATGGCATACACATACAAAGGCTGTTCGAAAAGCACATCATATTCACCTTTTGCCACAGTGAATGTGTTTGTAGTTAGCTCCCCGCTGACAACCTCTGGTCCTGTGGAACTGCCACTGTCATACTGGTATGAATATTCTGTTGTAATGGTATAAGTTCCCACTTCAGTTGGCTTGATATTGTATCTGATCTCTTTTTCCTGGTTCAGGCCAAAATTCTCAATATACACTTTTGGTACATTGTTGATCATTTCAATGTTATCACTGCTGCTTTCAAAATCAAGTCCTTCGGGGATCTGGATGTTCAATACGACACCATTTGCAGAGGCTTCACCTGTGTTCCTGATACTGATCGTGACCTCTACATCGTCGCCTCTTTGCACGCTTCTGGTGTTCATTGAAGTGGAGAACTCAAGTTCTGCTACTTTCTCTTCGCCGGTGACCGTAACAACAGGTCTGTTCGAGGTAGCCTGTGGGAAGTCCAGATCTGCTTCATTGGAGAATGTTGCAACAGTGGGTTTAAGTTCAAATGTACCTGGTTCATTTGCCTGCAGCTTATAGAGGAAAATGGTCCTTTCTTCATATTTGTCTATTGACATTGGACCTGCTTCTTCAAGAGTAATCTCCTGTAATATGAACCCGGCAGGTTTTGGATCAGTGAAACGAACTTCTGTAGCTCTTCCGTCTCCGTCATTCCTGACCACTACTTTGATCGTGACGACCTCGCCCTGTTCCACACTGTAGGAACTTACTTCCTTTGTGATCTTCAGTTCAGGTGTACCCGAATACTTTGCTTTATCATGACCACCATCAACTACCTGTTCCAGATAAACAGAATCGTCATCATCTATGGTAATAGATATTTTTGCATGTGGGACCAGTCCCCCGATCACGGAGTATAATGTGAATTCAATAGTTCCTTCTTCCACGTCAAAAGAGTAAGAATTGCCCTCGTTAAGCATCTTATCATGTATCAGTTCATCCTGGTCGTACACTTTAAAGACGCAGGTCCCGGCATCTACAAAGACCTCGGCCACATCGATCACAATATTATTGATCTGGTATCCATCCCCTTCTTCTATGGTTCCATTGAACAGGATATCTTTGGCAGATGCACTCGATGTGAACATCAAAGCTATCAATGTTATTGCCACTATCGTCACAAACAAATTTTTAGACCGAAACATAATTCCCTCGACGCAAAAGTAAATTGCTATTTATTAGTATTTTATAGTATATACTCTACCAGCATCAATACAATATAAGAATCCAATAAATAGTTTGTGATAATGGCATCACGTATCAGTTTCTACAAACTCAAGACTGACATCCGTCCACTGTGATCTGTGAACCAGTGATCCCACGGATATCACATCAACACCTGTTTTGGCATATTCTGAAATGTTGTCCAGGTTTATGCCTCCTGAAACCTCAATGATAACATCGTCCCTGAGCCCTTCGTGCTTCAATTCTTCCAGCGCATGGATCACCTGTCCGGGTAACATGTTATCGAACATGATAATATCGACACCCAGTCGTGCTGCTGTGATCGCATCTTCTGCGGTTTCGACCTCTACATCGATCTTCTGTGTGAATCCAGCCAGTTTTTTGGCGGAAATGATCGCGTTCTCCAACCCCATAGCGTTTATGTGGTTGTCCTTGATCATAATGGCGTCTGAGAGATCGAACCTGTGAGGGTCTCCTCCGCCTGCAATAATAGCAAGTTTTTCGAACTTTCGGATTCCAGGCGTTGTTTTCCTGGTCCCGGCCACCTTTGTATCCGAATACTGTCTGACGATCTTCTCATATTTGCGGGTCAGTGTTGCAATTCCGGTCAGATGTCCCAGAAAGTTCAGGACAAGGCGTTCGGCGCGCAAGATTGCTACGGAATTTCCAGTTACTTTAAAGATAGTGTCCCCTGCTTCGATCTCATCCCCGTCCACAAGTTCCGTATGTGTCTGGATAGCAAAATATTCCATTATCTTTTGTGCAACTTCGATCCCTGCGACAACACAATCCTCTTTTGCAAAAATTATCGCATTGATCTTTGTTTCAGGAACAAGGGTGCAGGAAATATCGTTAGCCCCAAGATCTTCACTGATGAATCGTTCTATCTCACAGTTCAGTATCATATTACCACATATATTAATGCCTCAAGAGGTTTATATGCTTTTAGAGTATTTTGGAATATCATGGTCGAACTTATAGGTCGACCGACATTCAACTAACCATAATCGAATTAATAAGATATTCATAAGGAGTCCAGAATGCTAAAGATCGGAGTGTTCGGATGTGGAGCTATCGGTACCGAGCTTTGTAAAGCTATCGATTCCGGCCACATAGATGTCGAACTGTATGCAGTATATGACAGACACGAACAGGCAACAATTGATTTGGAAAAGCAGCTCAGGAACATGGATCCGAAAGTTCTTGAGATCGCAGAGATGGTAAAGCACGTTGATCTTGTGGTAGAATGTGCTTCCCAGCAGGCAGTCTACGAAGTAGTTCCTACTGCTCTCCATGCAAAGTGTGATGTTATGGCGATAAGTGTAGGAGCTTTTGCTGACCAGAATCTCCTTAAAACTACCATTGACCTTGCAAAGGAGTATGACTGCAAGATATACCTTCCCTCAGGAGCAATTGCAGGGCTGGATGGCTTAAAATCTGCATCTGCAAAAACGATATATTCGGTGACACTGACCACTGAGAAGCACCCCAGAAGCCTTGCAGGAGCACCCCATGTTATCCAGAACAACATAGACCTTGATGCTATCACAGGAAAGACCGTGATATTTGATGGCATGGCATCCGAAGCTGTCAAAGCTTTTCCTGCCAATGTTAACGTTGCAGCTTCCCTGAGCATTGCAGGTATCGGTTTTGATAACACAAAGGTCAAGATCGTTGCAAATCCTGCTCTTTCAAGAAACATCCATGAAATTACCGTGGAAGGAGAGTTCGGAATGTTCACAAGCCGTGTGGAGAACGTCCCGGCCCCGACAAACCCCAAAACAAGTTATCTGGCTGCCTTGTCAGCCATTTCCACTTTGAAAAAGATCGCATCTCCCCTTCAGGTCGGCACATGATAGGTCCGATGGGGAAAAATGTTAAATCCTTATCTGGTTATTGTAGCGCGGTCCATTAACATGTCGTAATCAGCGACTAAATTGAAAAATCAAGTGATCATATGCAGGACAGGCAAACCATCATCAATAAGATAAGATTGTTAAAAAAAGAGCGCAATGCCGTAATCTTGGCTCATTGCTATGCACGCGATGAGGTTCAGGATATTGCAGATTTTGTAGGCGACTCCCTTGGATTGAGTCAGGAAGCAGTTGATCAGGAAGCCGATGTGATCGTGTTTTGCGGTGTAAGCTTCATGGCTGAAAGCGCTGCGGTCCTCTCTCCTGAAAAGACCGTGCTTATGCCGGATGCAGATGCTAATTGCCCCATGGCAGCAATGGTGGATGTACCATCTCTCCGTGAGCTGAAAAAAGAACATCCTGATGCAATGGTGGTATGCTATGTGAATACGAGGGCTGATGTCAAGGCCGAAAGTGATATCTGCTGTACATCTGCCAATGCGGTGGATGTTGTGAATTCATTGGATGCGGATGAGATCATCTTCGTTCCTGACAAGAACCTTGCAGCTTATGTTGCAAAGCACACTGACAAGAAGATAATTCCGTGGAACGGTTACTGCCCTGTGCACAACCAGATCCTTGAAGAAGATGCTCTGATGGCTATGCACGATCATCCGGATGCAGAAATAATGGCGCATCCCGAATGCCGTCCCCAGGTACTTGAGGATGCAGATCATGTGTTCAGTACCACGGGTATGTTGAAGTATGCAAAGAATTCTTCATGCAATGATTTTATCATTTCCACAGAGCAGGGAATAATGCACCAGCTGGAACTTGAGAACCCCGAAAAAAGATTCTATCCTGTTTCTAAATTTGCCTTCTGCTCTGACATGAAGATGATAAACCTGGAAGCAGTACTGCGTTCACTGGAGAACATGGAACACGTTGTGACCGTACCGGAAGATATCCGCTTGCGTGCAAAACAGTCCCTTGATCGTATGTTAGAGGTCAGGCGTAGCAGGTAACATTACTTAATGGGGACATAAAGATGCGATCCTATCTCGAGCTGATGCGTGCCGGCAATTGTTCAATGGCAGCTTTTGCTGCACTGGTTGGTGTCCTGATAGCGTATAACATTCTTTCATCAGCAGGTTCAGCTGCATCCCTTTCATTGTATGATGCATCGCTTGTGTTTTTCATCGTCTTTTTCGTGACAGGTGCCGGAAACGGGCTTAACGATTATTTCGATATCGACATCGATACCGTGAACAAACCTTCAAGGCCAATCCCCTCTGGAAGGGTTTCATTAAAGAGCGCTCTTTATTTCTCTCTCATACTTTTTGGTGCAGGGGTTGCAATGGCATTTCTTGTCAATATGCTCTGTGGCATCATTGCCATGCTCAATTCACTTGTTCTGATACTCTATGCAAAGAACCTGAAACGTACCCCCTTCTTCGGTAATGCTTCGGTCGGTTACCTTACAGGTTCCACATTCCTTTTCGGTGGTGCCGTTTTTGGGATGGACGGACTTCAGGCTGTGATCGTTCTTTTCCTGCTGGCAACGCTTGCTACCATCGCACGTGAGATAGTAAAGGATATCGAGGATGTAGAAGGTGACAAAAAAGAAGGTGCAAGAACATTGCCGATCCTTATCGGGCCAAAGAAAGCATCTTATATGGCTGCATCTTTTGGTTTTATTGCTATGCTTGCAAGCCCCGTTCCATATTTTCAATCAATACTGAACGAAAGATACATTTTTGTTGTGGCAATTGCAGACATATTCTTCCTTATAGCGGTCTACCAGATACTTGGAAAGAATGACGCTGCAAGCTCTTCTAAATTCTTCAAGTTCGCAATGCTCTTCGCATTGGTCTCGTTCATCGTTGGTGCTTAAAACTCACTTTCTGTCGTTCCCCTTCGAAGGTGTGTGCTTAAGATATTCCTGAAGCATCATGGGAAATGTTGTTGCAGGTACGAACCTGACCCCAAGTTGTTCTGCCCATTTCTGGATACCATAATCACTTGCAACAACTGCGGCATCCAGCTCCTTTGCAAGCAGCAGCACATCAATATCCGGTGCGCTGTCAAGAATGCCATAGCGAAGTGCTGAACGGTACTTGTTCCTGAACTTGCCTACAATGCCACCAATAAGCTCACGATCGATCACATTATCCATGTCATAGCCGGCATCCACATCAGGATTGACAGAAAGGCATTGTACGGATGCTTCCCTGATGGCTTCTTCTGCCACGTTCATGCCTTTGTTGATACGCTCACGCATGTATGCCACATACTCGTGGAAAATATGGGATGTAATCTTCACATCATGCCTGTCAGGTGCTTTTTTAACGAGCCATGTATCGATCTTTGCAATGACTTCATCATCACAATTGTTGTTCTTTGCAAACTCATGAAGCTCTTTGTATACGGACGGGAACGGGACATAACAGCTTATCTGTAGGTGAAGTCTTGATTCAGCTATCAGGTCCAGTATTGTACGCATGCCCTCACAAAGATCATCTATCCCCATCATTTCCCGAGTCTGAAGATCGGTCAGAGCTGTAGTATCTATTACAAATCTTTGCTTTAACGTTGTTTACTCCCCCTAAAGTGATACGATATCTGTATTAAGACTCTTATTTTCTTTTCCCTCAGTCTCTATTTTCTTCAGATCCTGATGATCTTGAAAACATGCAGGCAGTTTCGACATACATCTCCATCTCACTATTTGATGTAGAGGGTCTGACGCGTGAAATTGCCTTCTTGAAATGTGGTATCTGAAGCACTATCCTTCCGGCTGCTTCATAAGCTTCTTCCTTTGTCATTTTCGGTTTGATGTTCTCTCTTAATGCCATCATTGCAGCTTCCCTGCAAACTGCTTCGATATCGGCACCAACATAACCTTCTGACATATCGGCAAGTTCGGAAGAGCTGATTTCATCTGAGAGGGGTTTGCCGGCAAGATGGATGTTGAATATCCTGATACGTTCCTCCCTTTCAGGTGCTTTTACATAGATAAGCCTGTCAAAACGTCCGGGTCTTAAAAGTGCAGGATCGATAATATCCGGACGGTTGGTAGCAGCCACAACCACAATGTCCTTCATCTCCTCTATGCCATCGATCTCGGTAAGGATCTGGCTGACAACACGTTCAGTTGCCTGTGACTCAAGCCCCATTCCTCGCTTTGGGACCATGGAATCAAGCTCATCAAAGAAAATGACTGTTGGAGATGCCTGCTTTGCTTTTCTGAACGTTTCCCGGACCGCCTTCTCGGATTCTCCCACGTACTTGCTGAGAAGTTCGGGTCCCTTGATACTGATGAAATTAGCTTCACTTTCGTTTGCAACAGCCTTTGCAAGGAGTGTCTTTCCTGTTCCGGGAGGTCCGAAAAGCAGTATGCCTCTTGGCGGGGTAGTGTTCAGGCTTTCGAACATGTCCGGGTATTTCAGAGGCCATTCCACGGCCTCGATGAGTTCCTGCTTTGCCTGTTCCAATCCACCGATATCATCCCACATAACATGCGGGACCTCTACGAACACTTCCCGCAGCGCAGATGGTTCGATGTTCCGATGAGCTTCGACAAAATCAGCTTCAGTAACCTCCAGCTGTTCCATTATCTCGGGTGGGATCTCCTCCTCTATGCTGATCATAGGGAGCATCCTGCGAAGTGCATGCATTGCTGCTTCTTTACATAGTGAGGACAGGTCCGCGCCTACGAAACCGTGGGTCATATCAGCGATCATATCAAGACGCATGCTTTTCTCTATCGGCATCCCACGGGTATGGACGTAGAGTATCTGCAGTCGACCACTCCTGTCCGGTATTCCGATCTCGATCTCACGGTCGAAACGCCCGCCGCGACGCAAGGCCTGATCGATGGAGTTCGGGCGGTTTGTAGCCGCTATGACTATCACTTTTCCTCTGCTTTTCAATCCGTCCATAAGTGAGAGCAGCTGGGCAACAACTCTTCGTTCCACTTCTCCGACAACGTCGTCACGTTTTGGTGCGATGGAATCGATCTCGTCGATGAAGATGATGGATGGTCCTTCTTTTTCGGCGCCTTCGAATATCTCGCGGAGCTTCTGCTCACTCTCCCCGTAGTATTTGGATATGATCTCGGGCCCGCTGATCGGAATGAAGTTAGCCTCACTCTCACTGGCAACCGCTTTTGCTATCATGGTCTTGCCTGTTCCGGGAGGTCCGTAGAGCAGTACTCCTTTTGGAGGATCGACACCGAGCTTGTCAAAAAGTTCCGGGTGGCGCAGGGGAAGCTCTATCATCTCGCGCATCAGACCCAACTCCCGTTTCAAGCCGCCGATATCCTCATAAGAAATTCCCTCGCTGATATCGGTTTCAGCAGTTGGCTTGTCCATTACGATGTGGGTGGTACGCGCCACAACAACGGGGCCCTGGGGCACTGTAGATTTGACAATAAAGGTGAGAGGATTGTTAACTGTCTCTATCCTGATACGCTGTCCTCTTTCCAGAGGTCGACCTTCCAGATTACGGTGTATTGAGCGTGAAAGCCTTTCCTGGGGGAAGGCCCGGGTGGGTGCAAGAGTTATTCGTTCAGCTTCCTTTTCAACAATTCTCCTGACCGTTACCTGATCGTCTATGCCAACCCTTGCATTGTTTCTCAGGTTGCCGTCGATGCGGATGATCTTTTTCCCGTCATCATCAAGGTTTGCCGGCAGGACCCTTGCATAGGTCTTCTTTTTACTCCTGATCTCGATGATGTCCCCGCTTACTGCGCCAATTCTTTGCATAAGGGCATTGGCAAGCCTGGCGATGCCTCTGCCTGCATCACGGTGGTTTGCTTCTGCAACACGAACAATGAGATCTTCGGCCATATCGGGAACCTATATCAAAGGATCAAAAGAAATGCAGTGCCAGAGGCAATAACTGCAAGATCCACTATGGAGTAAATTTTACAGTAATAGTATAAATAAAAGATGATGCAGAAGGGTTTTCTGCAAAAGTAAAATGGTGTGAGACCTATCAGATCTCACTCTTTAATTTCTCAACAAGTTCCTGTTTGATGGTAGTGCTGCGGTCTCCGCCACAAACAATGCCGCGTACACCAATGATGGTAGGCTGAATGCGCTTTAATGCTGGGATGTCATCGAATTTGATGGTTCCTGCAATTGCGGTTTCAAGTCCGCGTGCGTGTGCATCGTTAACGAACTCAATGAGGTCATCTTCGCTCATGAACTCGAAGGTGGAGCGACCGTCCTTGATACCAGTGTCGACCATAACAAGGTCCACACCTGCTTTCTCTCCAATAGCGGGGAGTAACTTCGGATCGATGGAGTCGATACGCTCATAGTCAGAATATCCGCAGGCAACGACCTTAATGTCCATTCCCTTTAAAGATTCGGCAATGCCGGTCATCATTTCAAGCGCCTGATCTTCGTTCTTTACATCGTAGAGCCCGACCTTCACATAGTCTGCACCTGCAGCTGCAGCCCCGTATGCGGCAAGTGCTGCGGTGCCTGGCTTGTAATTAAAGTCACCGAGTGCGGCACTGATAGGTTTTTTACCCTCGACGGCATCTTTCACATCCTTGATGACCCATGGGAAATTAGCACCCAGTGAGCCTTCTTTTGGATTTTTGACATCAATCACATCTGCTCCTCCGTTGAGTGCAGATATCGCTTCTTCAGTGTTAATAGGACTTACCAGTAATTTCATGTATTGGCCTCTTTTTTATAGGATGAACTAAAGTATCGATTAAATATGTTTCGAATCGTGTTTGTATTTGATGTATATAACCATAATGCTGTCCATGCACAGGGTGGGGACCGCCGCATGTACCGACCGGTACATGAGTCCAGCTTGATATGCACGACATCGGACCCTGTGGAGATAGTTCGCAGTCTCAGGCCCGCAGAAGTGTATATTGCAGACCTTAACCGTCTTCAGGGTCAGGGAGTGCCGGATATCAACTTCGATGTTATCAGGGGTGTTTCAGACCAAACAAATGTCATGCTGGATGCGGGAATTTCCTCTTTTGAGGACATTATGTCCGTAATGGACCTTGCAGACCATCTTGTAATGGGCACTGAGACCGCTTCACTTGACACCATCTCGAAGGTAGCTTCACAATACCCTTCCAGGGTAAATGTCAGTATCGATAAAAAGGATGGTGTGATCCTTTCTTCAGACCCTTCAATGCCCCGCGATCCACTTGAGATCGTTGAGGTGCTCAACGGCCTTGATATCAATGATGTCATATTCCTTGACATGGATATGGTGGGAACCTCGGCGGGTTTCGATGCACAATTCTTAAGTCAGATAGCAGATGTTTGTGAACACGACGTACTTCTTGGTGGAGGCGTAAGGGGCTTAGAAGACATCGATCAGCTTGAAGATATAGGTATCAAAGGCGTATTGGTGGCTACAGCCTTGCACAATGGCTCTATCCCTGTTACAATGTTACAATAAAAATCACAATTTTATAACTAAACTTACAATAAACAGACAAAAACTGAAAATTACATATCTGGTGATAATATGGCAGAAGATAATACGAATGTTTCTGAAGGCGAAGAGTACATGGAGATCAAGATGGCAGGCGGCTGGTATCTTACCATGACCCTTGCAAAAAGCGAGAAGTATGACAGTGAATATGTTGAGGTCGCAAAGGAAAGAAGCGGTCAGAAAAGGAGCCGCTTTAACATAAATCCGAAATACGCACGTGAACTTGGCGAGACCCTCATAAAGTTCGCAGACGCGAACGGTCTTTAACTTTCCATGATCGATGTGATTGCCTGCAACACATCGTTCTCTATTTCTTTAAGGTCCCTGTCGGTATCTATTATGACGAACCTTTCAGGTTCTTTCTCTGCAAGCCTGAGGTAGTTCTCCCTTACTCCGTTTAATAATTCGATCTTCTCGAACTTTGTCTGTTCCCCTCTTTTACCACAGCGACGAACCGCAATTTCCGGGTCGATGTCAAAAAGGATCGTAAGGTCAGGGACCACTGTCCAGCCTTTATGGATCTGCTGCACCCATTGCATAGGCTCATCGAACCTTTCCTTGAGTGTAATGCCCTGATATGCATACCTGCTATCCGAATACCTGTCCGAGATAACGACCTTTCCGTCTTCAAGTGCCGGGCGTATCAGGGTTGCAATATGGTTTGCATGGTCTGCGGTGAAGAGCATCAGCTCTGCAAGGTGGTCTGTGTTGGATTCAATGGCTTTATAGACCGCGTCACCTATCCAGCTTGTAGTAGGCTCCCTTGTGAACACTGCACTGGAAAAGGCAGGATGCGAGTTCAAAAAACGGGTGATGGTGGATTTACCGGATCCATCGATACCTTCCAGTGTTATGAGCTTTCCTTTCATGAGTGTCAATGTACTGCTATCTTCTTAACTTTATGTTCTTCGATCTTCTGTTCTTTGATCTTATGTTCTGGAAGTATCCTCACTTCCGCATTGAGGGCATTTTATGGGAAAGAAGTTAGGATCTGCCTGGAATACAAAATCACACACATTACATCTGAAATATACCATTGACTGGTCGATATCTTCCATTTATATCACCTTAATATTTTAGCAGTAATACTAAGGTTGAACAGTAAACAATATTAATATACCGCTGTTCCAATAATATCACAAGTAGGTATTGAAAATGACAAAAATAGGAGTTATACTGCGCGGAAAATATGGGTCACGGCTTGTCGAGACCGTGCGTTCAAAGACAGATATGGAAGTCATAGTGGCAGAGCTTCCCGCTTATCTTCCGGATTTCATAGATGAGCCCGAGGAGTTCTTTTCCGGGCTGGACTTTGATACGAAAGTGTTCGATGCTGACATCATAATCACTTATTCCCTGCATCCTGATATCACTCCCCAGATAGCGCGCATGGCAGGAAAGGCCGGTGTGCGTGCTCTGATAGTGCCCGGAGGTGCTTCAAAGGCACCTGTTAAAGAACTGGAAGATATATCAAAAGAGTACGGCATCTTCATAGAGGTCGATGAGATCTGCTGCAATGTAGCATCTGATCCTGCTACTGATGACTTCACCTGCTTCTTTGGAAATCCGGTACTTGATGTTGAAGTAAAGGACGGGAAGGTCGCAAAAGTGAATGTGATACGAGGGGCACCGTGTGGCAGTACCTGGCACATGGCAGAGGCTCTTGTAGGCACTCCGGTAGAAGAAGCCGGTCCAAAGGCCGGTCTGATAGTTTCCCAATATCCCTGCCGCGCGGTCAGGGGAAATATGGGTGGCATACATGAGTCTTCGGAGATGCACAAGCAGGAGATAGAGGCGGCCATAAAACGGCAGCAGGCTTCTGCTAAAGAGTGAAGGGCAAAAAACAGAAACAGAAACCGAAACAGAAAATAAAGAGTGGCAGGATAGAATACCTGCCTTTCAGATCATTTGTTCTGAAGTTTGATACGCTGTCCAAGGATACATTTTCCGCCGCGGTGGCCTCCAAGCGGGTTGAATGTGGTGCCCAGGGAGTTCATGCATCTTGCCATGACCGCAGCGCCTCTTGCAAGACCGTCGTCTACGAAGACAACGTTCTCTTCGATCTTGTCGTGAAGCCCGAGCTCATCCAGATACTTCAGTGCAAGTTTGGCCTTCTCACCACTGATGCCGGCACGTCCGGTAATTCCAATGGCCGTCTCAGGATACACAAGTCCTTCTTCCTTTGCGACCTTGACCAGCCGGTAGATAACCTGTGCCATAACTTCATCTATCACTGCAAAAAGTACTTTGAGGCCGTATTTGCTGTAGATCTCACCGCCTAACATTGATAGTTTGTCCATGTCGGATCCATTATCTCCAACATCGCATCCTATAAGCACAACTCCGATCTCTTTTGCAGCTTTAGGGTTTACCGGTACGCTACCGTATCTATCCCGGCTTTCCGGTACTTTTTCTATGATAACGTAATCGAGTACTTTCTTTGCGTATTCCTTGATGTTTTTGCCCTTAAGCAGCATTGTAAGCCTGTCTGTATGGATATCATTAAAGACATCCAGGGCAGTGCCAAGCCGACTGTCTACTGTTTCCGTACCTTTTATCAGGGCATCGGGTATCGCTCCTGCATATCCGCAGAAGTTACCGATGGTCTTTGCATAAGGTTTGTCAGGACTGATTATCCTGCCATCAAGGGTTGTTCCAAAGTCCATGGACATGCATGGGTTACGGAAATCCACATCCACCCATTTTGCACCTTCCTTGATACCTGCGGTAGCGAGCTCTCCTTCCATCTCATTGGCAACGATCTCAACACCGGTGGCACCGGTAGGCGGTAGCACACTGGCAACAGCCCCATCGAAGAATACTTTGTCCAGTTTACTGTGTTTCTGGAACTTTTCCGGAAGGTTTTCCACGCTCATAGGTGGTGTCATGTGCTTTGGTGGTACACCTGCGCTCAAACAGCCATCTGCAAGGGCTTTGATGAATTCCCCAACTTCCTCGGGTGAGTCGAATCCGGCAACAACCCCTGTTGAGCGCACAACGAAGCTGATGTCTGTTTCGATGTCAAGGTGAGCATCTTTCACAGCTTCCATAAGTGTATCCTTGACAAGTTCGGAGACTGATTCGCGGCTGAGTTCCACTCCGTTCAGGGTCTTACCGAAAATGGTTTCATCGGCTTTTGGTGGCCTGACATCCCTTGTCATTTTGACTGTCTTTGTAACGTGGTATGTCTTTCCTTCATCCATATTGGTGGCTGTCAGAATACATTTAGTGGTGGTGTTTCCTACCTCCACAGAGGCTACAATAAAGAAAGGCTTTGAACTTGATTTAAGGTCAAGGAGCCTGACCTCGGGATTTGCTGCGAATCTTGGTTTAAGTGACATTATATCATCTTCCGGTAATTATCAGATAAATTTGTTCAATCTTTCAACAAGCTGTTCTTTCTGGAGCGCACCCACTGTCTGTCCGGCCGGCTTTCCATCCTTGAATACCAGAAGTGTGGGGATGGCTGTGATATTGAACTTTCTTGCAGTCGCCTGGTTCTCATCAGTGTTCAGCTTGCCGAAAGCTATCTTGCCCTGCATCTCTTTTGCAAGGGTATCAATTACAGGTACCAATTTTCGGCATGGTCCACACCATTCTGCCCAGCAATCGATAACGATTACCGGATATTTTGATATAAGTTCATCAAAGTTCGCATCCGTAGCATGTATGGGGCTGTCCGGGAATGACCTCGACTCAAGGTTATTTTTGATCTGTTCCAATCGTTGTTGTCTGATCTTTTCTATATCATCCATTGTGCTCACCTGATCTGCTTGTGAGAACGGTTCTAAATTTTATAATAACATTAATATTTGATATGGTATTATAATCTACCATGTACTTTTATGCGTTTGCAGATTAATGTTGTGAAATGATTTAAAGTTTTATATGGTTAGTCATAAAACACACACAACCATGTGGTTGCGTACGGCATACCTTTTTAACAGCTTCATACAAAGATCGGATATGGTGTGTTCATGAAATACAAGGGTGAGAAAAAACAGATGGACCGGTCACTCTTTGACCAGAAATGTGTAACTTGTGGTACGTGGATGGTAAGTACAGAAAAAAAAGTAAATGACGTCACAACTATCACATATTCCTGCCCGAAAATGTGGTCTTACATATACGGTCGATAAATGAGTGGTATTACTATTTGGTCTTTGGATCAGCTTCTTGAAACAGACCCTTACGATCTTGAGAACCTTGTAGCTTTTCTTTTCAGGAGAATGGGATATAAGGCAGATGTAACTGCACGATCAAAGGATGGCGGAGTGGATGTGGAGATACAGCTTGAGCATTTTGGCCTTTCACATCGCTGGCTTGTCCAGGTAAAACGTTACCTTAATCCCGTGGGGGTAAAAGAGGTCAGGGAATACAGCAGCCTGCGTTACAGGGAAAAAGTTGATGGGGTTATTATCGTTACGACTTCCACGTTCACCGAAGATGCATACAGGGAAGCCACAGAGCATAATGTAAAGCTTATTGAGGGACAGCTGCTGGTTTCGATGCTCAATCATTACTGCAGTGATGCAGCTAAGAACGTTTCAGATGGAATTGAAAAGAAAACTACCACATCAGGCGGTGCTGTCCTCAAGACAGGCGAATCTGTTCATCTAAGGGAGCCTGCAATCGTTGGGAACACGCGACTTTCATTGGTTATTACGAACAGGAATATCTATTTTGAACAGAACTCAGGCGGTCTGTTCTCAAAAAAGCCGGAGATATCACGTCGCATAGAGGTCAGGGACCTTGTTGGGTTTTCACATGTAAGAAAGGAGATCCTTCTTGTACTGGGCAAAAAGAAGTTCGAAGTGATCCGGATCCAGCCAAAGGACATGGGGCATGTGTTGAATGTACTCGAGCAATTAAAGACCGATTACATGAGGGGGGAGTCTCTTCTCCGGCTGGAGCAGGCAAAAAATAATTTCGTTATCCTGACAAACCGCAGGCTTGCTACCATTACACCCCGGGGGGAAGAGGCCCTGGAGCTTAAGTTGAAGGATATTGTTGGATCGGAAGTAGCGGGTTCAGGGATGTTTAGCAGGCAGAAGCTCATTATTTCAGAGGTTCGCGAGGATGTAAAAAAGCATATATTTGAAGTGGCCGACGCAAAGGGATGGAAAAATGAGATCGATAAGGCTGTGCGTTCAGCCTGATCCTGATCTGTAAAGTATTATTTTGGGAAAAGGCCGCCATGTTTCTGGTAGGCTATAGCCCTTGTGATGAAAAGTGCGACGATACCAATGGAAATTCCGATCAGGATGACCATGACCGCATTTCCTTCATCAGCAAACTTCAACATGCTGTTGAAAAGGAATGCACTGACCAATATGCCTCCCAGCATAATGTAGGCAATTGGGGATTTGTAAAGTTTTTCAATCATATTTCTTCGCCACTTTGTATTCTATGATATCCTATTTTATTGTTATCCATGGTCAAATATCCGGATGTTTTTCTATGGGGCTTCGCTTTAGAACGCCCTCGATGTATTCGATCTTATGTATCCTTTCGATGGTCATGAAATCGAATATAAGCTCAATATCGTCCGGATATGGGCTGTTAACATACAGCGGGTGGAATGGTTCCATATCCTGCTGTGACACATAGAACATGTCTTCCCCAAAAAGAACAATATGCCTCAGGTCGTAATTCTCAAAAATATGAGTGATAAACTCCTTTGACATTGGCGGAGTTGCAAATTCAAAGTCCTCATCGGTCATTTCAATGGAGGTTTCGAATGCAGGTTCATTTCCTATTTCAGACATTTGTTTCCCACAAATTCTGTTCTTTCAGTCTTCATCCTCACAAAGATCCGTATGAGGGTTCATGTCGCATCCGGTACATGGCAGGCACATGGTCTTGAATACATCTGCACGGAGTCCGTTCTCGTCCAGGATCTTGCGAAGTAGCCTTGTAAGCTTAAGCAGCCTTTCTTTTGAAGGTCTTTCAATGAAAACTTCCCCTTCACGCAAAGGGTGCATGCTTGCAGGTCGGAGTATAGGTACTACTCCTATGGAGATCAGCTCACGGATTCCTTTTTCCACAGTTTCATCTGTCTCGCCCAGACCGATGATGAAATTGGCACATACCTTGTTCTTGCCAAAAACCTCTACAGCTCCCTTAAGCGCCTGCAATATCTCTTCCATGTCCTGTCCGGGACAGACTTTTTTATAGAGTTCCCTGTCCATTGTTTCAACGTTGTACTTGATCTCGTCAACGCCTGCTTTTTTTAGAAGTATGTTAGAATCAGGGGTGGGATAAACTGCAACACCAATGGGAATGCCGTATTTCTTCACAGCATGGACGACCTCGAGGGCTCTTTCAAGTTCTTTCTCCACTGATTCATCAACACCTGAGGTGATAGATATGGCCTTCATCTTGCCGGTGGCGTTCGCTTCGCCTATTAGATCCACGACCTCTTCAATGGTCTTGACCTTGCCATTGAGCTTTGGGACAGGACAGAACTTGCAGTCGAAGATACATCTCTCTGTCATGTTTATGTAGGCCTGGTCGGGGCAATGGATAAGCTCTTCTTCGATCTCTCCCCTTGCGATCTCTTTACCATCTCTCATTATGACAATGTCATCTCCATCGGCAACTGCTTTGAGAGGGGAGTCCTTGTTCAGGGCAAGCCTGACCCTTTGGTTGCCTGAGTGGAAGAAAAATGCTGTTTTGCCTGCTCCCGGTCCTGCGGTCGGGACTGTGACCTTCCCCAGCAGGGATGGCTCTATATCAAGGCTACCTACGGCTATAAGCTCGGCTTTTGTTTCTGGTCTCATCGGTATCTCCATCTTTTTCTGGACATTAATTGTTCTATAGCTGACAAATTGGCATTTGCCTATTATATATGCTTCTTCCGGTATATTTTGCCACTTTCATGGTAAATAAATTAATTACTATTTTTGTGTATTGAAAATATGGCTGCCAGGAATAGGACGAAACCCAGTCCCCAAAAAAGGCCATTCAGTGCCAATCCTATTGTAAGTATGATAAAACCCAATGTGAGAGCTACCTGCCAATTTGATGATCCCTTCATCATGTTGACCCTGCCGGTTGTGATCAAATATGCAGAGCTGAAGAACAATATCGATGTGATGAGGTACAGTATCCCTATGTGGTATCTCTGGTCAACTATTATCATTGCAGTGGCAATTGTCAGGAGAATTATTGCTGCAAGTGCAAGTAATATTTTCCAGACCTTGTTCTGATCGCCTTTAGGTTTGTTCTGAATATCTCTCACCATAATATGTTGTTTTATTATGGTATAAAAGAATTTTTAGTGGTCGTTCTGATGGTAAACAATTAGTCGGGTATAAAAAGAAAAAAATGGCTACAAATGGATGAAAATAATGAAGGAAGGGGATAAAAAGAAGGGGGGAAGGCTCAGAGCAGCCTTTCCAGATCCTCGTCGACGGTTGTGTTGGGTGCGATGTTGAAGTTCTCAACAAGGACGTTGAGGACATTCGGAGAGACAAATGCCGGCAGTGTCGGACCAAGTGTTATGTTCTTGACACCAAGGTACAGCAGTGCAAGCAATACAAGAACTGCTTTTTGTTCATACCATGCGATATTGTATGAGATCGGCAGTTCATTGATGTCATCAAGTCCGAAAGCTTCAGCAAGCTTCTGTGCGATGACCACAAGGGAGTATGAGTCATTACACTGTCCTGCGTCGAGTACTCTTGGAATTCCATCGATGTCCCCAAGATCAAGCTTGTTGTAGCGGTATTTTGCACAACCTGCTGTCAGGATGACAGCACTTTCAGGAAGAGCTTCTGCAAATTTGGTGTAGTAGTCCCTTTCTTTGTGCCTTCCGTCACAACCAGCCATGACCACGAAGCGTGTGATCTTTCCACCCTTTACGGCTTCCACGATCTTGTCTGCAACGGAGAGGACTGCACTGTGGGCAAATCCTCCAATCAGGGTGCCATCTTCCAGTTGTTCCGGAGAGCTGCATTTCTTTGCCTGCTCGATCAGGGCAGAGAAGTCCTTTGCACCGTTCTCGTCTGCATCGATGTGCTTTACATCATCAAAACCGACAATGCTTGTGGTATAGATCCTGTCAATGTAACTGTCCTTTGGAGGGACGATACAGTTTGTCGTCATCAGTATGGGACCGTTGAACTTTTCGAACTCGCTCTTCTGTGCCCACCATGCACCACCATAGTTTCCGACGAAGTGATCATATTTCTTGAATGCCGGATAGTAGTTCGCAGGCAGCATCTCTCCATGAGTGTAGACATCAACACCTGTTCCCTAGGTCTGCTTGAGCAGTTGTTCCATGTCCTTAAGATCATGTCCGCTGATGAGGATGCCCGGATTGTCCCTGACCCCAAGGTAAACCTCAGTTGGTTCAGGGTTGCCGTAGGTGGATGTGTTAGCTTCATCCAGCAATGCCATGACCTTTACACCGTATTCTCCACATTCGAGGACCAGTCCGACAAGATCGTCTACGGAAAGGGTGTCGTCAAGGGTTGCAGTAAGTGCTCTTTCTGTGAATGCAAATATCTTGTCATCGCTGTATCCAAGAACGTTTGCATGGTGCGCATAGGCTGCAAGACCTTTAAGGCCATAGGTAAGTAATTCCCTGAGTGACCTGATGTCTTCGTTCTGGGTTGCAAGGATACCTGTGTTTGTGGTCTTGAGAGCTTCGGGTGTGACGATCGCAGCACCGGGGATGTCAAATCTGGTTTCCGGATCAGACATGCTGAGTGTGGCTTTGACCTTGTTACCGAATGAAAGCCCTTTTGTTTCTCCAAGGTCGATGTTCCTTGTAACAAGATTGCGCTTGACACCATCTCTTATTTCAAGTCCTTCCCTGATGTATTTCTGGAAGTCCTTTGCGCTGAAGTTCGTGTTAGTGATGGTTGAGAAAAGCCCGTTCATGATGAACTGATCGACTTTCTCGTCGGTGATACCGTTCTCACGTGCCTTTGCGTTGTAGTATGCGATACCTTTGAGGATGTAGGTGAGCTGGTCCTGAAGGTCTGCAACTTCCGGTTTCTTTCCACATGCTCCTGCTTTGGTACATGCCTGTCCACTTACTGTTTCTTCACATTGATAGCAATACATCTTTTTGATCTCTCCTTTTTGTTGTAGTTATTGTAAATTTGGTATCGTTAGGATATTAAGTACATTAAAGATACTCGTATATATAGCCCCGGTTTCTTGTTGGATACCCGGTACCAAAACAAGTTTTCATGAACCGATGTTTCCATCCTTGTGAGAACCTATTTATAGAAATGAACAAATTTACCCGAAAATGATCCTATTTTTTGTTTCGGAGCAAACCATATGATATCTCCTGAGATCCTTGTCATCTTCTTCAGTCTTGCAGCAGCTGCAACCTGGGGTGCCGCAGATTTTGGTGGCGGATTTGCGACAAAGCGTGCCAGTGTCTATTCTGTTGTCATAATAACACAGGTAGTTGGTCTTGTTCTTTTGCCATTTCTTGCATTGTATTTCTCAGAAGAATTCCCGCCAATGAATGGCATGTTCTGGGGATTTGTTGCAGGTGTTGCCGGAAGTTCTGGTCTTCTGGCGCTCTATCATGCGCTTTCCATGGGCAAGATGGGGGTTGTGGCACCGATCTCTGCTGTGGTGGCCGTTGCTCTGCCTGTGGTTTACGGTGCTTTCAATGAAGGCTTGCCTGCAGGGCACCAGATAGCAGGTTTTGTGATAGCTATTGCCGCCATGTGGTTGATCAGCAGTACCGGTGAAAAAGGTGAGATCAAAAGGAAGGATATCGTTTATCCGTTACTGGCGGGGGTTGGATTCGGCATTTTTTTCATATCGGTCGATCTTTTCAGTGAATCAGCAGTATTCTGGCCTCTTACGTTCGCAAAGCTCTCTGCAGTCGTGGTGATCCTGGGATTTGCCTTGCTGAGAAAGTCAGCAACTGTGCCTTCAAAAAGTGTTCTTCCACTTATAATATTTGCAGGATTGTTCGACACTGGTGGGAACCTTTTCTTTGCACTGGCTTCCCAGGTCGGGAGACTTGACATTGCAACCGTGATCGCATCTCTGTATCCCGGAAGCACTGTGTTGCTTGCATGGATAATCCTGAAAGAACATCTGTCTTCAATGCAGTGGATAGGAGTCGTGCTTGCTTTGGCAGCGATTGCATTGATCTCTTTGTGAACGTTGAAGCTTTCAATGTCTGAACAACGAAAGTTAGCTTCTAAGATTACATAACTTATCCCTATGCAATACTATTTATACTCAAAGTAACAACCTAGTAGCAAGGTCAATGTATGGGGGTTGCAGGTGGGATCCGGCTGGGTTTTCTCAACTAATGATTTCCATTTGCTGGCATGCATCGATCTGACTTAAAGAATATAATGTGTAAATATTTGGGGACTAAGAATATGGCAGATACACCTGGGAATATGGTAGATGCATATAAGTATGAATATCTTTTGAGCAACGTGGTTTTATACAAGCCACAGAAGGCAAATGACCCTGCTGTCGTTTTCTCTTCGATAGTGAATGATGATGGAACTATCAAACGAAGGCGTCTTTATCGGATATATTCCGGACATGGGTATAACCGACCTAACTGATATTTCAGGATAGGAAGCTTAAAAGATAAACTTTGGAATAAATGAGGGATGAAAATGGAAGATACAACTTTGCTCTATGTGCAGCCAAATGCGGAGGATTCCTCTGCAATTGCATTTTCCATCAGCATTAGTGCAGATGGCAGGATCGACAGCAGTAAACTGTTAAAAATAGATATGAACAATCAGGATGACTCCTGAACCTCCATTATTTTTTAAAATTCATCCTGTGAAACCATCCATTCGGGAACTCTCCTGAATGGATATATTTGTTGTTTTTTGTTAGATCTTTAATTTTGTTAGATATTAATTATTGAATAGCGTCAGCTTTGGCAATTTGAGTTAGTATGACGTTGTCATCTCTGAGGATGGACACGGAAAATAGTGAAACTTAGGCCAAACCTGCTCATCAGGCTGACCATTTCAGAAGAAAGAATTCGTTAGGGGGGCTTTTCGGGATCCTCATCAATCTCGACAAAAGACAGTGAGATCGTTCCCCATAGTGAACTTGAGAGCTCCAACCTGAAGTTTGAACTTCGTCTCATTTGTACCACCTTCTTTTATTCCCAATTATAAATTGGTTATAATGGTATTTATATATGACTGGCAATAAAAAAGAAATGCGGACACTCGTAATGTATATTTATCTCCCTATTCAATTAATACAAGTCTGAATTGCATTTCATGGGATCGATTTTTACAGGATATAATGTCCGGGCCATCTTAAAAAAAAGTAGCTGAAAAATAGTGTGTTATCTGGTTATTAATAGGACATTTGCTGAAAATACGATCTTATCATTCAATTCTGTTCAGTTTTCTTCCTCTTCCTGTGATATCTGCCCTGACTCAAAAGTTCTCTCGCTAGTATATGGTCAATTACATCATATCTTGCTATAGTTCACACCTAATTTCCCACAAGTTCAGCTATGAATTGAGTGCCTCATAACCCTATACACTGATCTGGTATTCACCTCGTTCTCCACGCTGCCTGATCATTCCCTTGTTCTGCAATTTCTCCAGGTGGAGGAGAAGATTTCCTCCGCGAAGTTCTGTGAGCTTTGAAAGTTCGGTGAATGATCTTCCTTTTTCGACCTGCTTTTATCGATATTCTTTCGACAGCTGAGAATCCGTGATGAACTGGTCCTTTTACACGTTACTATTATTGTTCACTCGCACAACCCAACATATTAATATTAAGTACTTGATTTCTATCAGTCATATTAGAATACACTATGTTATTATCCCAATTATCTGAGGAACCTATAATGATCACTAAAGACGAGGTAGAACACGTAGGATGGCTTGCCCGCATCGAGATCGATGATGCGGATGCCGAGGACTACGCTGTGAAGTTAAGTTCTGTATTGGATTATTTCGGTCAACTGGATGAGGTGGACACTGAAGGTGTCGAGCCTACATATCATGTGGCAGATGTCATGAACATCTTCAGGGAAGATGTTGTCACACCATCACTTGACCAGAAGGATGTGCTTGCGAACACTGCAGCCGAGAAAGATGGTTACATCAAGGCACCGAGGATCATTTGAGGTGGAAAGATGGTTGAATGGTTGAGCATATCTGATGTGAAGAAGAAGATCTCCGAGAGTTCTGCAGAAGAGGTTACAGCTGCATATCTTGAAACGATCGGAAAGAGCAGGATCAATGGTTACACGTGTACCTATGACGGTGCACTTGAGATGGCAAAGGAAGCCGATAAGGGCGAAGGACTGCTTGCCGGTGTACCTATTGCTATCAAGGATAACATTTCTACAAAGGGGCTTGCAACGACATGCAGCTCAAAGATACTGGAAGGCTATGTGCCACCTTATGATGCACATGTTATCGAGCGGTTGAAAGCAGAAGGTGCTGTCATACTCGGTAAGACCAATATGGACGAGTTCGCAATGGGTACATCTACCGAATCAAGCTGTTATGGTGTTACAATGAACCCATGGGACCTTGAGAGGGTGCCGGGAGGTTCATCCGGTGGCAGTGCTGCTGTTGTCGCAGCAGGCGAGGCTCCAATTTCACTTGGTTCTGACACAGGCGGTTCAGTTCGCTGTCCTGCCGCATTCTGCGGTGTTGTTGGACTCAAGCCAACATACGGTGCTGTCTCACGTTACGGTCTTATTTCCTATGCGAACTCCCTTGAGCAGATCGGTCCAATGGCAACATGTGTCGGGGACATTGCTACTGTCATGGATGTAATAGGCGGATACGATCCGCGTGACAGTACTTCCATTAACATGGAGATCGGCTATCGCGATGCACTTGTTGATGATGTCAAGGGACTGAAGGTCGGAGTGCCGGAAGAGTACTTCGGTGAAGGTGTGGAAGGCGGAGTTGAGAAGGCTGTCTGGGATGCAATCAGCAAGTACGAGGAAATGGGTGCAACATGGGAGAAGGTCTCCATGCCTAACACGAAATACGCTCTTGCAGCTTACTATACCATTGCCATGAGCGAGGCATCATCCAACCTTGCGAGGTTCGATGGTACACGCTACGGTCCAAGGAACGACGGTGAGAACTGGCATGTAATGGCATCAAGGACACGTGCCGAATATTTCGGGAAAGAAGTGCAGCGCAGGGTGCTGCTTGGAACATATGCTCTATCTGCCGGATACCAGGACAAGTATTATCTCAAGGCACTGAAAGTGCGCACCCTTGTCAAGCAGGATTTTGAGAAAGCATTATCCAATGTGGATGTCCTGATGGGCCCGACAATGCCAATGCCTGCATTCAGGATCGGTGAGAAGATCGAGGACCCATTATCCCTGTACCTGACCGATGTGAACACTGTCCCAATGAACCTTGCAGGAGTTCCATGCATATCAGTTCCATGCGGACTTTCCGATGGCATGCCTGTGGGATTACAGATCATAGGAAAGCAGTTCGATGAAGCGACCATTATTCGTTCAGCATATGCATTCGAGCAAAATACCGATCATAATAAAGCACGTCCTGCAGAGGTGATCTAAATGGTATACGATAATCCTGATGGTGTTATGATCGGACTGGAGGTTCACGTCCAGCTGAACAAGCTCAACACCAAGATGTTCTGCGGTTGTTCTACAAAATACCACGATGCAGAACCTAATACTCACGTATGTCCGGTCTGTCTGGGCCTTCCGGGCGCATTGCCTGTGATCAACAGGAAGTCAGTAGAAGCTGCTATGAAGATCGGCCTGGCGCTCAATTGTGAAATTGTGGAGCAAACACAGTTCCACAGGAAGAACTATTACTATCCTGATCTTCCAAAAGGTTTCCAGACCACCCAGTATGATTTCCCTATTGTCAGTGGTGGAAAGGTCGTTATTGAAGGTGAGGATGGGGAGCATGTGGTAAGGATCACACGTGCGCACATGGAAGAGGACCCTGGTCGTCTGATGCACATGGGAACCATTGAGAAGTCCAAAGGAACACTTATTGATTACAACCGTTCTGGAATGTCCCTTGTCGAGATCGTTTCCGAACCTGATATGAGAAGCCCGAAAGAGGCCCGCAGGTTCCTTGACAAGTTGCGAAACATCCTTGAATATCTTGATGTGTTCGATGGCAGCCTTGAAGGTTCCATGAGGGTTGATTCCAATGTGTCTATCATGGGAGGGCAGAGGGTAGAGGTCAAGAACATCTCCTCACACAAAGGGGCAGAACGTGCTATTCTCTTTGAGATCATGCGCCAGAAGAACCTCTTAAGAAGAGGTGGCAAGGTGGTCCTGGAAACCCGTCACTTTGATGAGGCAAGGGGCGTTACCATTTCCATGCGTACAAAAGAAGAGGAGCATGACTATCGCTATTTCCCTGAGCCTGACCTTGTGCCAATGAGAGTGTCCGACTGGGGACCGGCTATTCAGGAATCATTGCCGGAACTGCCCGATACGAAACGTGAGCGTTTTATCTCACAGTACGGGATCACGGGGATGCATGCAAAGGCACTTACCTCTGATATTCGCGTGGCGGACTTCTTTGAGATAGTTGCTTCAAAGACCGATCCGCGTGCAGCAGGAACCTGGGTTGCGGATGTGCTCAGGGGTGAGTTGAATTACAGGGATCTGGCCATCACTTCTTTCACAACCGAGGACATCATTGAGATCATCGGTCTTGTGGTGGGGGAGAAGATCACCGAAAAGAGTGCGGTCGATGTTATCAGGACGATCCTTGATGTCGGTGGAAGTCCCATGGATGTCGTAAAGGAGAAAGGTCTCCTGAAGGTCGAAGGGGATATTGTGACACAGGCAGTCTCCGAGACTATTGCGGAGAACGAGGAAGCTGTTCAGGACTACCTTGGAGGAACTGAGAAATCCCTCAATTTCCTTGTAGGTCAGGTCATGAAGAAGACAAAGGGCCGTGCAGATGCACGTCAGGCCCGTGAGCTGCTTATTGCTGCTCTTAAGGACTAAGATCATCGATCTTGTCCTTTTCCGTTTTTGATTCTCTTTCTTATTTTTCTTTTTGAATTTCTAACTTCTTTTTTGTTATCAGGTTGTATATCAAAATCCACTAATAGTTTTAAAACATATTCTCTATTACCGTGTCATAAATGGTACGGTGTGGCAGTGAGTCAGAAGGTAGAACGCCATTGGGTATAAAAACCCATGACCTTTCAAGGTTTGTATGGCATTTGTAAATCCTTTAGGTCGACCTGAGATGGGGAGGATATCGGGGTAAGGGTCGCCCAATGAGATGTCGTCCAATAAAGTCGACAAATCGATCCCTGATCACTGTCATTAAATTACTATTCTAATATTTGTTCTATCATTATTTCTCATTTATTTTCGGTAAGCTCTGGCTTTATTTTTGCTTCAGTCTGCTTCTCACTTTTTTGTAAACGTGTTTGTCTTTATCCCAAAACAGTTATATGTTTTGAAATGCATGTAGCCAGCCTGTATTGCTGATGACTATCAGTTTCAAATAACATATTATTATACTATTAATCAATCAGGTGAGAACATGGCAAGATTTCCAGAAGCAGAGGAAAGGATCCTTAATAAAAAGATCTGTATGAAATGCAGTGCACGAAATGCTATCAGAGCAACAAGGTGCAGAAAATGCGGTTACAGTAACCTGCGTGTAAAATCCAAGGAAGCTAGGAATAGCTGATCTACATATGAAAGTGGAAGAGTACCTCAACGAGATCGCAGAACGCGAAGGTACAGTTCACTTAACCCTTCTCGATCCGGCATCACAGGCTCCCGAAGTTGCTGCAGATATTGCAAAAGCTGCAGTAGATGGGGGTACAGATGCTATATTGATCGGTGGTTCCACTGGAGCCGGAGGTTTGGCATTAGATCAGACCTTGTTAAAGATAAAGGAGCAGATAGATGTTCCTACTATTCTTTTCCCGGGAAATGCTGGCGGCTTAAGCATTTATGCAGATGCCGTCCTTTTTATGAGCCTCTTGAATTCCCGTGACATCAACTACGTCACAACGAATCAGGCAATGGGGGCACCACTTGTTTACAAGTACGGGATCGAACCTATTTCCATGGCCTACATCATAACTGAGCCCGGAGGTACTGTTGGCTGGGTGGGCGATGCAAAACTTATCCCTCGCAACAAACCGGAGCTTGCAGTGGCCTATTCCCTTGCGGGAAAATACATGGGCATGCATTACACTTACCTTGAAGCCGGTTCAGGTGCAGACCAGCCGGTGACTCCCGCTACAATCGGTGCGGTAAAACACGTTCTCGGAGACAATAAGTTAATTGTCGGCGGTGGTATCCGTGATGGCAGGACTGCAAAGATCTGTGCAGATGCCGGTGCTGACATTATCGTGACAGGTACGATCGTCGAAGAGACCGATGATGTCAGGAATAAGATAGAAGAACTTGTGTCAGCTATCAAAAAGTGATAAATGGATACTGTTGGGGGTTTAGTTATGCTCAGGGTTTCCGATATTGTAAAAGATTACGAGACAGGTTCAGGCAATGTACGTGTTCTGGATGGTGTCAGTTTTGAAGTGGCCGATGGAGAGATCCTCGGCATCACGGGTAAGAGTGGTAGTGGAAAAACCACCATTCTCAAAATATTAAGAGGTGTTGAACCTTTCAATGGCGGTAGTATCGAGCTGGACGGTTCGCTGATCACCAGTGATTCCGGTACTGATGGTTCAAAACTTCTTGGCAGGAACACTGCTATTCATTTTCAGCGTAATTTCGGTCTGTGGAACGGTCCGGCGATCGAGAACATTATACGCAGGCTGAACAGCCATTATATTGGCTATGAGGCTCTTCCTGAGCCGGATGCACCTTATTATGACGAACTTTACGAGAAGTCCATGGCATATCTGCGTCTTGTGGGACTTGAAAAAAAAGCACTTCATTCATCGAACCTGCTGAGCGGTGGTGAAAAACAGCGCTTGATCGTTGCCCGCCAGTTTGCAGCCCAGCCACGTCTTTTACTTCTTGACGAACCTGTTACCATGACAGGTCCTGATACCAAGCAGGAGGTTATGGATGTCATCCTGCAGCTCAAGGACCGGTTGAATATCCCGATCATCGTGGTATCCCATCTTCCGGAAGTCCACACGTACCTTGCAGACCGTGTCATCTATATCGAGAAAGGTAAGGTTGTTGAAGATGGTAAACCCAGGGCAGTTTTGAAGAACTTCCTCAAAGACCTGAAACCAAGGGTGGATCTGACAGAACTAAAGGAAAAGGTCCCCTGTATAAGGGCAAGCAATATCTCAAAGAGGCTGGCTCTGATTCGTGTGGGTGAGGTTCTTAACATCAAAGACCAATCCCTGGAGATCAACAAAGGGGAGATCATAAGTTTCATCGGTTCATCAGGAGCAGGCAAAACCACATTTTTGAAGATAATGGAAGGCCTGACAATTCCGAAAGAGGGTGATGTGACCTTCTGTCATGAAGGTGAATGGGTTGACATGTCCAATTTCACCAAACAGCGTCTGGAACTGTGGAGAAAGATCAGTATAATGCATCAGGAATTCTCTCTTTCCCCCCACTCGACCATACGTCAGCAGATAGGGTTCAGGTTAAGCATGAAGATGCACGGCGCACTTGAACATGCAAGAAAGAAAGCAGAGGAAATGGACATTTCCGAAGAGATGCTGGATATCATTTACAAGCTTCCGGATATGGGCGAGGACGAGAGATCAAAGGTACTTAACCAGATGCGTCTTTCAATGGAAATCTATCCAAAGCTGTTCCCATCTGTGTTGAGCACTGATGTGGATAAATATGCAGTACCCATTTTTGAGGCACTGGACCTTCCATTGGATATTCTTGACAAGACCACCTACCAGATAAGCGGTGGCGAACATGTCAGGGCTTACATAGCACTTGCACTGTCAACATCCCCTGAGATCCTCATGCTGGATGAGCCATTTGGTGACCTTGATCCCGTAACATTAAGGGATGTGACCAATTCCCTGAAGAGGATCAATGCAACTTTTGGCACAACGATCGTGCTTGTGAGCCATCACATGGACTTCGTTAAGGAAGTGGCACACAGGGCTGTTCTTTTCGAGAACGGTTCCATTATCATGGATGGCGATGCAAGGGATGTCTGCCAGAAATTCATCGAGATGAGTAATGCAAGATATCTTGAGCATACCATCGAAGAGCTTGCAGGTTAAGTGAGCTGATATCGGGCAAGGTTCGTGAGAACCGGTCAGCTATTCGAGACCATCAAATTAGCTTTTCACTTTAAAAGCATAACTCTTTTTTCAAGAAGATTGAGATTATTTCAGGCACAGCTCATGCATTACCTTTATATTTTTCTGTGTAAGGTTTTGAGAACTTTTCCTCAACATCCTGGCGATGCATTGTATTATACGAGCAGAACGGAATTATGCGGCCATCAGGTGTGGCATAGTGTATTCCGCATCGCTGCACTCTCTCAATATCGAGGTTATACGGGTCCTGGAAATGCATGGCGCCTAGGAACAGGCTGTTCCTATGAAACGATTTTGTGGATTCAGATGTGCCTTTCTTAAAGAAATCTATCATTAATTTGGTAATATCTATGGATTTGGGAGCATTCTTTTGATCTATGAAACTCGGAATCCTGCTCAGGGTCTTGGTTACCAGGCTGGCTTTTCTTATACGGGATCTTGTGTCATTGATCTGCGGTGTCACTTCATCAAAAAACTCGAACAATCCTTCTACGTCTACAAAACGGGTTATTGGAATCAACTGATTGCCTTCTTTGTAAGCATAGGTAGCTGTTCCGCAGTGAGGATGCATCGTAAATTCAGGAACCGATTTATTGCGCATGGCAGATACGAATCTGGAGATTGGCACAACGCAGGGTATAGGATACCAATCATCCCTGCAGATCTGCCCATCGGTCTGCTCTTCAACAAGTATCATGAGATCCGGGATCGTGATACGTTTGTTCTCTCTTTCAGCCTGGTCTATACGACCCGTAAATGCAACTGGCTGAAAATTGATCCCCTTGACAACATCGAGTCTTTCGGATGCAAACTTTATAATATCTCCGACCTGGTGGTCATTCACACCTTTTGCAAGCGTTGGTACCAGTGTGACACTGTTAAGTCCTGCCTGACGGCAGTTCTTTATTGCATTCTGTTTCATAGGAAAGGCATCGAAGCCACGCATTATCTGGTACGGCTCCTCTCCAATACCATCGAACGAAAGGTATACGGTATGAAGTCCTGCCTCCCTCAATTTTCTGGCAAACTCTATACTTTTTGCAAGCCGTACCCCGTTGGTGGCAATCTGGATCTGCACAAAGCCAAGATCCCGTGCCATTGCGATAATTTCGGGCAGGTTGTTACGCACCGTAGGCTCACCGCCTGAGAATTGGACTGCATAACATGGAACAGGTCGCTCATTCTTAAGCAACAGCAGCATGTTCCGGATCTGTTCGACGGTCGGTTCATAGATGTATCCACTCGTCTTTGCATTTGCAAAACAGACCGGGCAGTTAAGATTGCATCTGTTTGTGACATCGATATTTGCCAGAATGGTACCTGTTTTGTGATTTGGGCACAGTCCACAGCCAAGAAGAGGTCCCATGTCCTGCGTCATCGGGTTTGAGGTACCTATACCTAATTCATGATATTGATCGAACTTTTCATAAAGTTCAGCATCCGACCAGTATATATCCTTGAAAGTACCATGTTCATAGCATGACTTCTCAATGAATACTTTTCCATCTTCTACAAACACTTCAGCATCTATCTCCTTCATACATTCAGGACAGATAGATCGCGTGTGCTTTATGTGTGATACCTTTTGTTCGTTGCAGGAAAGGGTTGGGAAGGATGCTTTCTGTTCTTTCTGGAAGGTGCAAATATCATTCACTTCTGCCATTCCTTTCGGTTTGGAATGCTCATTGATTAATGTCTCGCCAGCCATTTTTATTCCTTCTTTTGGTCTCTTGTTTTTATTTATAAAGATCGATTTTTGTATAATTGGGACTACTACAAATAATATGCAATAACTGAATAATTTGCACAGGTACTATGGTCCTGCTCGATGAGTATATTTTTAGTTCACACTTTACTTTGCTAATGAACTTACGTATGATCAGTAGGGCGATGGGAAGTGTGAAGATACTTTAAATCAATTTATGGTGCTGGGCAAACAATTGTGTTTTTAGAATGATAAGTCATTCATACATCAACTGGTCTGGAACTATTCCATTCCACCTCCATGAAATGCATGAAGATATGGACCTCTTCTTTTCCGTTGTACTGTGTAGCAGTAAGATTCAATGGAATTCTTTCATCTTTTATGGTAATTATAAGCAGTTCCTTGTTATCAATCGCAAGTATTCCACCTTTCAAAGGCTGGATACTATTTTCTGTCTCCGTGACCCTGATCTCAGCTCCGGGAAAATCTTTTGCAATATCACACATGTCATTTTCATTTTGTCCGGTTATCTTTACTTTTACTCCCACATTGATTTTCTCCCGAACAGTTTGTTTTATGCTGTCCATTATCGGATATATTTCAATTAGTCTGTTCAGTGAGGGGTATGATGAGGCAAATATGATTTCTTTACTGGCCGACTTTAGCATCTCGGCGATCTTATCATTTACCTTCTTCACGCCGCTGATATTCCATGCGGCATCTTCTTCCACATTTCCACCTTTTGTAGAGTATATACTCTCAAGGTGTTTCAGGGAAAATTGGACCGCTTTTTCATAATTCACTTTTAGCTTGTCAATGACCTTGTCTGGGGCTATTATTTTGTAACGCTTTGGTTTGGTGGTCTGGACCTCGATTAGTCCTCTGTCCTCTAGTTTAGTGATCACACCATATACCGCAGAGCGCGGGATGCCTGAGAATGCGTGGATGTCTGCTGCAGTCCCGCTCCCATACTGTGTAAGTGCAATAAGCAGCTTCGCTTCATAGGAAGTCAGGCCAAGCTGTTGAAGTGACTCTATCAGTGTTTTTATCATAATACTCCCCCATTATCGATTTACCATTTACTTTCTTTTTTTGAGATAGCATATGCAAGTGTGCCAATAACAATCCCTCTAAAATAATCAAACTGTAGTGGAAGCATTGTACTTCTCATTTATTTTCCATGAATGTTCCTATTTCCCCATAAATCATATAGTAGATATGATTCTTGTTAGTATTCACATACTTACAACATATATAGTTTGTGAATAACAACAAAAATAGATTCTGCCAGTAACAGGACTTCGTTTACGACTCCTTAGTGTCCTGATAGCAACACGTCTAGCATGCTCGAAAACAACAGAAACAAAGGAGAAGCAGTTAGAGCGAAAGGGTGAGGTCTTATTCTTTGATCACTGCTTCCTCTCTAATATCGATTTATTAAATGGGATGGGGGCCACTTGTAAGATTTCAAATGGGGGACACTACCAGATGATGGATTCGATGAAGATTATTCACACAGGAGTGAATGTGAACGAGTACACAAGAACATGAAACGGACAGTTAAATTTGATATCAGATGAATGAAAAATAGCAGTAAGAAACTCTATTCGATTATGAATTTTATAGCGTATCAGTTACTTGCAACCACAAATTTGCAAAATGGAGTTAAAGAAACTAACTCATTTGCAAATTATGTGTGAGGAAAATGTCATCAAATTAGAATGGGAGGATTTATGAGCTAATTTGATAATCTCTATTCTTTTTATAGTTACGAACCGTTGATTTAAAACGAATAGCCTCACTATTGAACCATCGATTGAGCATGGTTTTTAGATCTTATCAGTTAAAATGCATTGGTAGTTAACTATAATACTATTTTCACAAACTATATATCCTAAAAAAGTTAACTTCTATTACGGGAGGTTAAATTTTGATGATAGATACTATGAAGAAGTTAGGACTATTTGGTCTGGGCCTGTACGCGATTACCGAAGAGAAGATCGATGAGATGGTAAAAGAACTTGTTGAGAATGGTGAATTCAACAAGGAGGAAGGTAAAAAGTTCGTCGAGGACCTGATCGAAAAGCGAAGACAACAGCAGGAAGACCTTGAAGATAAGATATCTTCAAAGGTTCAGGAAGTCTTTGGAAAGGCCGACCTTGCTACTAAGGAAGAGATGGAATCCCTTCACAAAAAGATCGAAGATCTGGAAGAGCTGTTAAAGGAAAAGAAAAAAGAAGAATGATCTTTTGATCATTCCTTCCATTTATTTTTGGAAGATCTTAGCGGTTTTTTATTAGTTGCATAGGTTGCCATATAGCATTTAATGGCAGGTAGAATGTCGGATGGCTTCCAGGGCAGTACGCAGGTATTCCATGGTGAAACGCTATGGGATAATCATTGATACGCTCATCAAGTATGGGTTCGGGTACTTTGTGGATCAGATGGGCATCAGGTCCCTTGGTTCCCTCAGGTCCAGGTTCAAGGGTCGTTTCGGTAAAGGCGACGAGGCTAGAACAGGTCCTGCAAGGGTACGTATGGTACTTGAAGAGCTCGGTCCCACCTACGTTAAGTTCGGCCAGCTCATGAGCATGCGTCAGGACCTTATCCCAAAAGAATATGCGGAAGAGTTTTCCAAACTTCAAGACGATGTACCGCCGTTCGATTACTCGGAAGTTGAAAGGATCATTGAAGAAGAGTTAGGTGATAAGGTCGAGAACCTGTTCCTTTCTTTTGATAAAAAACCGGTTGCTGCGGCATCCCTCGGGCAGGTGCACCGTGCAAAGCTTCACGGTGGCACGGACGTTGCTGTGAAGGTCCAGAGACCCGGTATCCGGAAGGTTATCGATTCAGATCTCGACATACTTTATAGTATAGCCGGTTTTGCGGAAGAGCATGTAGAGGAAGCAAAGCTCTACAATCCCGTGGAGATAGTGGACGAGCTTCAAAGGTCCATATATGCGGAGATGGATTATACCCAGGAAGCTCGTAATATTGAGCGTTTCCAGAACAATTTCAAGGACGATCTGAATATCATTATTCCGGGCGTTTATTGGGAGTACAGCAGTCGGAGAGTGCTGACCCTTGACTATATCGATGGGATAAAAAGTGATAATTTCAAAAAGATCGATGAGCTTGGACTGGACAGGGACAAAATTGCAGAATATGGGACAGAGGCATTTATGAAGCAGATCTTCGAGGACGGCTTCTTCCATGCTGACATGCATTCCGGAAATGTCCTTATCATGGAGGATGGCCGGATCGCTCTCCTTGATTTTGGGATGGTCGGGCATATATCCAAAGAGATACGGAACCTGTTGATCGATGCCCTGATCGCGATTACGAGAGGCGATGTGAACCAGTTCCTTGAGGTACTGAAGGACTTCGGAATGGTCCCCACGGACCTTGATGTGCATGCTTTTAAGATCGATTACGAACACGTTCTGAACAAATATTACAGCAGGTCATTAAAGCAGCTTGATACTCCGCTCATGATAGCAGAAATGATGGCCATGCTGAGAAAGTTCAAGATAAGGATCCCGCCAAACATTGCATTGCTCTTTAAGGGTGTGATGACGGTAAGTGGTTTTGGTCTCCAGATGGTTCCGGACTTCAATGTGACCGTCATTGCTGAACCTTATGCCAGGAACATCATGCGCACTCGTTTCAGGCCTCGTAATATTGCGGACACCCTTTATACTGACATGTGGTATACAGCACGGATGCTGCATAAGGCCCCGTTGCAGATCTCACACATACTGTCAATAGCAGAGAAAGGCTACCTGAACATAAAGTTCGAACATCATGGAATGGACCGTATCGTTGCTGAGCTAAATGCATCAAGCAACCGGTTAGCATTCAGCTTAATCATTTCTTCTATCATTTTAGGCTCTTCTCTTATCATCCAGACAGGAATGCAGCCTCATGTGGGTGGTGTTCCTCTTTTTGGGGTGGCGGGGTTCGTTATGGCCGCATTCATGGGATTATGGCTTATGGTTTATATACTAAAAACAGGAAAGATATAACCGGCAATAGCAAATTATAAATTAATATCCGGTGTACATACGTTGCTTATTTTGAATAGGCAGTATTATCCAAATTAAACCATTAGTTTTTTGATCATATCAGGTGCTGACAGATGACCGATCCCCAGATAGAACGTAAGCTCATTGAAATAATGCGTGTTATCAGCGAGAGCGATAAGCCCATAGGTGCAAGGAATATTGCAGATGAGTTGCAGAATCGCGGTTACAATCTGGGAGAACGTGCTGTTCGTTATCATCTCAGGATCCTTGATGAAAGGGGATTTACCGAAAAACACGGCTACAACGGACGTACCATCACTACTTCCGGCAGGAAGGAACTGGACGATGCCCTGATCGGGGACAGGCTTGATTTTGTTATTACGAGGATCGAGGAACTTATCTATAAGACCGACTATGATTCGTTCTCAAAGAAAGGCAACGTCATTGTGAACCTTTCCACTGTGGACAAGGATGATTTTGATAATGCCATAGATGTTATGAAATACGCATCATCAGGCGACATCAGCATAAGCCCTAACATAAAGATATTCGAAGAGGACTCGGATCCGCGGGTATATGTGCCGCCAGGCTGTGTTAACATAGCAACTGTTTGCAGTATTACATTCGATGGTCTTCTTCTCAAAAGCGGTATTCCTATCAAACCTGCTTATGGCGGCATCATAGAGATGGAACACAATGATCCGGTACAGTTCCTTGATATGATATCATATTCGGGAACCTCGATAGACCCTGTCAAGATATTCATGATGCGCCATGAGACATCGGTCCTGGACGTACTGGACACAGGCAATGGCCGTATCCTTGCCAACATGCGAAACATACCCTCTTCTGCGATCGATAAGACGAAAGAAGTGCTTAAATACCTGGAAGATTCAGGTATTGGCGGGGTACTGAGCATAGGAGATTCTTCTGATGCTATGGTGGGGGCTCCTGTGGAAGAAGGAATGGCCGGCATACTGGTGGCCGTGGGTGTGAATCTGGTAGCTGCAGTTGAGGAAGCCGGTATTCCGGTTGCAACATCCCCTGTTTCGATGGTGCTTGATTATAGTGAAATGTCGAAACTTTGATCTCTACATTTCACTGGAGGACTACAAAAGACGGGTTTCGGTCTTCCCATTCCTGTATCGATATATAAAGGTCGGTTTCCCTGAACATTGTGATGTCATAGGCAAGCCTCATACTTCTGTCAATGATCCCTTCGGTCACATATCGGGAATCGGAATTTCCGAAAACCTCACGCAGGCCAAATGCCAGTATTTCTACGATGTCGTGACCTGAGCATGTCTGCCAGGGATCATGCTCTTCTTTCAGGAGAGTGATCATCTTTCTCTTAATGGTCTTTTCATTCAGGGAATGTTCGTTCGAGTTTTCCTTGACTTCCCTTATCAGATGTTTGATATTGACCGATAATGGAAACTTTTGCATGAAATTATCAAAGTGAATGTCCTTGAACCTGAGTGAGAGTTTGTCTTTCGAGGATGAGGAAAGCCATCTGAAAAGTCCTATGGGCATGGCTGCCTCAAGAAGTAATTCACGTACCGTTCTTCTCATTTTTTGCAGTTTGAAAGGTGTCGCGAACTCCTCCAGAAGCCTGTCGAGAGCTTCTGATGCTATAAGCATTGTTTCAAGATCGTGTGTATCGGTGACAAGCACATTCCTGTCTTTGAGATCGATGCCATCAAGGCGCCAGAAGTCAGCATCAACTATTGTCAGAATGCCTTTAAAATCAGAGCGATCGAGTATTTTGACAACCTTGATAGCGTTCTCCTTCCCATTGGCAGGAATAAGTCTGCATTTCCTGTCATCTACAAAACGCTTGTAAAGCCTCATGTCGGTGCTGCCTTCGATTATCATGATGCTCCCGTGATACTGGGTACGCATCATCCTGGCGCTGTTGGCTATGTCATCGGCTGTCAGGTATTTCTTCATCGTCACGTCCTCGAAGTTCGACGGTGAGGTCCCAGCGGTCATGTATGATCTGTGGCGAATGCGTAGCAATGAGTATGTCGAAGCCTGCCAGCTGTGTGATGGCTTGCAGGTCCCTGAGGAATTGCTGCTGCCAGAGAACATGCAGTGAGATCTCAGGTTCATCAATGAGTATCAGGGATTCAGGATCAACATGGAACAACAGCTCATAGAACAATACAAGTTCCTGTTGTTCTCCGGAAGACAGTTTGGTGGGGGAGAGCCGCATATCCCCTGATGTCGTGAATATGAAACCGTCTTTTTTGTTTACGGATAATTTCTTGTATAAAAATCTGCAATTTATGATCTTGATAAGGAGGTCGATCCTCTCAGTAAGCTCATCAAAGACGCTGAGCTTTTGTTCAACATCCTTGATGTATAGCTGCAGGAAGTTCTTGTTCTTCTCATCTATCTCTTTGAGCTCATCAACGTCAATTCCTTCTTCAGTATCAATGAATCCTGCATCAATGAAACATTTGCGTTTTTGCTCAAGGTCTTTTAATTCCCTTTTTAGGTCCTCTATAGAGGTCTCAGGATGTTCTCCGTTCTTTAGCATCCGGCCGGGGAAGGTACGGTCAAGGGATTGTGAAAGGGTTGCATACTCTGCAAGTTTATGCTGCATCAGGTTTGCCAGCTCTTCGGAATAACTGACAACCGAAGGGGTTACAGATGTTTTCCTCTCTGTCTCTACCGGCTGTGAGTATGAGATGCTCAAAAGTCGCTGCGTCTTAATGAAGCAGATATTGATCGAATCCAGTGTATTCCTGAGCCATGCAGGTTCGTCTTTCCTTTTCTGTGGCAAACGGTCGCTGAACAGGCTCATAACCTCTTCAGATGTTAGCTTCTCCTGTGTCGGGAAATGAACCCATGTGTTGTCATCGATCCTTTCAAGCTCAGGTGTCATGTGCTCTACTTTGAAAGATGAGAACACTTCTTCTATGTCAATGGGCTTGACAGTGTAGCGCTGTTTCTTCTTGCCCGGTCTTAACAATTCAAATCCCAGTTCCCGATAGGTGTTGTCATCCGGGTTATGGGGTAAGTTTCCCTCCAGATGCAGTTTTTTCTTCACAACAAGCTTGCTCCTGTCACTAAATTCAACTGTCAGTTTACTGAAAGGGATGCGATAAAGCTCATAGTAGTTAGAACGGAAAAGGGAATTGAGCATCCGAAGCAGCATGGTCTTACCTATGCCATTGGGTCCATGAAGAATAGTGATGTGTTCATCTGTGTTCAGCGGGATATCATGGTCGAACGTCCCAAAAAGGTTCTTTACTGCAAATCTCTTTATCTTCATGATCTCTCCCCGCAATTGTCCCTTTTGTCAATTTGTATCAATGGCGCACGAATTGCGTCCATTATAATATATCTTGTTCCTGCTCATATATAGTTTCCTTTCTGGGGCTATGGGATTTTCAGATCCGGATGGGGATAGATGCTCTATTGATTGTATAGTGGTTGCACATTGATTGTATTGATGGTGTACTAATTGGTAGGTGAGATGAAACTTGCAGCTAACCGGATACAATCAATAATATGAAATCTCAAAAATCAAAGTTCCTCCACGTCAAATCCTGACGTGAAGGCAAAAATAAAAATGTTAAATTTACTGCTCGAGCAGGATCCTTGCGATGTCGTCACCAACATCGGATGTGCCGTTGCTGCCACCCATGTCGTAGGTCTGGACCTTTGCTTCGAGGATGTTCTTCTCGATAGCGGAGACGATGGAGTCTGCAGCTTCCTTCTCACCGAGCTGTTCGATGAGCATTGCGCCTGCCCAGATGGTTGCGATAGGGTTGACCTTGTTCTGGCCCTTGTACTTTGGTGCTGAACCGTGGATTGGCTCGAACATGCTTGTACCGTTCGGGTTGATGTTTCCACCAGGTGCGAGTCCGAGACCGCCCTGTACCATTGCGCCAAGGTCAGTGATGATGTCACCGAACATGTTAGGGGTGACGACCACATCGAACCACTCAGGGTTCTTGACGAACCACATGGTGATAGCGTCAACGAAGTTGAAGTCGGTCTTAACATCAGGGTGGTTTGCAGCAATTGTGTTGAACTCCTCTCTCCAGAATCCGTAGATGTCTGAAAGGACGTTTGCCTTGTCAACTGATGAAACGTGCTTGTTCCTTGTCTCAGCAAGGTCGAAGGAATAGTTCATGACCCTCTGTGTACCTTCCTTTGAGATCATGCCGATCTGGTATGCGATCTCCTCGCTGTCGGTCTCGATGTCAAGTCCGAACTTTGCATTGTAGAGTGTCCTGTTGACCTCAAGCAGGTCCTTGCTCATGCCGGTCTTTGCACGTCCACCGATGCCGATGTAGAAGTCCTCGGTGTTTTCCCTGACAACAACGAAATCAACGTCTTTAGGGGTCTTGTCCTTAATTGGACACCATACGCCTTCAAGAAGTTTGATAGGGCGCAGGTTGATGTACTGGTCGAAGTAGAACCTTGCGGCAAGCAGGATACCTTTCTCAAGTACACCAGGTTCGATCCTGTCATCTCCGATAGAACCGAGATAGATCGCCTCGTAATTTGAAAGCTCTTTGAGTGAATCCTCGGATATCAGTTCACCTGTCTCAAGATAGTGGTCTGCACCGTGTGGGTATTCTATCCAGTCAACATCGAATCCGAACTTTTCTCCAGCTGCATCGATGACCTTCTTACCCTCAGCTATGATCTCAGGGCCGATACCGTCACCAGGCAGGACTGGTACTTTATATTGTGCCATAAATTTCCTCCAATTGGTTATTCAAGGTTAAATTGTCATATTTTATTCAGGTAGCGTGAACGTTGATAGGTACCAACGTAAGAACAAAAAGGAAAAGCAAGATCAATCAATGATCTTCCTTGTGTATTCCTTTAATCCGCCGGCATCTACAATACCGCGGACAAAATCAGGTAAAGGTGTAGCCTGGTACTTCTCACCTTTTGTAAGGTTCTCGATAGTACCGGATTCAAAGTCTACGGAGATCTCATCTCCATCATCTATCTTGTCGGTGTCAGGGCACTCAAGGAGTGCAACACCAATGTTAATTGCGTTCCTGAAGAAGATCCTTGCAAATGACTTTGCGATAACGCATCCGACCTTTGTTCCTTTAAGGGCGATAGGTGCATGTTCTCTTGATGAGCCACATCCGAAGTTGTTGCCTGCAACAACAATGTCGTTTTCCTTAACGTTCTCAGCAAAATCCGGGCGCACTCCGATAAAAGCATACGGGGCAAGTTCCTCGGGAGTGTTCATTACGAGGTATCTTCCAGGGATGACGGCATCAGTGTCTACGTCATCTCCGAACTTCCATACTCTTCCTTTCATTATAATCACCGGTGATATTTTCAAGTAAGTGTGAAATCTATGCTCTGATTATATCTTTCAGTTATTTAAGTACTTTCTACCGGCATAATATTTCCGTGTCAACATATAACTTTGGCACAATATCAGAAGATCTCAGGCAAAACGCTCGACCTTCAGGTCAATGCCGTCAACAAGGACCTTTGGGTTTGTGATAATGCCATCCAGATGGAGGTCAACGGTAACATCCCCGCCAAAAGTGGAATTGTCTCCCAGTGCAATATGGATCGTGCCGCCGACCTTCTCATCCTCAAGAATGACCCCGATAAGCATTGCAGCCGGATTGATGCCGATCCCCAGCTCTGCGATGTTACGTCCGTCCGGTCCGACATCGTTCACCATCCTTTCAAGCTTTTCAGCACCCTCTCCTTCAAAGCTCACAGCCTTCCTGTCCTTGATCTCGATGACCAGTGGCTCTTCAAGCAATCCGATACCTCCCATGGACCCGTCGATCACAGCTTTTCCGTTCACATTCTTCGGAGCTATGTACATCTCTCCTGCCGGAAGGTTGGTGGTCGTACCTTTCTCGTGGCACATGCCGGTGTCCGCCATCCACTTCCCACCCTCTACATCAATGATAAGGTCAGTTCCCAGTTCAGTGGTGATGTGAACTTCCTTTGATCCCTTGAGAGTTTCAAGCAATTCCTCTGCTAAGCTGTTGATCTTCTCATAATCAGCGTTCAAGCCTCCTTCCTTCATCATGCCGATGGTAATTCCCGGCATTGTGGCGGTTCTTGTACCGTTCTCGGACGCATGTTTGCGTGCCTGGGTATGTGTAAGTGACTTTGATGCAGGAGCAAGCAGGACATCAGAGCTCTTCATAGCCTCTTCAACAAGCATAGGCGGTTCTGAACCGTGTTGCTCTCTCGGTTCCATTGTCAGCATCAGAGTCTCGCATCCCGCTTCGACCGCAGAGGCATACAGCGCCTTTGTGATCTTCTCGTCAGTGCATGTATCACTAACGATAAGCACAGTTTCTCCTTTCTTCGCACCCATGCAGGTGTTGATCACCATGTCCGCACTTCTCTTAATATCCATTATTCTCATCTCCTTTCATTCAATGCACTTGGCTCGTTCCCGCCATGCCAGCTGTATCTTGGCCTGATCTTCACAAGGTGTGTGCTCTCTGACGTGTCATCCACAACGAATGCTATCCCTCTCTCCAGTCCCATCTTCCTGATGGCATCCCCGATGTTCTCCTTCATGTATGTCGGACGGATGGCTTCCAGTGCCTCAATATCATCTCTTGCAGTGAGCCTGTGGCATATCACAATGTCGGACTGGGATATGATGTCCGGATGCAGTGCCGCAGGTCGCTGGGTCGCAAAGATTATTGATAATCCCGGTTGCCTTCCCTGTCGCACCCACTCGTTGATAAGGACGTCTGATGCTAAAGTCTCTCCTTTTGAAGGCACGAACAGGTGGGCTTCATCGATGAACATCCAGACCATGGGCATCTTCTGCTCGATCTCCTCATCGCCCATGATCATTCTCTCATAAGAACGCCTTTCCTGCAAACGTCTGGTATAGATATCTCTTGCAATGATCCCCACTACCGCAGAGCGTACGATCTTGTTTTCGATAGCGCTCACATCAAGTACTGATGTGCATCCGCTTTTGATAAGTTCGGAAATTCCGCAGGCATCCTTTTCAAAAACTCCCCATGAGGCAGCGGTCCTCAAATAGTTCTCAGCTGCCATTTTCGTAACATCATCCGTCCTGTCGTCCGCGTTGATCCTGTTAATGATATTTCCGAAGGAAAAGTTCCCTTCATTTTCCCGCATCTCCTCTATTATCCTGACCAGAAGCACCCCCAGCGGAGATGTCACTTCGATGTTGAAAAGTTCGCACCAGTCATAACCATGTAAATGTGCCACAGGAATTGAGAACGGCTTCACTTCGATATGCCTTTCCTTATACTCATCTACATGACCTGCAGGCACAAAGACCTCCGCAGCGAATCCTGCCGGCTCCATATTCCATTCCTGCAGCAGCTCTGCCTGGGGATCATTCCCTCTTCCAAGTGTCCAGAATATTCCCATTGTGTCGATAACAAGGGATGCGACATTCTGTTTGATCTCCTAGGGCAAAAGTGCGATCTCCTCGATGAGGGTGCCCATGGTATAGGATTTTCCATAGCCCCTTTTCCCGCATATCAGGATCGCGTGTGGTTTTAATGCATCAATGGCGACATGTGATCCTGAAGACCTGTCAAGGGCGAGGTATCTGCCAATATGAAGCACTCCCTCTTCGTTCTCGTCCCTTCTGCCGAGTATATAGCGCTTTTTGACCACGCCGGCTTGAACATCATCCTTTAGTTTTATCATTTAGTTCTAATCAATAACTATGCATATATGATTTTTCACCGGTGAACAAATGGTGCTGAAAAACTTTGCATGTACGGTCCCGCGCTCCCTTTCCTATCTGCCATTAAGAAAAGTGGTACACCTATTTGGAGCTCTTTTTCCGGTGATAGCGGTCTATTCCGGAAAGGAGACCGCAGTAGGACTTGTCATATTCCTCACTTTTCTCTTTCTGGGGATGGAGCTGATAAAACCAAAAATAAGATCGTATTCACTTTTCAAGGTCCTCTGGAGAAAGAACGAGTACGAAAAATTTGCTTCAGCACCTTTGCTTTATTTGGTGTCGATACTGGCACTTCTGTTGTTATCCTACAGGCTGGATGAGGGCATATGTTATGCTTCCATCGTTGTCCTTGCAGTTGGGGATGGGCTTGCTACGATCATAGGTATTCACGGGAAGATGTGCTATGGGGATTCATCGAAGACAATTGAAGGAACCGCTGCTGGCATCCTTGGGGCAATCATTTGTGGCTTTCCATTTGCAGGTCCCCTGTCTATTGCAGGCGGGATCGCAGGCATGTATGTGGAAGCAAGGTCAGAAAGATCAGACAACCTGACGGTTCCATTTGCAGCTCTTCTGGGTATGCTTGTTATGCAATTTCTGGTCAATATTTATGTATCGATAACTGCCTGAATATATTGCTGGAATTTACTTATTTATAGTGTATATTTATCTTATAAGACGAGAAGACTCCTTGCGTAAGCTGGGAGATGAAAGTCGTACTATCTACAATGTAACAGAAATATACTCCCATCCACATTAACTTGAATTATATATAGTGTTAAATGGTATTATATATACGATGTTAAAAGCCTACAAGTATAGACTGTATCCAAAAAAAGAACAAGAAGTAATGTTCTTAAAACATATTGGGGCGTGTAGGTTTACATATAACTGGGCTTTGG
>NZ_CAAGTW010000010.1:0-76205 GCF_900774285.1 Methanococcoides sp. NM1
ACATTGCAACCATTAGTATTTCTCATGTAAACACCGGTTGCATAGTCCTCAAAGCTTAGGCCATCTACATTCCAGTGATCATAGCCCCTTAGATTAATGGCGATACCACCGGTTGAAGAATAATCGTTCCCATCCAGCTTCGGCATCCCATTATAGGCTTTAATAGTGATGGGACTTGTTACCGTACCGCTACGTGCAGGAACAATGTGTTCATTGTACCATGTACCATCCATCAGGTATATCGTATCTCCTGGTAAAACCTGCTTTGCAGCATAGGAAGGAGTTGCCCAGGAATTAGAAACAGATAATCCATTATTGGCATTATTCCCGTTTGGAGATACGTAATAATCTGTAGCTGACGCAATACTCACCGAAAATATAATTAGAATCGTAGTCAGAACTATTTTTGAAACTATTCTCTGAGTATCTGATCTCAAATTGATCGATGTTCTTTTACCATTAAATGTTCCCAATTTTTTTGCACACATCGTTTGACCCTTTGAGCTTTTTTACTACTCGTATACAGGCAGAAGAAAACCACCTGAATATTTTCATGTAATAAACCGAGTCTTTGGACATGTATATCAACAGTGTGTACTCAAAATCAAAAATATGCATACATATTATATATTTGCAAATATAAATTAGAAAATGTCCGTGTTTACATGATAATAACTAATATTTCCAATATAAAAAATGGAGAATAACCACATCAGCCCAATTAACAAAGCTTCAATAACACTCAAAAACTGAATAGATCGTAAGAACAAAACGTACACATCTATAACAAGAATCGAAAATTAGAATCAAGCCAAACCACAAAAAACAAAATTATATCAAAAATAAAAATGATATCTAAAGATATCAAAAGATATCTTCAGAAAGTGCATTATCGTTCATAAATTTATGAATTATTAATCCTGATTAGAGATCACCAATACCAGATCAAGGATATTGATAACACCATCCATATTAATATCGGAATCCGAAGATGGTCCAGCATTTATATCAAAATATCTTTGAACTACATTGTAGTCAGCAAAGTTAATTACTCCATCAGAGTTGACATCACAACGTTGATATATAATTTCTTCGAGCGTAGTATCCTCAGGTCCTGATGGAATGGGGTCTTCATCTGGATTAGGAGATGTAACGATAAACTCTCGTTGAGCAAGGACTATGTTCACACCTGAAACATCCGACTCAGCAACGTTTACAGTTCTCGAATTGGAATAATATTCATCTTTCTGTGCAGTCACCTTTACAACAGTATTTGCAGGAACCGTTAAAACATAGGATCCACTGGAACCTGTAATAGCTGTATCACCGCTTGCATCACTTGACACCAACACACCGGATAAAGGTGAACTTTCAGTAGATGTTATGTAGCCATAAATTTCGAAGTTTGAAACTGGTTCAGATGGTGACTCCTGTCCCCCGGGAACAAAAGTGAACTTGTGGTCGTTCTGCCACCCTCCGGTATACTGCCAGCGCAGAATGCCATCTGACCCTGATGTTTTTTGTGCATAAAGCTCACCATCAAGGTATACATCATAGACAGTGTTTGTTTCACTTACATCAATATTTATCCAGGCCGGATTTGTTGTGATGGATGAACCTATTGAAAAATCATAAACATCATTTGAAGCATCATATTCATTGATCTTAACGTTTTCCAGATAACCTGATGAAGGGGTCAAGGTCATGTCATATAATTGTATCGTTTTCCTACCTGACGAATATGTAGACACACTTTTGTCAGGGTAGTATCTTACTGCAGCATCCTCAGCAGTAAAAACTCTACCATCAGTATATTCAATATCAAGTTTGCCATCAGTTTTTGCACGGAAGGTTGTTTTACCGTTCATCATGGCATCCTGTAAGACATTGTTGTCGTTCAGGAACCTGTATTCAGTATCAGAGCCAGTTGCTGTAACAACATTATTGCTTATCAAGGAATCTTTTATATTTGCCTGCAACATGTAATCATATGCATCCCCCTGCAACTGATTATTGGAGATAACAACATTTGAAGTTGAATCAGAAACTTTTATATGACGATTTGAAGCACCCGGGTTATAGATATCATAGATAAGGTTGCCGTCGATGACGGAGTTATCGACCGGATCATCAAAGTTTATGCCAAAGGCGACATTGTAAAACGTATTGTCACGGGCATAAACATATCCGGAATCATGGAAGCCATCCACAGCAGTCTGGTGGGAGTATATGGCAGACCAGACAGAATCGTGATAAACATTATTCTCAATATATATGTACTTGAAATCACCCATCAGATCGGTCATCCCATGGTCCAGTCCATGGCTAATCTCATTATTTGTGATATGGATGTTCTCTGTTGTCTCAGCACCGGTACCCTGTACCTGTATGGAATTCCATCGGATATAGGAGATGTCATTGTTGTCCATTCCGGAATTCTGTGTATCGACAAATGCGACTGAGGATGTGTATAGGCGATAGAATTTGGAATTGTCAACATTGCAGCCATTAGTATTTCTCATGTAAACACCGGTTGCATAGTCCTCAAAGCTTAGGCCATCTACATTCCAGTAATCATAGCCCCTCAGATTGATGGCGATACCACCGGTTGAAGAATAATCGTTCCCATCCAGCTTCGGCATCCCATTATAGGCTTTAATAGTGATGGGACTGGCTGCTGTTCCGCTACGTGCAGGAACAATGTGTTCATTGTACCATGTACCATCCATCAGGTATATCGTATCTCCTGGTAAAATCTGCTTTGCAGCATAGGAAGGGGTTGCCCAGGCATTAGAAACAGATAATCCATTATTGGCATTATTGCCATTTGGAGATACGTAATAATCTGTAGCTGATGCAAGACCTATACCTGCTGTGAAAAGCAAAAGTAAAAGGGAACAAGATATAACTTTGTTGCAACTAATAGCAACACGTTTGTGAAAGAATGTAGAAAGATTCATATCAATACCTTTTAAAATAGGGAGAAGTTATCGTAATCTACGCATATATTTTACGCAAATTGAAAAATCAAATATATCTTTTGAGCAATCTTTACACCCTACAAGTGGGATAACAGTATCCGATTTCTTATATTGAGAATCATAAAACATGTGCTACACCTTTATGCAAACTATTTATCGAATGTAATTATATAATATTTTTATATAAATCAACATGACCAAAAGTGGCACGACCATATATAAGTGTTTCTTTTCGATTTTGCTGATATTTTTCACATTGCCCAAGAATTAGAAACAGATAATCCATCATTGGCATCATTCCCATTTGGAGACACGTAATAATCTGTTGCTGATGCAACTGCAGGTAGTATACACAAAATTAAAATAAAACAGAGAAGACTTGACAATAAATTCTTTTTTCTCGTTTTGTCATAGGTATTCAGACAGAATGCGCAGAATATAATACTTATGATTGAAAAAAATAAAATATATAATCTATACTGCTAAATGAATCGAACTATTTGTATAATATAGCCAATATTACAACCCTTTCACCTTGAATTTATCAAACAAACTATTTAAGCATCACTCAAGGTTCCATATCCTCCACATGCCACTATCAAATACACAGATGTTAGAATCATAGACATCGTGGACAAAGTCTGAACGATCAGTACCCTTACTATGATGGGAATTCCACTGTCCATCAAGTGGAACATATTCAACCAGATAACTGATATTAAAAGTATCAATATATCGATAACCTGCACTAGTATAATATTGTTCAAGTATTGCTTGCCAGTACCCATCTGAAACCGAACCTTCGACCCTCACATAAGGAGAGTCCAGCCAATATTTCTCGGAAGTGATAGGTCTTTTATCAAGTGTAAAATCTCGAGAATCTACTAAGCCATAGGCCTGATCCGATGAACTGCTACCTGTCAAAAATATAGTACCTGATGTAGCTGCAATTTTCCATGTTTCCCAACGTGCATTGCCAATACTTATCCCATCTACATAATCCCCAGTCCACTTTCCAGTAACATGAGTATTATCGTTAATAGTCCTATACTCATATTCTTCTATATTCAAAAAATTGATATATCCGACAAGTGCAACTGAGGTAACAAGGAAAAATACAATTGCTACGACACCAATTTTTTTGCCATTATACATCAGACTTCTTAGGTTCATAAATCCAATACCAGCAAGAAGAGATGCAAAAATAATGACAAACCATTTTGCATACATAGTCTGGAAAATGAATATGCTCATGCAGAACATTATTGTCAATAAGATCCATTCTTCATAGCCCTTAACCTTCTTGAAGACAAGGTAAAAATATCCCCCAATAGAAAGGAAAATAGGAAATCCAATATATCGAGGATACTCATTGAAAACATTTGCAAGATTTACCCATCTGGAACCAGCGGTCATGAACATATGTGTAAGGAATGGGAATGCTACCATCATAGAAAATGCAAAAAGAATCAATAATGGGAACAATATGTCCGAGCGAGTAAAAAGACTTAATACCTTGCTTTTTTTACTAAATCGATCAAATAGATAATAGCGATTGTTCAGCCAAAAAACTGATGTTATAAACAGGAAAGAAAAAACAATTGGTATAAGGTAATACCACAAATGATGACTTGTGATCAGGAATACTGCTATTATTAGTGACATAAAGATATATTTCCAGTTAAAGTTCCTGGACTGCAACAGAAGATACAAAAATATCGGGAATAAAAGTAAGAAAATACTCCTGCCCTGAGCTGTCCATTTACTGTACTCTATAACTCCCAAAGAAATAGAAAACACGAAAGCTGTTGCAAATTTAAAGTAGTCATCATCATAAAACTTTCCTGCTACAATGAAACTTGCAAAAATACTCAGTATACCAACGATCAAACTGTATATAAAAATAGACAGCTCAATGTCAACCCCTGCAGATTGAGAGAGACCAGATGTAAAAAAGGATATAGAACTTGCATAGGAATTAGGATACATCCCAAGTATGGACAAGGGATGTACCCACCATCTTGCCTCACCGAACTCGGATAATGAATTTGCCAGAAGATGCATCTCAAAAGAATCAAGACCACTTTCATGATTGATCAACTGATAACGAAGTATGAGATTGAGTATTATAAGAAGTGAAAATAACTTTAGTTTTGTCCTATTTGAAAAGTACATATATGTCATACCCCACAACTTCAATATTTGTTGCCCCATTGAAGCATATGCAACAGCAAGTGGCAATCTATGAGGATATAAATGTTCCTTAACGTTGAAAATGTTAGCTGGACATAAATAAGTTCCCTTTGGAGAATAGCATCGTAAAAATAGGAACTTATCCAACCATAACTTAATAAAGAACTCCGGGGAATAATAATATGGGGATCTGTGTGGAACATATGTTCACAATATAATGATATCAAGCTTCATATTGAAACTAATTTAAAAGACTTCAGATACTGTTGAGATCCACAACTTTTGTTTGAAGCATAGAATTACGGGATAACTTGAAAGATAATTAATACATCGAATATATAAATAAATTATACCAAAAATAGAGGGATCAAAATAAAGAGGGAATACATCCTTATAACACCCTGTAAGAACGAAGGAGAACGTCTTCCAGCCCTTATAGAATCTATTATAGGCCAGAACATACAACCTGTTGTATGGGTCATAATCGATGATTCAAGTACTGATTATACACCAAAAATAATCGACCTGTATTCTGAAAAAAATAAATGGATACAAAATCTCAGGTTGAATGAAACAACTGACAGAGATATAGGATTACATCTTTCCAGAGTCATCAACTATGGATTTAATTTTGCAATTAAATATTGTGAAGAGAATGCAATAGAGTATGAGTATCTAGGAAATGTTGACGGGGATCTCGTTCTTGAGAAAACTTTTTTTGAAAATTTAATATTGCAATTTGAGATGGATGAAGATCTTGGAATCGCAAGCGGTGGAACTGAGTACCACATTGGGGACAAGAGACTTCACATAAAGACCCACGCTGACGAACCTTCTGGCGGACACATGCTAATACGGAAGGAATGCTTTGAGGCTTGTAACGGTATTCCAGTAACCTATGCTGCAGATGCTGTCTTAAAAGCTAAAGCGAGATTGCGTGGGTGGAGAACAAGACGCTTTGAAGAGAACCTTGCAGTTGAGATGAGGGATGTAAGTAGTGCTGATGGATACTGGAAAGGCTATATTACCAAGGGTATAACTTCTTATTACATCAATCAAAACCCCATGCATGTAATGGGAAATGCAGCTAAATATCTGATCCGGCGCCCACATTATATTTTCATACCATACCTTATTGGATACATTAATTGCGTTTTACATAATGCCGAACGTGTCGACGACCCAGAGGTGAAGAACTATTTCCATAACAAATGGAAAGAATGCATTCGAAGAAGGCTCTAAAACGATAATAGCTCATTGTTGCTTATCAAATAACAGGTAATACTTTCAACAAATAATCAGCGATAAGATAATGGGATGGGGGAACATGTACATCAAGCTAGATAAAAGCAAGATTAGCATACTAATTTTTATTTCGATCATTTTGACCTTGGGATGTCTTGATGATAAAACAGAAATTGATGATGAAAACTTAGACCTATCCTTAGATTCATCTGACAATAGTAACGTCACACATCAGCCCACAGCCACCGATATCTCTATAGAAACCTGCTTGAATAGCAGGGTATCCTATCATGAAGGATGGAGTGGAGATGCTCCGGAAAGTTGGATCAAAGATGTATTGTGGGCAACCGGTCAGGCGCCCGTTACAGGAACATATCGTGATATCTATGTAACCTTGCCGGAAGGAAAATACCTCTATGACCCGGAAACACAAGCACTTATTCCAGACACAAATAAAAATAGTGAGCCTGCTGCATTTGTACTTACCTTTGATCGTGAAAGTGACTTTGATGCTGGTGTCGCATATATGTTCGCAACACTTACATCAATTTCATTGTGGGATAGCACCGGGTCCCAACTTGCAAGCTGTCCCATACAGGAGAGCCTCTATTTCGGCATACGTGACGTTAGGGGGTTGACAACTGAATTGGTCGCCATTTCATCGGACGGTTCACTTCCAGACCCGACAACATCTGGAGAACGTCCTCTTTCTGATATCATGACAGACCTCCAATATACAGATGATTTTTCCCAAAAGAAGATTTCACAAACCGATCTTTCCCAGATACTTTGGGCCGGATATGGTTGTACACCACACACAACATACAACAGACGCGCAGGATTGACGACACCATCCTGGAAAGCAGAGTATTTCCTGACAGAAAATATCTATGTTGTTAATCAGGATGGAGTTTACAGGTATCACAACCGGGACACATCCGGTGACATGAGTACAAGAGACCATCGCCTTGAGCAGATACAGACCAGTGATATAAGAGATGAACTAAAATCTACAATTGCCTTGCCTGATGCACCTTGTTACATCGTACTGTGTCTGGATGAAGATGATGTCGACAAATGGTATGCACGCCTTGAGACTGGTTTTGTCGCAGGCAACATACTGCTGCAGGGATCCGCTATTGACATGGGTTGCTGGTATACTACCGACATATCCAATCCGGGAAAAACCGATATCAAAACTGTAACGGGGATCACAGATGAAGATTACCCACATGCAATAGTGTCTATCGGATATTTACAGGACGAGTGAAAGAAATCATTAATTGATCAGTATGAATAAAGAATACCTTTATGAAATGAATTATTTGAGAGGGCTTGCCATCATTGGAATTATTGCAATACACAGCCTGAATGAGAGAGATAGCAATAATGAACTGATAGCTTTATTGAATATAAATCTTGAACAGGTATCGACATATTCCATACCGGTTTTTTTATTTATTTCAGGATTGGTCCTGACATATAATTACAGCAATAAAGAGCTTCATTATATCGAGTTTATAAAAAAAAGATTGAACGTGATCTTTATTCCTTATGTTCTTTGGTCGTGCATCTACATGGCATATAGAATTATCCTGGATCAGGATAGTATCAGTTTGCTTATGGCTGTAAAAAAGATCATCGTTGGTAGTGCATTTTTCCACCTTTATTACATTATACTGATCATGCAATTCTATCTGCTATTTCCATTGATATTGGACCTTGTTCAAAAGACAAGAAAACACCATCATGAACTGTTAATAATAACTTTTCTTTTCAATCTGGTTGTTATTTCATTATATTATTATCAACTGGATTTCATAGATGAAAGAATAATAAGAAAAGTGTTTATTGTCTGGATTTTTTACTTTATAATGGGGTCGGTGATAGGATCAAAACTTGACCAACATAGGCATTTACTTTCGAACATATCCATGAAGCATCTGGGCGCACTATTATTTGTTGCTCTATCATACCTGCTTTATTCATATTATGCCGATGGTCTGTTCATGGAACAGACAAATATATTCTGGTTACGCCCACAGGTATTGCTCTACGCAAGCCTGTGTATCGTTGCATTATTCAAAATTGTGAACGAGATCGATAAAAAATATTTAAGCGGTTGGCCTGCCAGATTATTGAATGAAATGGGTAGAGATTCTTTTGGTATATACCTTAGCCATATGCTCATTATAGAATTATTGTTAAGAGCCCTTCCAGGATCGACACTCACAAGTTCATATTTTTTATATGAGTACATCATATTCTTTATGGGAGTGGCATTGTCCATACTTTTTATAAAGCTCATCAATAAATTGCCAATGGGACATATCTTAATTGGTTCCCCGAGATGAATGCAAATAAAAGGAGGAAGTATGAAGAACTTAAAGTATATGCTGATCAATCTGCCAAATCCACCCGGCAAAAATGTATATAGAGAATACGCTGGTGGATACGGAACTGTCGGAACATTAACAAGCGAGACAATACTTCCTACCTATTTGATGTATGGTGCTTCGGCTGCGAAAAGGGCAGGGTGTCTTTTTGAGATACTTGATGCACAAGGAATGAAGTATGAAAGCCATCAGGTAGTGGATTCTGTTGAAAGATACAAACCTGATATCCTGATCACATGGATATCATTACCAACTTTATATGATGATCTGGCCATAGTACAAAGTATAAAGAAGGCAGTTCCGGATATTTTGGTCATATCGCTTGGAGCAATGTCCAACATGCTTCCCGAGGAAGTTCTGGGAGACAGTGTGGACTTGGCTGTCAAAGGTAGATACCTACATTATAATCTTATTCTTAATATCATTCATAAATTTGAAGAAAGCAAAAACATCATTGAGACCTTTGAACATATCGGTGGTGCAGTATACCTGGAAGATGGGAAAGTCACTCACAGTTCAATTGATCCACCTGATGAAGAACTGGATGACCTATCTTTTGATATCTACAATATGCTTCCAGTACACGCTTATATTGGTGATTTCTTCGACATTGAAGGAAATAATATAAGGTGTATCCCATTGGTTACAGGAACAGGCTGCCCATTTGGATGTATGTATTGCCCATATCCCTTCACATACGGAAAGAAGGTGAACCATAAATCGATCGATAAGATCCTTGCTGAGATGGAATTCCTTAAAGCAAACTTTGACATTAATGGATTCGATCTCAGAGACCAGGTTTTCACACTTAATAAAGAACGAGTGATCAAACTTTGTGATGAGATCATAAAGAGGAAGCTCGATGTAAAATGGCTCATTGAAACCAGAGTTGACCAGGTCGATCATGAATTGCTATCTAAAATGAAAGATGCAGGCTGTTTCCGTATACATTATGGTGTTGAGACCGGTACGCCAGAAATGCTTATAGAAGTCGGGAAACCGGGTGTTGATATCAAGAAGATAAAAGATGCTTTCAAGATGACAAAAGATCTTGGAATTTATACCATGGCACATGTTATTCTTGGACTTCCGGGAGAAAATAAAGAAACATTGGATAACACAATAGCTTTACTTTATGATCTTGAGCCTAATCTGGTTAACCTGAATATAGCTACCCCTTATCCGGGAACAAAATTATTTAAGCTGGCTTCAGAGAAGAACTGGATCAAAACATACAATTGGCCAGAATATACAAGTTACAATGCAATAATGCGCACAGAGGATCTGGATGTTGATGATCTTATAAAAGCAAGAAAGAAAATAAGGAGCAAGTTCCGCACACATCAACTTCTGAATGATAGTTCTTTTCGGAAGCACTACCTTAAGAGACTTCCACAAAAATTATACTATCGATTTATTAAGAGATAAAAAAATATCATTTTTTAGATCACCTGTGAATAATGCCTAAATTATTAGTAATGGAAGAAACGAACGTGAGTAAAACACCAGATTCCACAATATGTGATCAAAATAAGATCATGCATTCCAATGAGAAAATATCTGTAGTTATAATTGGCCGAAACGAAGAAAGAAGCGTTGCGGGCTGCATTGAGTCAACATTAGATGCTATTAAAGGATATAATTATGAGATAATATTTGTGGATTCTGCATCAACTGACAATACCATCGAAATTGCAAAAAAATATCCGATAAACATACTACAACTAAAGCCAACCTGGTTTCTTTCAGCAGCAGCAGGTCGTTACATTGGTGCTTTATATGCGAAAGGAAAATACATACAATTTCTGGATTGTGACACAAAAACATATAAAGAGTGGTTCGATCACTCTATACCATACCTGGAAGAACATCCGGAAATTGCAGGTGTTACAGGCATTATTACACAAGAAGAATATGATAATGTCATTGCAAAAAGGTGGGCATTGGCTGCTAAAAATGTAAAATTTGGAGAAATAGACGCTTTTGAAGGACATATTTTATTAAGAAATGATGTTCTAAAAGAGGTCGGTTCATTTAATCCATACCTCAAAGCGATAGAAGAAGGAGAGCTTGGTTATCGAATACTGGCAAGTGGTTATAAAATGGTCCGTATCCCCTATGAAATGTCCCATCATATGGGTTTTCTTAGCGAAACTTTCTTTAAAATGATTCGAAGAAAGCAACATTTTGCAGTTCCCTGTGGCCAGATATTCAGGATATCATTATCAAAGCGAAAGGTTCTGGTAATGCATTGGAATGACAATAAATACATTGCGTTATTTTCAACTCTGATGATATATGGTGTTGCAAGCCTGTTAGTCCTTCTGGAGGGAATAAACATTATTTTCTATTCATGGTTAGCAGGTATGATGGTATTATTCCTATACATTGTATACGAAAAGAGTCCTGCTTATGCAGTAAACCATTTTCTAGGCATGCTAATACGCTGGCCATATTTTGCGAAAGGATTCTTAATGAAGACAAAAAATGTGAGTGATTATCCTACAGATGTGAATATAATCAAGTAAATGAGAAATAGGCACATCGGGCAGATTTAATTTATAAATATCACAAACATTGATAAATCGGCACAATATCAAAACTCTGAAGAAATATTAGCATAAGTACTACAACTTTACTTCAGAGGTTTGCAACAGGGGACCTTTCCCATATTGAAAAGTGCATCGATAGCAGACATATTAGGGATGAAATCCGAAAAACGCTGCTCATATACAGGGTGCTTGTAATATTGAAATCTAAGTTCAATATCTTTGAAAAGTGATTCGTCAAGATAATTATGGCCACCTATACCAGACAGGTAGGTATCTCCCCCAACTGCATGTACCGCATCCAATATCTTTTCCGTTGAACTGGATTGCAGCTGGAGTTCACTGGTGAACCTTACTTCGACTTCAATCTCAAATGCATCTATCAGAAATTCAATAATTCGCATATTCAGATCAACTAATCGATCATATTTTTTTTGATAAATTGCCTTCAGTTCATCCGCATATACATCATAATATGGAGTCTTCTTATAATTATTATGAATCTCCCGGAAATGCATTTCGTTCCAGCAATATCTTGCTTTGGTGCTAGCCTCATTGTTTATTCGAACCGAGTTTATGGGACACCTTTCTTTAAATGTAGGAACTGTAAGCCATTTCCATCCTGTGGGGATCCTGATCCTGTTACGATGGAAATACTCAGTATCAGTGAACTGTGCATCATCAAAAATAATGAAAACATCCGATTTAATCATTTTGTCAAAAAAACCCAGATATGGCAAAAAATTTGGTTGATGAGCAGAAACGATCATATATAAACTCCCAAATAAATAGTCCACTGAATGTTTATCTTTTTATATTGTAATTACGAAGACCTATATTTAGCTTTTTGGTAGGAAGCATAACCCTTTAAACATACATAATTAATGAATATTATGAATGTGATATAATTATATTTTTCAGAACCAGGCTTAAAAATGAGTCGGAAACAAAATAGTATCCCTAATATATGTCATAAAAGTCCTTTCTTGATGCTAATATCAAAATGGGATAGTTAATACAAATCGAGAGATAAACGAAACTTATAATATAAGTAATATCCATATGTAAACATATAGTAGCATTCTTTCGGTATATAAATCGAAAATAAATTGACAACGGACTTAAAATAGATAGTGGGGGTACATTAAATCTATTTAATTCCAGCACTACCCATATAGTAGACTTTAATCCCCAATACGGATCACAAACATGATCGTAACAATACATCAACCGAACTATCTACCCTATCTGGGATTCTTTGATAAAATGAAAAAAGCAGATGTATTTGTAATATACGATGATGCACAGTTCAATAAAGCCGATTTTCAGCATAGAAACAGGATAAGAATATACTCTGGTTGGAAATGGTTAACAGTCCCAATCGTAAAAAAGCGCATACCAATAAATGAAATACTCATCAAAAATAATCCTGACACAAAAGGAGTATATTGGTATGATGAACATTTTGCAATTATTGAAAAAATTTATGATCATAGCCCATATTTTATACAATATGAAGATAAGTTAAAAGATATCTATTCGAACCATTATGAAAAATTAGTGGATCTTAATGTAGCATTCATTGATCTCATCAAAGAAGGATTCGACTTAAAAACTGATATTGTTCTGTCAAGTGAAATGGGATTTGATTCAAGTTCAACACAAAAGATAATCGACATAGTTGAAACGTTGGGAGGAGACACATACATATCCGGATCTATGGGAAGATCCTACCTCGATACGACATTATTCGATAAACATGGGATAGATCTCCAATTCCAGGATTTCGAACACCCCGTTTATAATCAGAATTATGAAGATTTTGTACCAAATCTTTCTGCGATTGATGCTTTATTTAATGTTGGGAATGTGTTTGATCAAAAGTGATGGATGTGAAAGAATGAAACATGCCAGAAATATTCTTGCAGTTGGTGCTCATGCAGACGATGTGGAGATCAATTGTGGCGGTACGGTTGCAAAGCATGTCGAAGAGGGAGATAACGTTATCCTCCTTGTAATGGCAGAGTCATCCTATAGTTCTTACGATGGAAGTATATTAAGGTCCAGAGATGAAGCAATCTCTGAAGGAAAACGCGGTGCAGATATCCTGGGAGCAAAACTGATCAATCTTGGTTTCAAGAACAAGGATGTACCATATTCATCTGAATCCGTAGAAGCAATAAACAGGATCATAGACGATTATGACATAGACACAATATATACACACTGGTCCTATGATTCACATCAGGATCACATGCGTACAACCCAATCCGTTATATCTGCAGCAAGATATGTAAGCAATATACTGATGTACGAACCAGAATATCCTGCAGGACGCTCATATGTAGGATTCCGAAATCAGTATTATGTGAACATAACCTCTACTTTTGATAAGAAGATCAAGGCGATCAGACAACATGAAAGCCAGGTGAAGAAATATGGTGAAGATATATTCATAAATGCCCTGAAAGCAAAAGCGATACATAGAGGCTATGAAGTTCAGTGCAGCTATGCCGAATGTTTTGAAGTATTAAGATTGATGGGAGATTTTGAATGATAAGGCACGTAACAAAATTGGATTGTAGCCGAATCTCAAAAGATAGTTCAATAACTGAGCTTTGGGGGGTGAAATAATGAGGCATACAAGAAATGTCCTTGCAATAGGTGCTCATGCAGATGATGTGGAGATCGATTGTGGAGGTACAGTGGCAAAGCATGTGGAATCAGGCGATAATGTTATCCTCCTTGTAATGGCTGAATCGTCCTATACATCCTACAATGGAGAAGTATTGAGAACTAAGGAAGAGGCAGCCTTGGAAGAAGCACTAGGTGCAAAGATCCTGGGAGTGGAACTGATCAACCTTGGATTCAAAACAAAGGAAGTGCCATATTCATCTGAATCAGTAGAAGCAATAAACAGAGTAATAGATGAGTATGATATAGACACAATATACACTCACTGGTCATATGATACACACCAGGACCATAGACGTACAACGCAAGCAGTTATATCTGCAGCAAGGTATGTAAACAATATATTTATGTATGAACCGGAATACCCTGCCGGGCGTTCATATATGGGATTTCGGAATCAGTACTATGTGGACATAAGTTCTACATTCGACAAGAAAATGGAAGCACTCAAGCAACATAAGAGCCAGGTAGACAAATATGGAGAAGACTTCTTTTTGCGGGCAGTCGAAGCTAAAGCAAGGCATAGGGGATATGAGATCCGTTCTGATTATGCGGAATGTTTTGAGATATTAAGGATGTTTGAGGATAGGGAGTGAGAGTTTATATTAGCCCCATTCTGAAAATATATGAAAAAACAAATGAAACTACTCTGACGATCATTAATTGACATGAATAAGAATTGGTGAGATCTTGAGCACTATTCATAAGGTTGCTAGAAATGCAGCTTCTATAATGGTGGGAAATCTACTTTTCCGTTTGATCTCACTTGTAGTCGTAATATACCTAGCCAGGTATCTGGGTGTTGAAGAGTTTGGTAAATACAACTTTGTCTTTGCATACCTGGCCTTTTTTGGGATCATAACTGATCTTGGACTCGCTGATATCCTGGTTCGTGAGATGTCACGAGATGTAAAAAGCATACCAAAGATGATCGGAAATGCACATGTCATTAAATTAATATTATCAGTTGTTGCGGTTCTTCTTTCAATACTTGTTATAAACATAATGGATTATCCTGCAGACACGACCAAATACATATATGTAGCATCAATAATGCTTTTATTCCAATCTTTTAGCGACAACTACAGATCATTTTTTCAAACTACGTTAAAGATGGAATACGAAGTCACCGCAAAACTTATCGTAAAAGTCTTGTCTGCTGCAATTGTATTGTACCTAATCGTAACACAAGGCACTTTGTTCCAGATAATCGTCTTACTAACTATTGCAGAACTACTTCGGGCAATACTGAATTATATTTATGCCAGAAAATTTGTCCGGGCCAGATTTGAGATTAGCTTTAAACTTTGGAAACAGTTATTCAAAGAGTCGCTTCCTATTGCATTATCCAGCGTGTTCCTCATTATATACCACAGAATCGATGTTCTGATGCTTTCGATGATGATCAAAGGTGGTGCCGGGGACATTGCAATTGGATTATATTCTGCTGCATACAAGTTATCAGAACCGCTTGGAATGGTACCCTATGCAATTATAATCTCCCTGTTTCCCATAATGTCAAAATTGTTTAAAGACTCAAAAGAGGAACTGATCAGGAGCTATGAGATCGGTCTTAAATTCATAATTGTTATGATGCTGCCAATAGCTGTTGGAACCACACTCATCGCGGATAAGATAATTCAATTGATCTATGATCCATCATACATAGGATCGATACCCGCACTTCAAATTTTGATATGGGCCCTTCTTATTGGATCGGTCAATTATCTCCTTGTAGTACTATTGACATCAATAGACAAACAAAGATTATCTACTATTAGCATGGGATTTTGCGTTATAGCAAACATCCTGATGAATTACATATTAATTCCATTGTACAGTTACAAAGGAGCAAGTCTGGCAACAGTAGTTACAGAATGTATCTTATTTGTAATGACATTTTATTTTGTCTCTAACAGTCTGAGATCCGTCCCAATCCACCGAATATTTATAAAATGTCTTCCGGCATGCATAATAATGGGAATGCCAGTTTATTATCTGAACAATTTTACTGAATATAATATTTTTGTAATAATTATCACTGCAGCCCTTATCTACATAGTGGCATTATTTGGATTTAAGACCTTTTCCAATGAAGAAAAAGCAATTATGAGAAAGGTTTTTAAGATTTAAACTATATAAATAAATATAGCATTTAATTATATCTGTGGGAGGGCTTAACATGTATTTCCTCATGACAAATGATGTAGAACATCATTCGATCCCCTTGAACCGGGAAGATCAAAGTATTCCGGATCAGATATTCAACGAAGGGTTGCCACGTCTTTTAGATGTGCTATCAAAATACGATATTTCTTCTACATTCTATTTTACAGGAATGTTCGCAGAACAAAATCCGGAATCCATGGAACTTGTCAAAGATCACGGTCATGAGATCGGTTGCCATGGATATGACCATTCGCCTACCCGTGCTTTTGACATATTAAGCCTTGATGAACAGATCCTGGAACTTGAGAAAGCCAAATCAGCCATAGAACCAGTTGCAGGAAAGATCACATCATTCAGAGCACCTGCACTACGAATCAACAATGACACAGTACTTGCACTTGAAAAAACAGGTTTTACAACAGACAGTTCCGTTGCATCCCAACGATTTGATGGACCGATGACATTTGGTTCAAAAAAGAAGCTTAAATGGTTAACTGCACCAAGAAAGCCCTACTATATGTCATATGAATCACCCATGCATCCCGGTGATTCCAGATTGCTGGAAATCCCAATATCAGCAGCAATACTTCCTTTGATAGGCACTACAATGCGAATTAGTCCAACGATCACAAAGATTTTGCGCAAATTCCTGTTCTATGAATCCTCGAAAACAGATAAACCGGTTGTATTTCTATTTCATCCAAATGAATGCCTGGATGTTAATGGTGAAATCGAGGTCACAAGGCGAGCTTCCGGAACACTGGAATATATTTTTGCTGATGTATTGCGACATAAATTGAAACTCAGGAACCTTGGAGATCCATCTATTAAATTGCTGGATGAGGTACTCCGGAGTGCTAAAGAATACGGATTTGAATTTATAAATGCAAAAGAATACGAGAAGAACATCGATAAGATGCAGCAAATGACACACTGTCAATGAGAAATAAAATTATTGCTCCTATCAAAAGCATGAGAGAGTATGCAATTTAAATAATTAACAGGAGGTGACAAATATATTTCAAATTTATTTCAGACAACACTTTCATGACAGACTTGATTTTACGTATACTAAATATGAAGAACTTTGCAAAGCACTGGCATTGTCAGATCGGACCTCATTGACAGTAAGAGATTATGTCTCAACAGAAAAGAAACCTGATAACTTTGTGATCATACGCCATGATATTGATGATGAAAGTGACCTTTATTATGCAAGTAAAATGGCTATGACAGAGAATGAAATGGGAATTAAAGCCACTTATTACTTCAGAATATGTAAAAACGTATTTGATGTAAACCTAATAAAAAAGATATCAGAGCTGGGGCATGAGATCGGATACCACTATGAAGTATTGGGAGAAGCAGAAGGCGATTATGAAAGAGCGATACAATTATTCGAAAATCACCTCAAAAAGTTTAGAGCCATCTGCGAGGTAAATACGATCGCACAACATGGAGGACCTCTGCGGAACTGTTTGAATGTTGTCAAAATCTCAAATATGATCAAAGTCTTTGGAAGTACACTAAGAGGTGAACATGTTTTTGACAGGTGGGAAAGCAAAGACATCTGGAAAAGATATGATTACAAGAAATACGGAATTATCGGGGAGCCATACCTATCTATTGATTTCAATGAAGTAACATATTTGTCCGATACGAATAGAAGCTGGGTGGATACAAAATATCGAATAAAGGACAAAGTTGACTCGAAATTGAGAACAAACAATATTGAAACAACAGATGACATTATTGATAGTATCAAGAACGAAAAAAATCAAAAAGTACATTTTCTGATCCATCCCTCTAATTGGAAAATGAGCATACGAGAATGGGTCCTCTGGCTCCTTCTTCAGCAAATAAGGAACATAGGAAAGAGAACATTAGTCATCTTAAAGACAAAGAGATGATCATATGGACAAGAACGAGAATCATACAATTCCAGGCATTGTCCTGATAGGTGATCATGTACAGGCCCTCGGTGTTGCAAGAAGCATAGGCCAGCTTAACGTGCCTGTGTATTTGCTTAATGATAAGAGGCTGTCTGTTGTTAGGTTCTCAAAATATATCTCCAAATTCATCAGAGCTCCCAGTTTGAAAGATAAATCTGAATTTGTATCATTCCTATTGGAAATTGCAGAACTTCACGGGCTAAAAGATCATTTGCTAATACCTGCAAACGATGATGCGGTCAAAATTCTCTCAAAGAATAAAACCAAACTTGAAGAATGGTATATTGTACCTACCCCTGAATGGGAGATCACAAAATTTGCACTTGATAAGAAATTGACACATATTCTTGCCAGCAATAATGGGGTACCTGTTCCAGCTACAGTATCACCTTCCAGCATCTCCGAAAAGGAATCATTAAGCCAGCTGAATATACAGTACCCTGTTCTGGTAAAAGGTGTTGAAGGACTGGGATTCTATCAAAAGACCGGGGCTAAAGCATTCCATGCTTCTTCTGAGAAGGAACTTAAAAGTATATTGAAAAAGATATCCCATATTGAACCCTCTGAAATATTGATACAGGAAATGATACCGGGTGGGACTGATTCGGTGTACTCGTTCTGCTCTTTTTTCAAGAACGGAAAAGCGATAGGAATATGGACCGGCCACAAGATCCGGGAGCATCCGATGGGTTCTGGGACAGCTACACTTGCAGAAAGTAAAAATGTACCTGAGATTGTTGACCTAGGATCAAAGATCCTCAAAGCGATGAATTATTATGGCGTCTCTGAAATAGAATTTAAGAAGGATTCCAGAGACGGAAAGTTCAAGCTAATTGAAATAAATGCACGAAGCTGGCTTTGGGTGAGCCTGGCAAGGCGTTCAGGAATGGACTTCATAGCAATGCTATACAATGACATGAATGGCAAGGAACCTGAGATCACAATCTCCTTCGAAGAACACATCAAATGGATCAACATATATACGGATACATGGTCATCTTTCAAAGAGATTTTGAAAGGTAACTTATCAACAAGAAACTATCTATCCTCACTGGCAGGTAAAAAAGAATATGCAGTTCTTTCCAGAGATGATCCATTGCCTTTCCTTGTGGAAACTTTGATCCTTCCATATCTTCTAATGACCAGATGACAGGGGGCAATCATATTGAAAACAATTGAAAATGTACCTGAGTATTCAAAAGCTGGAAATTTTTATAGAGCGTTCTTAATGAGGATAGCAAAATCAATATTCTCATATAAGCTCAGAGTAAAAATATACAGGCATCTGGGAATGGAGATCGGTAAAGATACATATATAGGATCAGGGCTGGAAGTCATTGATAATACACTTGCCGGCCTGATTAAATTAGGTAACAGAGTGACAATTGCAACGGGATCTACAATTGTCGTATCATCCGGACCAAACAATTCCAATTTGAAAGAGATATACCCCCGAAGAATTGGGGAGGTCATTATTGAAGATGATGTATGGATCGGGACGGGAACCATTATCCTCCCGGGAATTACCATTGGAACAATGTCTATTATTGCTGCTGGAGCAATGGTAACGGAAGATGTACCACCATATACGATCGTTGGTGGAGTTCCTGCAAGGTTTATAAAAAATGTGGAGGTTAAAAATATATGAGAGTTCTTTTTGAGACGACCCATCCGGCACATGTACATTGCTTTAAGAATACAATGTGGAACTTACAGAAAGAAGGTCACGAGGTATTCGTAGCAGCAAAGGATAAGGAAGTAACACTGGACCTTCTTGATAAGTATGGATTCAATTATGAGGTCATAGGTCCAAATCACAAAAACCTTCTCAAAAAAGCGATCGGACTCTTAAAAGCTGATTATCGTTTGTTGCAGATTGCCAGGAAATTCCAGCCTGATATTCTGGTAGGCAGAGGTTCTCCATCTATGGCACACTTAAGTCTGCTGACACGCAAACCATATATTGCGCTTATCGACACAGAAAATGCCCATCTTGTAGGCTGGCTGAGCTCACCTTTTGCAACTGCTATCTGTGCTTCCACAAGTTATCAGGGAAAGATCGATCCAAAGAAAGAAGTGCGGTTTGATGGCTATAAAGAATTGGCATACCTGCATCCAAATTATTTCAAGCCTGACCCGGAAGTACTTGATCATCTTGGACTCGCAGAAGGGGAACGGTTTACAATCGTAAGATTTGTTGGATGGGGAGCAACACATGATATCAAAGATTATGGATTTTCCAATAAATCCGAAGTTGTGAAGGAACTTTCAAAATATTCCAGAGTTTTTATTTCATCAGAAATTGAATTGCCGGGCGAACTTGAAGAATATAGAGTCAATATTCCTCCTGAAAAGATGCATCACTTACTGTACTATGCAGACCTTTTCATCGGGGAAAGTGCTACCATGGCCACAGAAAGTGCTATACTTGGGACACCAGCGATATTTGTTTCAACTTCCAGAAGGGGCTATACTGATGAACTTGAGGAAAAATACGACCTCATGTATACATATTCAGATCCTGAAGATGCCCAGGCAAAAGCTGTTGAGAAGGCAATTGAACTGTTGATCAATAAAAATACAAACGAAGAATGGCAAAAGAAGAGAAAAGCATTACTTGAAGATAAAATCGATGTCACCAGGTTTCTGACAGATTTTATTGAAGCCAGGATATGAGATCTAGTTCCTTAAAGGCTGACTTTGTATTGATCAAAATAAAAATTTTCTTCCATTGGAGAACTATAATATCAGTCAGATAGACATATTTCTCCGATATATTTTGAATAATTACCATAATATTAGATAACATCGAAATGATAGGACGGAAAGAATATATCCTTGCCTGTAGTAAACTATTTGGGTACTTTTAATATATGGTCATAATATGCCTGCAGGATAACAAGGCAAATTGCCTGATAATGACTTAAAAGGTTTATTAGATGAACATAGAACCCTATATTGGATCATGAGAAGGATCAAACAATGATATGCAAGGACAGAGATCTCGTGATAATTCTTATGATACTTGCCCTATTCATCGGAGCAACCATAGAACTTAGCGAGGGAAGCACATTTGCAGGAATCGTTCTATTCGCCATTGCTGCGATCCTGATCACACAAATAAAGCTGCCTGTGACAAATTCTTTTGAAAGCTCAGCCAGATATTTAATACTAGGAATTTTCATCATAATTGCTGACATTGCCTACAATCTCAAGAAAGGAAGCACACTGGGAACATTGGATACTATGACGTTCTTCTTTGGCCTTTCTCTCATGGCATATGGAACAAATAGACCTCAGTTAAAGCACATCGGGATATTCGGCTCATATATATCAGGTATCTTTCTGCCCCTCTATTTTGTATTTTATATCCTGTTCGAAAAATACAGTATTGAATTCATACACCTGTTTGACCACTACCTCATCCTCCTTCCAACAGTTACAATAGTTAACTTGTTTGGAATACCACTTGAGATCATTGCAACCGAAACGGTTCGATTGAGCGGAGTAGAACCAATGACAATTGTAATAGGCGGACCCTGTTCCGGCCTCTATTCGATGTTTCTACTGATAGGGATCGTTGTTGGTTATAGCCGAATTGAAAAAATGGACTTAAACAAAACACTGTACCTCACGATTTTTGTTATATTGATCGCATATATCTCAAATCTGGTACGCGTAATAGTACTCTATACAACTGCATATTTATATGGAATAGACACCATGCTAATGGTTCACACCCACATAGGATGGATAATCTTTGCAGTTGTTGCAGGAGGAATTATGTATCTAATGGACATAAAAAGATAATTATAATGTATTTATACATCGAGTTTTCTGATCTTAATTCGTTGTACCACGAATTCGATCAGCAGGAATACAATTACAAGACCCATATACCCCCCAGATATCATGGCTACCTCTTTGAAGATGAAATCCCCCCTCCAGAGAACATCAAGAAAGATTATTACACAAAGAACAAGTGAGTATGACATTAAACTGAATATCACTGAAACCCTCAGGTTTTTCATTTGATCCATAACAGATAACCTCCATTAATCATATTCCATCCCTTCTAACAAACGATTCGTTCTGCTTTCTAAATGTGGATGAGAATCAAACAGAGAAAAATGTGTATCATACAGATCTCTAATACGTAGCGTATTTAGGGGAAACATGTGCACATGACCCGGATTGATCTGCCTTGGATGTAAATTCATATAATTATCAATACGTTCCAGCAGCTCAGGAAGCATACGTGACCGACCAGTTAATTTTTCTACCATACCATCAGCCGCGTACTCGCGGGAAGGCGAGATCAGAAGCTTTACCAGCAATGCTGCAGGAGGCGCTACAATACCCATTACAATTAAACGAATCACTCTGGGCAGAGGGTCATTTTCCTTACCGGAACCTATCAATAATGAGATCCAGAAAGCAACATTTGACAATGCTATCATCGAACCAGCAATGAGTGCTACAGTAGTATTGAGATATACATCCCCATTTTTGATATGGCCAACTTCACGGGCTAGAAGAGTCTCAAGTTCAGATACATTGAACATCTCCATTGCTCCAGTGGAAACAAGAATCTCATATTCCCCACTAGCACCCACTGAAAATATAAGAGGAGTTGCGGAATTAAATGTATATATGTAAGGTTGGGAAATACCTACTTTTTTATAGATATCTTTTAACGAACCAACCTTCCTTGCATTATACCATTTCAGGAGAATTCGACCACTAGATCGGTATAAGCCATAGCTTATATATAAGCATACCAAAAGAGCGATCTCAGCAGCAAAAATACCAGAGATGAAAAATACTACTACCGAAATCGGAATTGAGAACAAAGCGAAAAGGAAGATGACCTTTATTGTGTTATTAATAAATATCCCTCACTACTGGCTTTTAAGACCCTATATTACAATTGTGTATCATGATTTAAAAGCTTTCTAATGAAATATTAATATAAATATGAATAGCAGATACAATTTATCATTGTGCCTTAAAGATCATACAAATGACTTGTTAGTATCAACTATCACAATATGTTACGATCGAATAAAAATATGACAGGAATTATAACAGCAAGATCAAGACATTAATATGCTTTTGGAAAACAAATAAAGAAAACAGTTAAATCATTTAAAAGAATACTTAATATAGATGTTCAAATCTGAGAAGTGTGTTTATAAGCAGGATCTACTGGCAGCTATTGTCCTTGCGATACTTGCAACAATATTCATTATTGCCCCAATATTAAATGAAACTCCGCTTCGATTATTATTTGCTTTACCATTGATATTTATAATTCCCGGTTACACATTCATCTCAATAATGTTCCCTAAAAAGGAAGAGATAAGCAACATAGAACGTGCTACATTAAGTGTAGGATTCAGTATTGCTATAGCTGTCTTCGATGGATACATATTAAGTGTGACAAAATGGTTGTTCAGACCGGATTCCATAGCGATATCACTACTTTTGGTAACGATAGTTCTTGTAGCACTTGCATATATATCCAGACGCCGATATCCTGAAAACGAACAATTTACTTTTTCGTTGAAGGAATTCATTGAATCCGTTAAATATGAAGATGATGACGATCTTGAAAAAGATACAATTTCACCAACGATCAAAAACGCATTAACAATAGCACTTGTAGCTTCCATCGTACTTGCGTCCGGAATGCTGATTTACGCTAAGATCACACAGGAAGAAGAAGTTTTCTCAACACTTTATATCCTTGGACCAGATGGAAAAGCCGAGAACTATCCTATAAATGCATCTATTGAAGAACCCATAACGGTCATAGTTGGAATAGAGAACTATGAGAAAAAAGAGATGGACTATATCCTTCAGATGAGACTGGATGGAGAGGTCCTGGAAACGGTGAATGTAAAGTTATCATATGGACAAAAATGGGAAGGGGAATTAACATATCACCCTGAGCAAATACGCACAGGCAGGTCAAAGCTGGAATACGCTCTTTTCAAAGAAACTGTAACGACCAACCCATATCGTTCAGTACACCTGTGGATCACACACGGAATATCCAAATGAATACCTGCAACTGCTTGCAGAAGAAGAGGAAAAAGAATCCCTAGATCAACTTCCGACTCTTGAGAACTTTGACATGGAACAGGATACAGGATGAACCTTCGAATCCACAAATACAAATGTCAACGGAACTTACATTCAGGAAAAAGGTATCTTTGACTCAAGAACTGTGGTCTTTAAACTGCCATATGAAGGAATTTGCCTGCATATAATGATCAGCATTCCGACATGTTCCAGACCATCAATTCAAACAAAAAAACTGCAATAATATCCATATTTGTGAAAGATACATACAAGACGCGCACAGCATATTCAATCAGAACAATATTAAACAGAAATGAATAAATCTCCACTGAACTAACTTGAACATAATAGATATTTACAAACCTGATTATTGCCTGCTATGATCTTTGCTATTATCATAAACTGAAAGGTTATTCCATGGGTATTAAAACATTAGAATCGTTAACCCCTCCATCTTCTTTATCAATCTATAAATTATGGAATAAGAACGATGCTCTTATTTTTTTGATTGATCTGGAAATGGATGAACAATTCGAGTTATCAAATCTAAGCAGCGATGAAAAAGAATATCTAAACACACTAAAAACAAATTATTTTAGAAAAAGGTTCATTGTATCTCGATCGTTTCTGAAATTTATTCTTTAGCAGATTCTTAAAAAAAAATCATCGTTAGACATATCCCTCTATCGAAATAATACCGGGCGCGTCTGCGTACATAAACATAGGGAGATATATATCTGCATCTCATACACCGACAATCTTGCTGCTATCTCAATATCAAAACTGAAAACAGGAATTGATGTTGAATACATCAGACCAATACTTTTCGAGAATATTTCTAAATGTTTGTGGAATACAAAATTTAAAAGAAATATGCTTCAAAAAGATAGTGTTGATACACTAAAAAATTGGACATTGAGAGAAGCATATTGTAAACTGACAGATCAGAGTATGCTAGCATGTTTGAATAAAGAAATTGGTCTCAATGACATCGATCATCAAGAACTCGTTATAAATGACAGATATGTACTATCTGTTGCTTTTGCCTCAAAAAATAACAAGATCAATATATGCTATCTCCAAAAGGGTATTCCCATTTAAATGGCGAAATACTCCTAAAGTACATATAAGTTTTAGATACCAAAATATATAGATTTGGATAAATAAGTACCTAATTGAAATATTACAGACCAATCATTGGCAGATAGAAGAAATTGTTTGCCATAACAACATCTTATATACTATTGAAGTTATTTTGTTTATGGGGAATTAGGTCAAACAGCTGTGAAGCATAAAGTATTCCTTATACTGATGCAACATAGCTTTTTTGAATCAATGCTACATAATTATGCTATTTAAATAATAAATAATTTAAGTGGGTTGATAAGCATGGATGAAATTAAAGAAGATATAATGGCATATTTGCAAAATAAATCGTTTATGGACAGTGGTACACAATTAAATGATGATGATTCTTTAACAATGAAAGGGATTATCGATTCAATTGGATTGATCGAATTTATAGATTTTATTTCTGAAAAGTATTCCATAGAGATTCCTGAAGACCTATTAACTCCTGAAAATTTTGATTCAATCAGCGGAATTGTAAATACTATCCAAAAATTGACAAAGTGAGACCATGAGAATCGACGAATATATTGCAAAACATGCCAAAGAAACTCCTCAAAAAACTGCACTGGAAGAGAAAGATAAATCTATTTCTTATAGTCTTCTTGATGAAGCTATAAACGCTATAACAGCAGAAATAGATGATTTCGATCATTGCAAATTTGCAATCCTTGCCGAATCAGGTATAGAATATATTCAAGCTTTAATGGCAGTCTACCGATCGGATAGCATTGCTGTACCCCTTCCGGTTGAATTGACAGAATCCAATATTAGACAGATACTAGATAGCAACCAGATAAATAATATTATTGTCACAAATCAGCAATATTCAAGATTTGGAAATGCTTTCTTTGAAGGATTCACTACTGTGATTTCTATTTCAAAGGATTCCTCTGTGAAGACTTTACGTAAAAAGATCATTCATGAAAACAATAATGATCTATTAAGGCTCGTAATGTACACATCCGGGACTACAGGAGCTCCAAAAGGTGTCATGCTAGGTGATGAAAATCTAATATCAAATGCAAATTCCATAATAGAAGTACTCAGCATAACACCAAAAGACAAAGCTGCACAAATAATATCTCCACACCATGCTTTTGGAAATTCAATAATAAATTCCCAGTTGGTTGCAGGCGGTTCTATTAAAATCGGTGGTCTTACTTTCCTCGAATCAACCTTTAAACTTGTAGAATCTGGAGTAACTATATTTTATGGAGTTCCAAGCACTTATCGCATACTTCTCAAATACCCATCCAGCTTCCAGAGATCATTCCAGAACGTCAGACTTGCTGCATCTGCAGGCGGTGCTATGGAAGTAGACATTATCGAAAAGATCAAGCAATTGAATGACAGGATAGAGATAATCCCGATGTATGGACAAACAGAAGCAACAGCAAGACTTTCCTATCTTCCATCAGCAGACCTGGAAAAATACCCTGATGCAATAGGTAGACCAATCCCAGGAGTTGAACTTGATGTAGTTGATGATAGTAAGAAGCCAGTTGCACCCGGTATTACAGGAGAATTAATTGCCAGAGGAAAAAACATACTAATAGGTTATCTTAACGATGAGGAAGCTACCCGTAAGAAAATAGTAGATGGTTGGATGTATACCGGCGACCTGGCACAAAGGCTGCCAAATGGTTACTTTAAATTATTAGGTCGCAAGGATGATCTGATCAAAGTCGCTGATCATCGTGTAAATCCAAGAGAAGTAGAAAAATATATTGGCAAAAATAATGAAGTCTCGGATGTATTCGTCGTCCCAGTTGATCATGAGTACCTGGGAAATGCTGTCAGTCTTATGGTAATTCCAACTCCAGATACAGAAATTGAAACACTATATGCATTTTGTAGGAAGAATTTGCCTGGCTTCCTGTGTCCACTGGAAATAATTCTTATCGAGAACTTGCCACTAAGTAAAAGTGGAAAAATATCTAACAGGTCTATAATAGAGGAGTATCAAAATGTCAAAGCTAATATGTAAGAAATGTATTTTAGATTCAGACATTCCTGGTATAACAATAAACGAGGAAAGTGGCCTTTGCCAGTTCTGTGAGAGCTATACACCCATGTCTTCGGAAGAAAAGAAGAAATATTTGGGAATTATAGAAGACCTGCTTAAAGAACGCAGCGGAAAAGGAGAATATGATGTTATTTTTGCACTTTCCGGCGGAAAAGACTCTTCATATGGACTCTATAAACTTAAAAAAGAGTACCCATTCCTGAATATCCTTGCAGTTCAATTTGATAATGCCTTCATTTCAGACACTGCTGTTGCTAACGCAAAAAAGATGTGTGAGATCGTGGGCTGCGATTATTTTAAGCTGACCATGGAAGAAAAGCTACTTTGTGATACATTTCGAAAAGCAGCTGAATCTACCAACGCATACTCAAAATTTGCCAGATATCGAGCCAGTGACATCTGCAACACATGCATTAGCATCATCAAGCAGAAATTGATAGAACAAGCAATTATTCATAAAGCACCATTCATTGTTTTTGCATTCACCTCCGGACAAGCCCCTAATCCTATAATTGACCTCCAAGTCAATTTCATAAAATGGTCCCGAGATATTTTCGAGAAGCAGCTTCAAAATATCGGTGTAGAGGACAAGGATGAGAGTTTTCTTTTAAAAAATGAGATCATAAAAAGCATCAGTAAAGACACCACTCCAATTATGTTACACCCAATGTGCCTTTGGGATTACAATGAAGATAAGATAATTAAGACTCTGGTGAAGATAGGATGGGAACCTCCGAAGATCAGCGACAGCAATTCAACAAACTGTCTTTTGAATTCATTCGCCTGTTATAATCATATCAAAAAATACGAGATCCATCCCTATGCTTTTGACATAGCAGGACTTGTGAGAAGCGGGGATATGACTCAAGAGGAAGGATTGGAGAAATTACATAAAGAGCTATCAAAACCATTGATGGAAATGGCTGCAAAGAAACTTAATTTGGAGCTAGAATAAACTACCATACCAAATGAGATGTAACAATATTCTAGACTAAGCAACAGCACAAAGTACAAATTATTCCAGTGGGGAATATTATGACAATAATTGATGAACTTAACAAAGATACAGAAAAGAACGCATCTCAGATAAGGACATTCATCGAAGGAAAAGTTAAGGATTTTAAGAAAAGAGGAGTTGTTGTCGGAGTTTCAGGAGGAATCGATTCTGCAGTAATACTTACATTAGCTGTTCAGGCTTTGGGCAATGAGAATGTTTATGGATTACTACTTCCTGAAACTGAATCAGCTACTTCTAGCAAAGAACTTGGAGTAAGACTTTGTGAATCATTGAATGTTTCCTATGAAGAGGTTCCAATTACCCCAATATTGCAGTCACTTGACATATACGGTGAAAAGGATCGGATCATAAAGAAAACCTGTCCGGAATATGATCCAGATATCCATAAGACCTCACTGGTCATGCCTGGCCTCTTAAACAATGATATGTTAAACATCCCAATCATAAGACTGGTAAAAGATGACGAGATAATTGCAGAGAACAGGTTGAAAGCAAAGGACTATCTCGAACTTATTGGTATCCAGAATGTGAAACAGAGATCTAGAATGTTGATCCAATACTTATACGCGGAAAAAAACAATTATCTTGTATGTGGTACCACTAATAAAACCGAATATATCTTGGGACAATTCGTTAAATATGGAGATGGCGGAGTGGATATCGAACCTCTGGCAGACTGTTACAAAACTCAAGTCTACGCATTAGCAGACCTACTTGGCGTGGATAAAGAGATAAGAGAAAGGCCCCCTAGCCCGGATACATGGAGCCATTTCACCTCCGATGAAGATTTTTACTGGCGTATGCCAATCCATATTATGGACCAACTATTATATTCACAGGAACATGACTTGCCGATGGACCTTATTGAAGAGAATACAGAACTATCAGAGGAAAAAATAAACAAAGCAAAAAGACACATTGATAGGGTAAGAAGTGCAACTACATATATTGCATCACCACCGGCTATATGCCATCTTGACAAATGATCCTGGATCAGAGCTAACGACATCAGATCTTTATGGTTCAAACTTGAACTATTTAAAAACAGGAAGACACACATGCTCAAAGATAAAGTAATACTGATCACAGGAGCGAGCCGCGGGATTGGAAGAGCTACGGCTTTATTGGCAGCAGAGAACCATGCACATGTGATTATTAACTACAAAGAAAGTGAAGATAAGGCAGCTGAACTTGTAGACAACATTACTGAGAAAGGACTTCAAGCCACTATGATAAAAGCAGATATTTCTGTTGAAAATGAAGTCAAAGACATGTTTGAGCTTATTAAAAAACGAGACTCCAAACTTGATATACTTGTTAATAATGCTGGAATAATGAAAAATAATTTGTTGATGATGACAAGTACGGAGTTGTTTGATCATACTATTGATGTCAATTTAAAAGGAACTTTTTTATGTAGTCGATACGCCTCAAACATGATGAGAAAGCAAGGATCTGGAAAAATAATTAACCTCTCATCTGTAATAGGTTTAAATGGAAATGCTGGGCAAACAGCATATTCAGCGAGCAAAGCAGGGGTTATCGGATTTACAAAGTCTGCAGCAAAAGAACTTGGCAGATATGGAATTACTGTAAATGCTATTGCACCAGGCTTCATTGAAACCGATCTGACCAGAGATATTAAAGAAGAAGTTCGCGAAAAAATTATATCAAACATAGCTCTTGGTCGAAGTGGTAACCCGGAAGATGTTGCAAAAGTGGTTTTATTTTTAAGTTCAGAGCTTGGGAATTACATAAGTGGTCAGGTAATATCTGTTGATGGATGTCAAACAATATGAACAAGTAATAAATTCAAATTGAAATAATAGACAAGCCAAAGTTATTGACCCTCACTTAATCGAACTCCAAATACTACAAATCCAAGTATATAGTTAGAAGTAAGACTATACTAATAAATCCACCAGCTATCATTGCAACTTCTTTGAATATGAAGTCCGGTCACCAGAAGATATCAGTAAAGATGACCAGTAGAAATAGAAGAGAATAGGATTATAAACTGTAAACTATAGTTAGATTCCATTTCATTCTATCACTAACAATTCTTCATAAGATTATCAACCCTTTTACTTATAATGGATGCATAGTAAACATTGACAGGTGCATATCATAAGCATCCTCAACATGCAGAAAACATCAGTCACACAGCAATCATGATTAGCCCGAACGTATAATCAACTTAAACCCTTTTAGTTGAAGATGAACATCATCTGTATTAAAATGTCGAAACTATAGTCAAGAACCGTTTGTTTGGAACTTACGGATTCGATGTTGTCAGCTATTGAACATGCTTTTAGAATTAATAAGTTACAAACCATTGGTGCTTAACTATAAACCGTTATTTCTTAGATGAAACTGATATCGTTAGAAAGGGATCATCAGAAGAAGTAATTGATCAAATGTTCTTACACATTACAGTTGCAACTTTGCGATCCCTTCGCGCACAGACTTAGCAGATCTTGAAAATGCCTGTTGCTGGCTTTCTGTCAATTCAAGCTCGAGGACCTTTTCCACGCCGTTCTTACCTAACATCACAGGCACCCCCAAATATAAACCGTTCTCGTCGTATTCCCCCTGCAAATAAGCAGCTGCAGGAAGAACTCGTTTTTGATCTTTCAGTACAGCTTCTACCATAATGGCAATGGATGCTGCCGGGGCATAGAAAGAACTGCCTGTCTTAAGATATTCAACAATTTCAGTTCCAGCGTTTATGGTGCGCTGTACTAACCTATCAATCGTTTCTTCCGGAAGCAGTTCAGATAGCGGAACCCCGGCTACTGTAGTGTATTGTGGCAATGCCACCATGGAATCGCCATGCCCTCCAAGTACCAGTGCAGAAACATCCTGTACCGAAATACCAAGTTCCATTGCAATGAATGCTGCAAACCGACTTGAATCAAGCACTCCACTCATTCCAAATACCCGGTTTGGTCCCAGTCCTGTATATTTCTGTGTTGCATAGGTCATTAAATCCAGTGGATTGGATACCGTGATAACTATAGCTTCAGGTGCATATCGCGAGATATTTTCAGAGACATCTTTTATGATATTTGCATTAATCTTCATAAGGTCATCCCGTATCATTCCCTTTTTCCGGGCAATCCCCGCGGTAATGATCACAATATCAGAATCCGCAATGTCAGCGTAATCGGTCGTGCCTAATACATCCACATCGTATCCAAGAACAGGTGCAGCCTCTATAATATCAAGTGCCTTCCCTTCAGGAAGACCATCAACAACATCGGTCATGACAATTTTCCCGAGTCCAAGTTCTGCAAGACGTTGAACCGTGGCGGAGCCAACATTGCCTGATCCTATAACTGCAATTTTTTTCATTTTTGTAACTACCTCCGAGTGACTAGTAGATTTAATGATTAGTATCCTCTAATCTATAGTTTGACACTCAAAATTAATATATGTTTTCTTAGTTTTGTTTGAATCTGCCAAATGTAAACCAAAATAAGAAAACTCTAAAATCAAAACCACCTTACTCAAACATTTATATCCTCAAAGACCAATCTACCACCGATCAGCTATGGAACTAGAGAAGCTACTTGAAAAGTTATCCAATGCACACGGCATATCCGGATATGAGAACAACATTAAACAGATAATGGAAGAAGAAATAAAACCATTTGTTGATGAAACAAAGACCGATAAGATGGGAAACCTCATCGCCACAAAGAAAGGGGAAGGTCCCACCATCATGTTAGCAGCCCATATGGATGAGATCGGGCTGATGGTACAGTACATCGACGACAACGGATTCCTGCGCTTTGTAAAAATAGGAGGATGGTTCGACCAGACACTTCACAGCCAGAGAGTGATCGTTCACGGAAGTAACGGACCCCTTCCGGGAGTCATCGGATCAAAACCACCGCATGTCATGAAAGAGGAAGACAGGAAACGACCTGTAAAAGCAGAGGATATGTTCATCGATATCGGTGCAAAGGACAAAGAGGATGCCATCAATATGGGAGTAGACGTCGGAACTGCCATATCCCTTGATAGGGATTATACACGTCTTGCCAACGGAATTGTCACATGTAAAGCCTTTGACAACCGCGCAGGCGTTACAATGCTTATCGATGCAATGAGACAGCTATCAGAAAGTGATGTTAAGGCAACTGTTCATGCTGTGGGCACCGTGCAGGAAGAGGTCGGGCTTAAAGGCGCACGCACATCTGCTTTCGGGCTGAACCCTGATGTTGCAATAGCAGTGGATGTTACATTCCCCGGAGACCACCCGGGGATCGAAAAGAAGGATTCAGCACTCGAGATGGGAAAAGGTGCTGTCATCACCGTTGTTGATGCATCCGGAAGAGGACTCATTGCAGACAAAACTGTCGTGAAATGGCTGAAAGAGACCGCCGAGGAAAATAACATACCATACCAGCTAAACGTAGGCGGTGGCGGTACAACAGATGCTACTGCAATACACCTGACGCGTGAAGGCATTCCTTCAAGCACTATCAGTGTACCTACAAGATACATTCATTCCCCTGTTGAAGTATTATCCCTTGAGGACCTTAAGGCCTGCGCAGACCTTATCGTAAAGGCAGTACTCAATATTGACAAGTATTTCTGATGCCTTTTTGGCATCTCTTTTTTATTTTTGATTGAATCTATCAGGTTTGAAAGTGATAGATACAAAGCATAAATGGATTTGATCAACAGATCCGATCAGGCAAGCTCCACACCAAAAGTACTAAAACCAATAGGAGTATTATTTTGGCTGTTATAGTCAGCGACATGTATCTATAAATAACATCTTTATTATTAGTGATAAATCTACAGATCACCGATAGAAAAGAAAAGATAGAATTCGCTGAAATAATAAAAATATAACTGAGGGATTACATTATTCGACAATATCCGGTTTTTGGACACAACTTTACGAGACGGTGAACAGACACCTGGTGTCGCACTGAAAACACAAGAGAAAGTCAGGATCGCACGCAAGATTGACGATCTGGGAGTAGACATTATCGAAGCAGGTTCAGCCATCACTTCCGAAGGCGAGCGCGAAGCCATTCGTGCTGTGGCAGCTGAAGGACTGGACGCAGAGATATGCAGCTACTGCCGTATCATGCAGCAGGATATAGACTATGCCTTAGAATGCGATGTGGATTCAATTCACCTCGTAGCACCTGTATCAGACCTTCACATTAGTGTAAAGCTCAAGAAGGACAGGGAAGCATTAAAGGAAATGGCATTAAGTGCCACTGAGTATGCAAAGGACCATGGTCTTATAGTAGAGCTTAGCGGAGAGGATGCATCCAGGGCAGATCTGGAATTCTTAAAGGACCTGTACAGGGCAGGCGTGGAAGTCGGTGCTGACAGGGTATGCTTCTGTGACACTGTAGGAATGCTTGTGCCAGAAAGAACGGCCGAGATATTCAAAGAACTTTCATCATCCATCGATGTCCCGGTAGCTATTCACTGTCATAATGACTTCGGCCTCGCCGTCTCGAACACCATTGCAGCATTGAATGCCGGTGCAAGAGAAGCACATATGACGATCAATGGTATCGGTGAAAGGGCAGGAAATACAGCGTTTGAAGAAGTCGTAATGGTCCTTGAATGGCTCTACAAATACGACACCGGCATCAAGACCAATGAGCTTTACAAGGTTTCAAGGCTTGTCAGCCGCCTGACCGGACTCGCTGTAGCACCTAACAAATCCCTTGTTGGTGGAAATGCATTCACACATGAAGCAGGTATTCATGTACATGGATTGCTGGCAGATACTTCCACATATGAGCCAATAACTCCTGAGAGCATTGGACGTGAAAGACAGATCGTGCTTGGAAAGCATGCAGGAAAGAGTTCCGTAACACTTGCATTAAAAGAGCTGGGACTTGATGTTGATGACTCACAATTGAACGAGATCGTGGGCCGTGTCAAGCAATTGGGTGACCATGGAAAGCGTGTCACAGATGCAGACCTCCAGACGATCGCTGAGACTGTGCTTGATATCTATCGTGAAGCAAAGGTCAAGCTCGAGGAATTCACTGTTGTTTCAGGTAATAAGGCAATACCAACAGCCTCCGTGCGACTGACAGTTGAGGGAAAAGAGGTAGTTGAAGCGAGTACCGGGGACGGACCCGTGGATGCAACCTTTAAAGGAATACGTAAGGCCATCTCAGGTGTTGCAGACATCCATCTTGAAGAATATCATGTGGATGCGATCACCGGTGGAACTGATGCACTTGTAGAAGTACTGGTCAAACTTTCCAAGGATGGAAAAATGGTCACTTCAAGAGGTGCACGTACTGACATAATCATGGCCTCTGTGGAAGCCGTCATTAACGGAATCAACCAGCTTATACAGGACTGAACATTCACATACAGGACTGAACAGCTATAATAACAAACTGAAAAACAAACATTTGAACATATATTGATAATATCTTACCGATCAACCAAAGGAAAAGATAGCATGACCGGAAAACCAGAAAGAATGACAGGCGCAAGAGCATTCGTCGAGTGCCTGTACAGGGAAAATGTCGAAGTCATATTTGGATATCCAGGTGGCGTGCTGCTCCCTATCTATGATGAACTCTATGATGCACACCTGCACCATCTACTCGTCAGGCACGAGCAGGCAGCAGTCCATGCAGCCGAAGGATATGCAAGAGCTACAGGTAAAGTAGGTGTCTGCCTGGCAACATCAGGCCCGGGAGCAACAAACCTTGTCACAGGTATAGCAAACGCATACATGGATTCAATTCCAATGGTAGCTTTCACCGGACAGGTACCAAGCTCAATGATAGGCAACGATGCATTCCAGGAAGCTAACATCACAGGCATTACGATGCCTATCACAAAACACAATTATCTTGTACAGGATGCAAATGACCTGCCAAGGATCATCAAAGAGGCATTCCATATCGCTTCCACAGGCAGGCCGGGCCCTGTACTTATTGATATGCCAACGGATATCACGACCGCAGAGATCGATTTCGTATATCCAGATAAAGTAGAGCTTCGCGGCTACAAGCCTACCTACAAAGGCAACGCCCAGCAGATTAAAAGGGCTGCATCAGCCATAGCAAAATCAAAAAGCCCCGTCATCTATGCAGGTGGCGGTGTTATCGGAGCAGATGCAAGCAAGGAACTGTTAGCCTTTGCCGAGAAGATCAAGGCGCCTGTCACAAGTACATTGACTGGTATAGGTGGATTCCCAAATGATAATGATCTTTACCTGGGGATGCTGGGAATGCATGGTACCAAATACGCCAATTATGCGATACAGGAATCAGACCTTTTGATCGCTGTCGGAGCACGTTTTGATGACAGGGTCACTGGAAAGCTCAAGTCATTTGCACCAAATGCGAAGATCATCCACATAGATATCGATCCGGCAGAGATCTCAAAGAACGTCACTGTAGACATACCTATCGTTGGAGATGCAAAATATATCCTCAAGTCACTTTTGACATATGTCACCGAGTGTGATACAAAAGAATGGCTTGACAAGATCGCCATATGGAAACGAGACTTCCCTCTTTTCTATGTCAACAGGGATGATGCCATCAAACCACAGTACATTATCGAGCAGATCAATGAAGCATGTCCTGATGCTATCATCGTAACAGAGGTCGGACAGCACCAGATGTGGGCTGCCCAGTACTTCAAATACAAAGAGCCACGTACATTCATAACCTCAGGCGGACTGGGGACCATGGGATACGGATTCCCGGCAGCCATCGGTGCAAAGCTCGGAAGGCCTGACAAGGTCGTATTCGATGTTTCCGGTGATGGATCGTTCCAGATGAACTCTCAGGAAATGGCAACTATCGTACAGAACGATATTCCGATCATCATCGCACTGTTCAATAACGGATATCTTGGAATGGTCAGGCAGTGGCAGGCGTTGTTCTTTGAGCACCGGTATTCACACACAACTATAGAGGACAGCGTGGACTTTGTCAAACTGGCAGAAGCCTACGGTGCACTTGGAATTCGTGTGAATAAGCCTTCAGAGGTCAGACCTGCAATTGAAAAGGCAATTGAAGCAAACCGACCTGTGATCATCGACTTCATAGTCGAACGAGAGGAGAATGTATCACCAATGGTACCAGCAGGTGCAGCAATCAACGAAATACTTGATTTGGAGAGGACACAATGAAACATACACTTGCTGTTCTGGTAGATAATAAATATGGGGTACTGGCAAGGGTTGCAGGACTCTTTTCACGACGCGGTTTCAATATTGACAGCCTTGCAGTAGGAATCACTGAAGACCCCACGATCTCAAGAATGACAATTGTCGTCCGTGGTGATGACCACGTGCTTGAGCAGGTCACAAAACAGCTTAACAAGCTTATCGATGTCATTCGTGTTACAGATCTTGGCTCTGATGAATCCGTTGAAAGAGAACTGGCACTCATAAAGGTGAATGCCGATGCCAATAACCGTGCTGAGATCATCCAGATCGTGGACATCTTCAGAGCAAGGATCATTGACGTTGCTTCAAAATCAGTTACCGTTGAGGTTACAGGAGATTCCAACAAGATCAAAGCGATCCAATCATTGCTGAAACCTTTCGGGATCAAGGAAATGGCAAGAACCGGCAAGGTAGCACTTACAAGGGGTTCTAAAAGTTCATAATCGAATTATTTTGATCTATTAAATACGGAGAAATAAATATGGTAGAAATGTTCTATGACAAAGACGCCGATCTTGGCGCACTAAAAGGCAAGAAAGTAGCTGTAATGGGTTACGGAAGCCAGGGACACGCACAGGCTCAGAACCTTCACGACTCAGGCCTTGATGTTGTCATCGGCCTCAGGGAAGGTAGCCGCCGCTGGGAGCAGGCAGAGAACGATGGTCTTAAGGTCATGACCGTTGCAGACGCTGCAAAAGCTGCAGATGTAATCCAGATCCTCCTCCCTGACGAGATCCAGTCACAGGTATACTACTCTGAGATCGAGCCAGGACTTGAAGCAGGCAATGCGCTTGTATTCTCCCACGGGTTCAACATCCACTACAACCAGATCGTACCATCAAAAGATCTGGACGTCTACATGGTCGCACCAAAAAGCCCGGGGCACCTTGTAAGAAGGACATACAATGAAGGTGCTGGCGTACCAGGACTTATTGCTATCTATCAGGATGCAACTGGCAATGCACATGAAATGGCACTCGCACACGCAAAGGGTGTCGGCTGTACAAGAGCCGGTGTCATCGAGACAACCTTCCGCGAGGAGACCGAGACCGATCTGTTCGGTGAGCAGGTCGACCTCTGTGGTGGTGTTGCAAGCCTCATCAAGACATCATTTGAAGTACTTGTGGAAGCAGGTTACCAGCCAGAGATGGCATACTTCGAAACACTCCACGAGCTCAAGCTCATCGTTGACCTCATCCACGAGGGCGGTCTTGAGAAGATGTGGTATTCAGTCTCCAACACCGCAGAATATGGCGGTCTTACAGTAGGCCCACAGGTCATCAACGAAGAATCACGTGAAGCAATGTACATTGCACTCGAAAGGATCCAGAACGGAGAGTTTGCACGCGAGTTCGTCCTTGAAGGACAGACAAACCATGCTGTACTTACCTCCATGGAACGCCTGGAGAACGAGCACCCTGTAGAGGTCGTTGGTAAGAAGCTCAGGGCAATGATGCCATGGCTCAACAGCGAGCTCAACGAAGAGTAAATTAAATTATACATTTTTCAGGACAATCGTCCTGAAAACCATTCTTTTTTGTGATAAACATGTCAACTACTATAGAGACCATACTTGCACGCAGAAGCATCAGGGAATATGCGGAAGCTCCTGTAAGCAAAGATGATATCAACACCATTCTGGAATGTGGAAGATGGGCACCTTCAGGGCTTAACAACCAGCCCTGGAAATTCATTGTCATACAGAACGAAGACGCCATCAGGAAGATAGCGGAATGTACACATTACTCAAAGATAGTGCTTCAGGCAAAGCTATTGATAGCAGTATATCTCGACCGGGAGAACATGTACCATCACGATAAGGACGTACTTGCCATCGGAGCTTCCATACAGAACATGCTTCTCGCATGCACTGATCTGAAACTTGGTGCGGTCTGGCTTGGAGAGATCCTAAAGAAGAGCGAGCAGGTAGATGTTATTCTGGAAGTACCGGAAAGTTTCGAGCTCATGGCAGTCCTTGCTATTGGCCACCCGGTAGAAAAGGAGCACTCATCAACAAGGAAATATCTCGAAGAGATCACATTCCTCGAAAAGTATGGTGAAAAGTGGACAGGCGAGAATTAAAGCCTTCCATACACCTATTGCATTTCTACATATTTTACCACTTTTTTCACTTCGCCTTCTTCATCGCATTCCTGCGAGCTGCAGCTGCTGCTTCACACTTGCGGTTAGCACAGTATTCTTTGGCATCTTTCCCCTGCTCTTTCACACGTATGAAATGCCAGCCACATCCCTCACACACCTTATCCATTACGGTCAGCCTTCCTGCCTTTGGAATCGATTGCGTATGACCACAACGTTTGGTACATCCCAGAAAACGGGAATCCTTGGTAGTGATCAGGAACATCTGACCATCGCAGGACGGACACGGACCTACCACTTCAGGAGGGAAGCATTCTTTTTCCAGGTCACATGAGAAGCATGGACCAATACCAACAGACCAGTAGTATTTGTTCCCCACCTTTATTACCGCAGCACCGCCTTTTTTGCACTTACGGGAGCGTTGCACCGCCAGTGCACCAGCTTTAGGAAGTGGGAATGTGTTCTTACACTGCGGATAGCCTGTACATCCCACAAAACGACCTTTGTCCGTAGTAACTATGCGAAGCATACGATCGCATTCGGGACATGTGCCAATATGGCTCTTCTTGTCCGCTGCAACAGCTTCATCAGTAATTGTACCTGCTATCTGGGATACCATAAGTTCACGGTTCTTCAGCAGATGGGAATACATCTCCTTGATAAGGGCAGTGCCTTCCTCAAGGGCCTGTGGGAACTTCTTAGTTCCATCCTCCACATCCTGAATGAGAGATTCTATCCGGGCACGGATATCCGGTTTGACAAGTATGGGCACAGAGCTGTTCAGTGCATCCATCAAGGTGAAACCTGTATCCATTATTGCAATGGTCTTGCCCTTTATTTCAAAATAGCCGCGTTTCTTGTTCGTTTCGATATGAGAAGGTGCGGTTGCCTTGGTACCTATACCATGTTTATCCATAAGGGTCAGCAACTCCGCTTCCGTAAGCCTCTTTGGAGGCATTGTCTGTGACCTGATGTTGTTGATCTTCTTCACATCTACAACATCATCCTTTTCGAGATCAGGCAAGAGCTTATCCTTTGGTTTCTCAAAAGGATAGACTGCAAGCCAGCCGGCACTCTTCTGAATAGAACCTGTGGAATCGAACAGTTCGTCCTCTACTGTGAGCTCAAAGCGTGTCTTTTCAAATATAGCTTCAGGCAACAGGTTTGCAATAAAGTGCCTTACGATAAGGTCATAGATGTCCCATGCATGGGACATCTTGACAGCTTTTTCCACCTCTGCACGGGAACCAGCCTTGATCGGATGGATAGGAGGGTGGTCATGACCATCTTTCTTCCCGTTACGGGGAGTTATTGTGTTCTGAGAGAGAAGCAACAAGGCAAAGTCCTGGTAATCGCCTCTGATAAATCCTTTGAGGATCTTCTTGAAATCCATATCATCAGCATACTTGTTGGTCTCTGTCCTGGGGTAACTTGTAAAACCGGAAAGGTAAAGCTGCTCTGCGATCTCCAGAGCCTGTCCAGGACTTACACCAAGGTATTTGGATGAACGTTTCAGGAACTCATTGGTGTTAAGAGGGAACGGAGCATTGGTTTTCATCTCCTTTACGGTCTTCTTTGACACCACCGCGGTCTTACAGCCTTTCAGCTTGCTGAATATAGCATCCGCATTTTCCTTTTCATAGATATGACCTCCGCGGTGGGCCCCTGCAAAATCGGTTCCTTTTCCGTTGAAAAGCCCTTCTATCTTCCAGAACTCCTTTGAATTGAAATTGCGTATGGCAAGTTCACGCTCATAGACAAAACCACATGTAGGTGTCTGGCATGGGCCAACAGACAGCACGCCTTTGGTCCTTGCACGCTCCCTCACGGAAAGAGTTACAAAGCGAGTAAATGCTGCACCCATCTTAAGGTCAAGTATCTGTCTTGCCTCCGCGGACATTGCCATGTTCTCATCCGGTTCCACAAGATTGGTAAAAGCCTTCTCGATCTCACTTTTTGAAAGAGAAGAGAATCTGGCACGCTTGACTGTTGATCTGGATACCTTTTCAGCGATGGATTTCGCCTCAAAACCGATATTTTCCCCTTCCCTGTCAAAATCGCAGGCAAGTACGAGAAGGTCAGCATCCTGTGAAAGCTTCAGTATCGCATTGCCAAACGGGGCTTTTGTGATCTGTTTTATCGGTTCGGTGTCCAGAAGCATAGCAGGATCAACATCCCTCCAGTTATTGAACTCCTCCGGGTAATCATAGCCCATGATATGTCCTGCAAGTCCCATTACTCTCCATAGGACACCGTTCCTCTGGAACTCATAAACAGGAATCCCGGCTACAATTGTTCTTCTGGCCGAGCCGCCGGCTAATATGTTCGATATCTGAGCTGCAGCTTTGTTCTTCTCTGTGAATACGACTGTGGTCATGGAAATTCAGGTAAATAACGTTTTCAAATCGCGGTACTGTTCCTAAAAAAGGAGTGACATGAAATGGTGCTAACAGTACATTAATTATCGTATCGATCAGACTTATAAGGTCGAAAATGAGAATTTTTCAGCGATAGTTAAGAGATCAAGGCAAACTGATGAATACTCCGGCAGGTATTAACTATTCTACAATTTTTAAAACATCCCGGGAGTTTAAAGGTTAGGATAGGAAAAGTCAGGAAATCTAAGAGATCAAAAAATAGTGAGCAGGAAAGCTCACCTTGAAACCATAACATCTACCTTGGAGTGACGCAAAACTTCCTCCGCAACACTTCCAAGAAGTAATCTTGTAAGTCCTGTCTTTCCAAGACTGCCCATTACAATAAGATCCATTTTGCCATCTTCTGCATACTTGACGATCTCTTCTGCCGGATGACCCTCAAGAACCACAGTTTCAACCTCAACACCACTTGATGAGCAGGCATCTGCGACCATTTCAACAGCCTTTTTAGCCTCCCCCATCATGACCTTGAATGGTACTTCCCATTGCATCATCCTGGAGCCTATAGGCATTGAAGAAGATGGATGTGTAGGTACTACACAAATCGCATATACCTTTGCATCAAGTTTTTTTGCAATATCGATCCCGGATAAGATCGCCCTATCCGCATTCTCTGATCCGTCAGTAGCTATCAGGATCTTCTTATATTCATTAGCAGTCACACAATTACCCCCTTGTTGATCTGTAAGCAGTGCTTGTTGCACTTTGCCAAATAAATATAAACTTCAATAATATATCAACTTTCCCAAAACATAATAAGAGACTGACATTCCTGAGAGTATGAAAGATATATATGTATCATTGCTGTATTGAATCCTAAGAACCGGCTATAATCATGCTGAAAATCATTTTTTCGGAGTTACAATGACGTTAATGGAAGATGCAAATAAGGGCCTTATCACTCCAGAGATAAAACGTGTGGCAGAGGTAGAAGGTATCGATGCGGATACAGTTAGATCCTGCGTTGCAAAAGGACTTGTAACGATCCCAAATAACATCAAGGGAAAATCCCGGGCATTCGGTATCGGAAAATATATGAGCGTAAAGATCAACGCTAATATCGGGACCTCCAGGGATTTTGTAGACATTGAAGATGAAGTTGAGAAAGCTAAGGTCGCCGTTGCCTATGGCGCTGACACGATCATGGACCTTTCCACAGGCGGAGACCTTGACCTGATACGTCAGAGGATCATGGATGCGGTGGATGTGCCAATAGGTACCGTGCCAATATACCAGGCTGCAGCTTCCCACAAGACCGTTGTTGATATGACATCCGATGACATGTTCAATGCCGTGCGTAAGCATGCTGAGGACGGAGTGGACTTCGTCACCGTCCATGCAGGTGTCAACTACAATGCAATAGAGAGACTCAAGAACAGCGACAGGATCACAAATATGGTCAGCCGTGGCGGTTCATTTACCTTTGCGTGGATGATACACAACGAGCAGGAAAATCCTTTCTACGCAGAATATGACTATCTTGTTGAGATAGCAAAGGAATATGACCTTACCTTAAGCCTTGGGGATGGCATGAGACCGGGATGCATACATGATGCATCTGACGGACCGAAGTTCATGGAATTTATCACACTCGGCGAACTTGTGAGCAAAGCAAGACAGTCTAACGTACAGACCTTTGTTGAAGGCCCCGGACATGTACCGTTGAACGAAGTTGAGCTCAGCGTAAGAGCAATGAAGGAATTATGCCATCAGGCACCACTTTACCTGCTGGGCCCACTTGTTACTGACATTGCACCTGGCTTCGATCACATCACAGGTGCGATCGGAGGTACACTTGCCGGCATGTGTGGCGCGGACTTCCTCTGCATGACCACACCTGCAGAGCACCTTGCACTTCCAACTGTAGAGGATATCCGTGAGGGTGCCACTGTCACTAAAATAGCAGCCCATGCTGCCGACCTGACACGCGATGGTCAGAAAGAGCGTGCACGCGCACTGGATGACAGAATGGCAACAGCCCGCGCAGAGCTTGACTGGGATACCCAGTACGAGATCGCTATTGATACCGAAAGGGCTCGCACTATCAGGGAGAAAAGGCACACTGGAAGCGATGCATGTTCCATGTGCGGTGAGCTTTGTGCAATGAAGATCGTCAAGAGTGCACTTGAAGAAAGCAGGCAGAAGAATAATTCTTCTTCCTGATCTTCTTTTTTCTATCATACCAACATTTCTTCATTTTTATCGTTTCTTCCACCGAAAATTTCCGTCTTTGCTTTTTTAACTTCGATTTAGCTACGTTTTTCGCCTTTTCGCCTTTAGCGTCATTCTTGACCAAACCGTTACTACTTAATTCGTCGCTGCCGTCAATCCTGTCGAAATATCGAAACGTTTAAATCCCTTGGACTTCATAAGGGAACTTGACGAAAAATAGACAGGTTTGTAGATATTCGGAGATGATGCAATGAGTATTCTGGCTGATCAGGACAAAAATGGACAAGAGACGGTTATCGAAACTATTGGTTTGAAAAAGAGCTACTATCTGACAGATGTGGAAGTCCCCATACTTCACGATATCAATATCGACGTGAAAAAAGGGGATTTCGTAGCGATAATGGGTCCATCAGGTTCCGGTAAAAGCACTCTTATGAACATGCTTGGATGTCTTGACAGGCCCACTGCCGGCAATGTGATGGTCATGGGGATGGACATCAACAGGATCTCCGATATCGAACTGGCAAAGCTCAGAGGAATGGAGATTGGGTTCGTATTCCAGAACTTCAACCTGGTCTCCAGGCTTTCAGCCCTTCAGAACGTACTTTTGCCTACCTATGCAAACCACAGACCAAATATAGATGTGAGCGAACGTGCCCGGCAACTCCTTGATCTTGTGGGACTCTCAGACCGTATGGACCACAAGCCAACCGAGCTATCAGGAGGGCAAGCCCAGAGAGTTGCTATTGCCCGGGCACTGATCAACGATCCTGCCATAATCCTTGCAGATGAGCCTACAGGAAATCTTGACTCAAAGACAAGCGTCGAGATCATGGAACTTTTTTCAGACCTCCACAAAAAAGGAAGTACAATAATCATGATCACACACGACCCTGAAACCTCATCATATGCTGACAGGACTATCCATGTGAAGGACGGCTATATCGAAAATAACTAAGGTGATGATCATGCAAAGAAGCAACTTCAAAATATCAAATGAATTACCCACATTCGCAATCCTTCTGGTGCTATTGACAGTAATGTTGATCCCTGCATCAGCACAGGAGAGCAGCGCAACAAGCCTTGACGTGGATGTCCAGAAGTATGAACCATATCCTGCAGAGATAGGACAATACGTTGACGTCTGGATTAAAGTGGAAAACTTCCGTTCGGGACAATCCGATGACGTGTCCATCAAACTAATACCCGAATATCCACTCTCCCTCGATTCAGAAAAAAATGCCATCAAAGAGATCGGCATACTCTCACCTGACAGTGCATCCGTACAGGAGTACCGCCTGTATGTGGACGAAAATGCAAAACCAGGAACAGCTTCTTTTGATGTATATTACAGAGGCGATAGTGATAGCCCCTGGATAAAAGATACTTTTGAAATGAAGGTTGGTTCTACGACCTTTGAAAGCAAGGGAACACTTGAACTGGAAGATATTACAGCCAACCCCGGAGTATTCAGCCCCGGAAATACAGGGACCATTAGTTTTACGCTTACCAATACTGCCACAGAGAACACAATAACATTCGAAGGCAAGGACTACGACACTAATGCACGTATCCAGTCTGCAGCCCTTTCCGGCTCCGACATTATCCAGGTGACAAGCGGAGAACAGGATGCAGGGATGATCGGACCGGGTAATTCGGTCACACTTACATTTAATGTGGAAGTTCCTGAGGATACGCCGGATGGAACATACTACCTTGACCTTTCAATTATCGGGAATTCACACGCCTACAATAACAACTGGAGAGTTCCACTTACAGTTGACAGCTCATCCCTCAAAATGATTCCCTCAAAGCCCATGACACTTGTCAACGGAGAAGGAAAGATCCAGTTCGATGTGGCAAACCTCCATCCAAATACACTTTCATCCGTAAGTGTCAGACCGAAAGCTGAAGGTGTAAGGTTCTCACCGGCAGAGTATTTTATCGGGACCATGAAGCCTGATGAGCTTTTTACTATAGAGTTCACTGCAGTGGTAGAAGATGAAGAAGTACTAACCCCACTTACGCTGAACGCAGAATACAGGAACGGTTTCAACGAGCACGCAGCCTCCGAAGAAGTCGGTAGCTTTGACCTTACACAGGAAGACAACGGCAATGGTGTCACAAGCGCTGCAGCCGCCTTTGGACTGGTGGTAGTTGCCGGATCGACACTCTTTGTCTATAGGAAGAAGAAACAGGATTAATTGCAGGAGTGATGGACATGGTCAACCTCAGGCAGTCACTTGAGATCGCAACGGGAAGCATCTTCAACTCAAAGCTTCGTTCCACTCTTACAACCCTTGGCATAGTTATCGGTGTAGCTGCAGTTATAGCAAATGTGGCCATTGGTGCAAGCTTTAACCAGTACTTTGACGAGGAAATCGGGACCATTGGATCTAACTTCATATATGTAGGAGCAGGAGCAAATGAGGCAAACGTCCTGTTCGATAATGAACTGGAGGTCGTCAGGAACACCCCCGGCGTGGTAAGGGCTTCCCCGCTCAATGAACAGGTTGCAGAGGTGATGTACATGTCGGACTCGAGAAGGGTGACGATCATTGGAGTTACAGGCGACTATGACGAGGTCGCTAACATCCAACTCAGTGAAGGAAGCTTCATCAAGGACAATGACCAGTACGTTGCCGTTATTGGAAATGAGATCTCAGAGGATACTTTTGACCGAAGGCTGGCAAACAAGAATTCCATAGATATAACTTTCCGAACACGCGATGGTGAGGAAATCACGCAGACCTTCCAGGTAAAAGGAATTGTAGAAAAATCCGAAGCAAGTTTTATTTCAACAGGACTGGACTCGGATACAAGCATATTCGTCCCAATTTCCACAATGAACGAGATCCTCTCAGTAAACGATTATTCCGGAATATTTGCAGAAGGCGAATCCATAGATACTGTCAGTGAGACCTCGGATGAGATAGATAAGAGGCTCGGACGCTATATGGGCATCTCTTCAAGGGACATGGAGAAGGACGATGTCAAACCGTACTTTATCCTGGACCAGCAGGAGTTGCTTGAAGAGGCCGGAAGCCTCTCAGATGCCCTTACTGCACTTCTTACAGCAGTTGCACTGATCTCACTTGTTGTGGGCTCCATTGGTATCATGAACATAATGTTAGTAACGGTAACAGAACGCACATCCGAGATAGGATTGATGAAGGCTATCGGGTACTCCAATTATGATGTCCTGACAATGTTCATTGTGGAATCCGCTGTTGTCGGAACCATAGGAGGGGTCCTTGGTGTGATCCTCGGATGCCTTGGGGCCTATGGTGCTGCAACCTTCATGAGCCTGCCTGTGGTCTTGCCTGCAACAAAGATATTCGCAGGGTTTGTGATTTCGATACTGGTCGGTCTGATTGCAGGCGCTTATCCAGCTAACAAAGCTGCGAAGATGAAGCCAGTGGATGCATTGAGACATGACTGAGGAAAGATGAAGAAGTCTAAAATGAAGATGAGATCAAACAACTGATATTGATGCCATAAAGGATAAACAAAAGAGAGAACAAGGTGAATTAAGATGCTTGATAGCTGGATATTTTTCCCGATAAACGCAATAGTGTTCCTGATGTTTGCAGGGCTTGCAATAGCAAGTACACTATTCTGGCTCTGGACGCTTATCGACTGTGCAATGAACGAACCTTCGCAAGGAAATGATAAGCTTATATGGGTAATTATAATAGTATTTACTCAGTTATTGGGTGCATTGGTATATTTCTTCTTCAGAAGACCAAAAAGGATCGCACAGGAAATATCAATGAGTTCAGAAAATTAAAAAGTACATAGGAGGGAGAACATATGGTAGAAAGAGGCATGAAAAGTATGATACGGGATTTTTTTGGCGTGGTCACACGTAAACAGACCTATCTGAACCTCACATACCTGTTGTTCTCTTTCCCGCTTGGAACAGCATATTTCATATTCCTTGTGACCGGGCTTTCAATGGGCCTGAGCCTTTCGATCACCCTTATCGGCATTCCCATACTCCTGTTGATGCTTGTAGCCTGGTGGGAGCTGGCATCCTTTGAGAGGCAACTTGCTATCTGGCTTCTGGGAATTGATATCCCGCCAATGGAATCCCGAAAGGTCACAAACCAGAAGATGACAGAGAAACTGAAAGGATATATCATGAACCCGGTCACATGGAAAGGACTGGTTTTCCTGTTCATCAAGTTCCCATTGGGAATATTCACGCTAATAGTTTCATTCATGCTAATAGCACTCACAATAACCCTAATTGCGGTACCCTTTATCTATAAGACCGCTTACATGGATCTCGGATCATACCAGGTGGATTCACCTGCAGTTGCTATTGCGATAATGCTTGGAGGCCTGCTTTTAGGAATTATTTCACTGCATATTATGAATGCTCTTGCAAAGCTTTCCGGAATACTGGCCTACCACCTGCTTGGAAGTACAGGGTCTGCAGGTATCGATGAGAATGATTATACATACATCGAAGATGTCGAGATCGAAGACGATACAGAAGAGGAAAGCTCAGACACAACAATGGAAACAACATTGAAAGCACCAGCAGAAAACGAAGATGTTGTGGATAGAGCTGAAGATGATCCACAGAATTGAGATGTTGTTAGAGATATTGTTTGAAACGTTTTTAGAGAACAATTTGTGTTCCGGATAATGAAGATAATACCAGGTCAGTAACGATCGACCTAAGATCAAACTTTCATTTTGGCCAGATCACCGTAGAAGTCAAGTATCAATAATGTTAGCTTATTATCAAGGTTCAGGCTAAAGGTGCGGATCTGTTTGCCAAGGCGTTTCTCGGTAACGATGTTCGCTTCAAGCAAAGGTTCGATGACCCTTGCGACACTTGAATGGGAAAGACCAGTCTCCTCCGCAATGCCGGATAAATAGGTTGACTCACCTTTGTGGTGGATAAGGTTCTTCAGAACAGTTATCTGTGCCGTCTTTCCGAATATTTTTTCAAGAGCATCCATTAATATCATCATTAAATATACAATAATAACTTATAAGACTTTCTAATAATTGGCTGGTAGATTCAAAATATGAAGAGACCTCATTATATTTAGAAAGGCTTTAATAATATCATTCATTTATGTTTAGATATATTTCAAAGTTGTGGTATATATGGAAAAGGAAACGCTTGACAAAGACATCCTGAGACTTCTCGGGGAACAGCCGGATATCAGCACCAAAGAAATTGCAGATAAGCTATCTGTTTCTGAAGACTTGGTGGCAAAAAGGGTCGAGGCCCTTTCAGATACCAGAGAGAAGATCCTTATCGTGGATGATGAACCTGATGCTGTTATCGCCACCAAAAGAGCACTTGAAGCAGATGGATACAATGTCATTGATGCAGGAAATGGTGCTATGGCATTCGACCTCCTGAAATCCGACATCCCTGACGTGATCCTTCTCGATGTAATGATGCCGGATATGGACGGCTTCGAGGTATGTAAGAGACTGAAAGACGATCCTGCGTACAGGAACATACCTGTCATAATGCTTACTGCAAAAGGAGAGATCGAGGATAAGGTAGGTGGTCTTGATATCGGAGCAGATGACTACGTAACAAAACCTTTCAACCTGAAGGAACTGAAAGCGAGGATCAAAACGGTGCTAAGAAGAGCACAGGACTGATACTTATAACGCACTTTTTGTGCTGACCCCTCATGTTTGCCAGAAAAAGCAGATGGAATGCGATCATCGTTCTTTTCATAACGATGCTCTTTATCAGCTCGATCCTTTTTCTAGGGATCAGGGCCAACACTGAGGTTGAAGAGCAGTTCATTGACCAGTTCACACAGGGACAGACATCACAGGCACAGCAGATCTCCACCGGCATAACCACTTTCCTTAATGAGAAGGTTACCATGCTGGAGGTTCTTTCCATACAACCCCACCAGATACCAGATGATAATTTTGAAAGCACCTTTACCAGCATATATGAAAAATCAAAGGGATTTTATGTTATTGAATATGCGGACGAGAACGGAACTATAATATCAGGGTATCCCGAAGAGAACACACCGCTAGGATACAACCTGTACGAGAATGAAAATAACATCCCTTTTGACATAATACAGCAAACCGGTGAAACTTATATTACCGATCCACTAACCACATTTGAGAAAGAACTGGCAATATATGTTTGGGTGCCTGTATACGTCGGTGAAGATGATTTTAAAGGCGCCTTTGTTGCAGTTATCGAGATCGATGAGATCGCTGAAGAGACGATAAAAACGGAAAATCCTGCAGGATATATCTACCTGATCAACGACCATGCAAGACTTCTCTACGATAGTGCTGAGACAGAACTTATTGGAAAGAACTACTTTGACATTGTGAACGAACCTGATGTCAGCCGCCTTGAAATAATCGGAATGCAGACAGAAGGGCTTTCCGGCAGTGGAAGTTTCTCGGAAAGGAACGAGAACGGTTTCCTGGAGCAGAAGATCATATCCTACGAACCTGTGATATGGAAGAACCAGCAATGGTCCGTAGGTGTTGTTACACCGCTGTGGTATGTGGAATCACTTGTCCAGTCAATATACATTAAGCAGGGACTCTTTGCAATGATCTCTGTTGCATTCATCCTCTTCATCGGTTCATTTATAGCACTGATCCTGTTCTCCTGGAACAAGACGCTTGAGGATGAAGTAAAGAGTAAGACATCGGAGCTGGAAAGGTCGAACGACTACCTGCAAAATGCCAACCGGAAACTGAAAGAGCTTGACAGGCTCAAGAACGATTTCGTGTCAATGGTATCACATGAGCTGAAAACGCCATTGACAGCAATGAAAACCTCCAGTGAGTTCATGAAGGAAACCGAATGCAACCCTGAGGTCAAGGAAGAGATGCTTGATCTTATTATACGGAACATTGATCGTCAGGCAAGAATGGTGGATGACCTTCTGGACATCTCACGCATTGAATCCGGCAGGATGAAGTTCAATCCGGAAGACGTGAATGTAAGGGATATCGTTGAGACTTCCCTGCAGACAGTTGAAAAGCAAGCGAAGGATAAAGGAATTGATATCAAGGTTGGATATCTGGAAGAGAGCCTTACCATCAAGACAGATAAGGACAAGCTTATCCGGGTATTTGTGAACCTCCTGACGAACGCCATCAAGTTCACACCACATAATGGAGAGGTGGAGATCAGCGTAACGGATTTCGGAGATCACATCCAGGCAAGTATCAGGGACAATGGTATCGGCATATCCGCTGAGAAGCGAGAAAAAATATTCGATAAGTTCTATCAGGTTGACAGTACCGCTACAAGAAAAGCAGGCGGCACAGGTCTTGGGCTGGCAATCATCAAAGGAATTATAGATAGACAGGGCGGCAGCATATTCGTGGAAAGCGAGACCGACAAGGGCAGTACTTTCACATTCATATTACCAAAAGAGCTAAAGGAAGAAGACTTCACAGAGATAGAGCAGCATTAAGGGAGAAACATGAAATTAAAGATCAAAGCATTATTGGTTCTCATCATTGTAGCAGCGATCTTCCAGAGCGGATGCACTTCCATAGATGAAGAAAGCTTCAATGCAGATATTGAAGGATATGCAGACCCTATTGCAGAAAATGCACTCCAGGCCATCAATGAGCAGAATTATACCAGGTTTTCCAGTGATCTGGACCCGACGATGAAAAAGGCATTCACAGAAGAGATCTTTCTGAAGTCTGCATACATAATTCAGGATGAATTGGGCAACTATACTTCTAAGGAACTACTGGAAATCAATACTGCTGAAAAGCATACTGTTGTTATATATCGGGCCAACTTCGAGAAAGAGACTGATGATGTGATATTACGGCTGATATTCGTAAATTCTGACGGGCAGGTGCAACTCCGAGGATTTTGGCTTGAATCTTCACAATTAAGAAAACGTATGGCTCTGGAACGATAAGATAAGATCTCCGGACCTTCCTACTTTTGCTCTTCTTTTTTCCTGATAAAATATCAGATCAAGCTATAAAGCCCCAGACAGGCATACAAGTATCTCATTCTAAAAATGAACAAAAAAGATGGCATCAGAAGAGAACTTCGAGTTGGAAAGGAGTGTGTGGTGTTTGTCTGTGTGTTAGGGTAGTGACTCATCAGTTGTCAAGTAACTACTCAAAGTTCTCTGCCAATGTACAATACAATGGATGCACGAATTATACTTAAGCTTTTCTATAAATAGACGAGTTTTTTGAAATATGCTTTGTTTTATAATTGCACCCATAATAAATTGCCGTTAAGCTTATAGCCAATCAAGTCTATGTGATGGTTCAGTGGCACCTGAAAATTGAAGAAATTAAGATATCAGGTACCTAATATCAAACAAAAATGGGCTCGTGGTCTAGCTGGTTATGACGTTGCCTTCACACGGCAGAGGTCGGGTGTTCGAATCTCCCCGGGCCCATCATTATCTTCCACGTCTTGTGGTAGCGTTTTTTCTAGTTGAGAGAGTCTCTGCTCCAGCGAAGCTAGGCGGGTTTCGAGGTCTGAATGGGTAGTTGGTTGTACAACCTTCAAGTCACCATCGAACTCTTCGTCTAAAAAATATATAAGCAAATGAACCCTTTAGTTATATTTTAAAATTAACTCAACTCCGGCGACAAAGGAACACTAAACCCAAATACACTACCACTACCGGGTTCACTTTCAACCCAGATCTCACCGCCGTGTAATTTTATCAATTTTTTAGCAAGGGAAAGGCCAAGGCCTGTGCCTCCAAACTGACGATTCGAAGATGATTCCACCTGTGTAAAAGGCTTGAAGAGATCGCAGTGGGAAGATTCCGGTATTCCGATCCCCGTGTCTTCAACTTTGATTACCAGACTGTCAGCATTATTTTCTGTCCGGATCATTACTGAACCGCCTTCGGGGGTGAACTTTATAGCATTGGATACCAGATTGAAAAGGACCTGGGTTAATTTTGGCCTGTCAGCATTGATGCAGATATCGTCGGCTCCAATGCTTGTGCTCAGGCAGAGATTCTTATTTTCTGCAAGAGGGGAGACAACTGCTTCTACGTCATTTAACACGTCCCTGAACAGGAATTTTTCATGCTGAAGTTCCATTTTACCAGCTTCTATCTTTGAAAGATCCAGAATATTATTGATAATGGTCAGCAAATGTTTACCACTTTTGGAGATGTTACTTACATATTTCATTTGTCTATCAGAGAGAGATCCTGCTTCACTATCAAGAAGAATATCTGAAAAACCAATAATAGAATTCAGGGGAGTTCGAAGTTCGTGGCTCATGTTAGCCAGGAATTCGCTTTTTAATGTATTAGCCGCCTCTGCTTCGTTTTTTGCATCCAAAAGGACTTTTTCTATATTCTTATGTTCACTAATATCCCTGGAAATGCTCAGAATAGCAGGCTTACCATCATATTCCATCAACTGGGCACTCATTTCCCATGGCATTTCAAAACCATCTTTTCGCAGGATTACCATTTCAAAGATGCAATTACCCATCCGGCAAACTTCTTCCACCCTTTTGCTAAAATTCGCTGCACATTCCGGAGAATACGTCTCTTTTATGTTCTTCTGCAACAACACTTCCCTGCCATAATCCAGATATTCACATGCTCTGGAATTCGCTTCAAAAATATTTCCATCCAGATCATAAAGGAAAACCGGATCATTGGAATTATCAAAAAGGGCCTTGAACTTATGCTCGGATCTTTTCAAGGCATCCTCTGCAAGTTTCCTTTCAGTAATATCGACAATAATGCCCTGGAAACGAATTGGCTTTCCGGACCTGTTCATCTCTATCAATGACGTCTCACTTACCCAGTGAGTATTAGCTTCACGATCCAGTATCCGGTATTCCTTTGTGAATTCGGTAGACCCATTTTTTATACATTCAGAAAGGCCCATAAAATAATCATCAATGTCCCAGGGATGAATTAGATCCTCATAGAGAACCTTATGGGACATGAGATCATCTGCCGAGTATCCAAACTGGGATATATTCTCTGAAACGAACTCAACGGGGAAACCGTTTCCGGAATTCCTGAGGAAGGCAACCACAGGACTATTCCGGTAGATAGACTTCAGCTCTTTTTCCTTTTTCATCAACTCCGGAGAAAATCGCAGGTGCTTTCTGTACTTGCTGCTGAGCAGGTCCATCAGACTGGTCCACATACCATTCTTTTTCATGATGGTGTTTTCCCGGTCATCCATCAGTTCAAAGATGTCTGAAGAGGAAAAGGACTCCAGAGGGCATGTGAATAAGGTCGTAAGCTCAATGTCCGAAGTTGCAGAAATGATCGATTTTCTGCATTGCCTGAGAAAAGGCAGCATTTGACCTTCGTCCGAGATCAGGTCAATATTGACCCTCAGTCCATTAAATCCACATTTAGTAGCAGATTTGTGTTTCTTTTCTATGAATTCGAGTATAGCCTTGCAAAATGCTTCAGCATCAGAAAGCAATTCCAGGTCCACAAGAACAAGATCAAAATTCGAGGAAAAGGATTTCTCGTTAATGAAGATGGTCTTTTCCTTGAAGAAAGCATCCGAATCTTCATTCTTTTTTACTCCGGGTGTTATCCAAACGCATAGATCATTGTGCTTAAATCCGGACCTTAAAAAAGACGAGACAAAATCAATTACTTTATCACCGTTTCTATATACAAGAGTAATATTTTCACCATGCGGAACGTCTGATATAGGAAGGTTCATTTTTTGTGAATATTCTTGCATGTTATTAACACCTGGATTCTGGATCATATGTATTCATAGATAGCAAAATTATGGGATCGGAAGTAAGTATTGAATTAAAACAAATTAACTTTACATACATCAAGTTCGTCTGTATTCCAGCATTTTATATAAATGTTACCCATCAAAATAAGGTATCTCAACCTTTATGCATAACGAGACGAAGATAACATTTCTGGAAGTAACTCAAATATAGCATCCCGAAATCATAATAACCCATCCAGACTATCAAACAGCTATGACCCTCTTATCAAAAAATGAACTGAGAGAGCTTGTACTTGCAACTCCACCCCTTGTAGAGAACATGATAGATATGGACACCCAGCTCCAGCCTAACGGAGTGGAGATGACACTTCAGGAAGTCAGGACCATTGAAGGATCAGGAGCTGTGGATTTTGACAATTCCGGAAGAAGGATATCAGAAGGCAGTAAGATCGAATTCGATGAGAATGACTGGATACACCTTGAACCTGGCATATACAAGGTCCTTTTGAACGAGATCGTCAACATACCAAATACACTGGCAGCCATCGCCAAACCACGCTCCAGCCTTATCCGGTGTGGAGCTACCCTTGAAACTGCTGTATGGGATGCAGGATATTGTGGAAGGAGTGAATGCATGCTAGTGGTGTACAATACCGCCGGGTTCGACCTCCAGAAAGATGCCCGCATAATGCAACTGCTTTTCTATCATCTTCACACAGAAGTGGATGAAGGCTATTGCGGAAGATATCAGCATGAGAATATCTAACATGGCAGGCAGTAGCATTCACGTAAAGAATATGTAATATAATAAGCATCTCCCCTAGCATGAGTGAAATCGGCAAATCTGTCAGGATGGAGCGTATATTCGACAGAAATACGGGAAACGCAATAATAATACCAATGGACCATGGGGTCGGTGCAGGACCAATCAAAGGTCTGATCGACATGCCATCAACTGTTAACAAGGTTGCAGAAGGCGGTGCAAATGCTGTCCTTGGTCACATGGGACTCGCAAAACACGGACACCGTGGCTATGGCAGGGATATAGGACTTATCATACACCTCTCCGGTTCCACAGCACTCGGACCTGACCCAAACCATAAGGTCCTTGTCACGACCGTTGAGGAAGCTATAAAAGTAGGCGCTGATGCGGTCTCTGTTCACATCAACGTTGGTGCGGATGATGAAGCAGCAATGCTCCAGGACCTTGGATATATCGCAAAGAAATGTGACGAATGGGGAATGCCTCTTCTCGCAATGACATATCCCAGAGGTGCAAAGGTTGAATCCGAACTTGATGTAGAATACGTGAAACACGCAGCAAGGGTTGGTGCCGAACTTGGTGCTGACATCGTCAAGACAAGCTACACAGGTGACCCTGTATCTTTCAAAGAGGTCATTGATGGCTGTCCGGTTCCTGTAGTTATTGCAGGCGGTCCTCAGATGGACACCGAAAAGGAGTTACTCGAAATGATCTATGATGCACTTCAGGTCGGCTGCAAGGGTGTCGCAATGGGCAGGAACGTATTCCAGTCCGACAATCCAACCAGGCTTGTCACTCGTATCTCAAAGGTCGTCCATGGTGGAATGACTGCAGACGAAGCCATGGAAGACTGAAATAGGAGAATTCACATGCCGGAACTTCCGGCACTTATTATTTCTTTTTTAAAGATTTTCTTAATATCAACGATTTTGCAAGATAGCGGAAGCTTTCGCATGTTCCAGTGATAGTAAAAATATCATTTAAGGGAATAGATGAGATTCAAATGATAAGTAAAGAATTGCATTTGAGAAATCATATTTGATGAAAAGGTAAGAATTATAGCAAGATCGGTGATGGAATAACCAACAAAATCAGTTAGTAGTGGTGGTACAATATGATTTTCGATCTTGCTTAACAAATACAATATATTAATAACTATATATAATTTTCGAAATTGTTCTTTGTTTTGCATGTGACAAAAATAAATGCAAAATATTAGACTGATCAATGCAATATGTGATTACTTGAATAAATCGTAAAAATAAGCAGTTTGAAAATAAAAACTTAAAGCTAGAAGCTTTAGTAATAAGTAAAAATGAAAAGTAATAGCAAGACCGTGATGGAATGACCAATAAAAAATCAGTTTGTGGTGGTGGTGGTACGATATGATTTTTTTCGGTCTTGCCTAAATATTACTATGAGTTAGTAACTATATAAAGATGTTGCTAGTCATCATAATAATAATGAGATTTTATTATTGAACATACATTATTCCAAACTCAGAACGTTCCCTTTATAGACACAAATTTATATGTGGAAAGTGCGTTAATCAAAAATAGAAACCAGCCAACATATTGAAAAATATATAAATGAACTCGGGTTTCAGATATTCCCATTGCATAAAAACAGGAAATATCGATAATATAGCATATTATCATCCCCAACAATATGATCGCGAACTTATGAGGATCTATCATGGACAGGTATGAACAGGTAATTGAACTGGCAAAAAGACGAGGTTTTTTGTGGAACTCCTTTGAGCTGTACGGAGGGGCTGCAGGTTTTTACGATTACGGACCTCTTGGAAGTACTTTAAAACGCAGGATCGAGCAGATCTGGCGTGAACTCTATGTGATCCATGAAGGGTTCATGGAGATCGAAACGCCTACAATTGGCATAGAAGATGTTTTTGTTGCATCCGGTCATGTCGGAGGTTTTTCCGACCCACTTTGCGAATGTAAAGAATGTGGTGAAGCATTCAGGGCAGATCACCTTGTTGACAAGATAGTAGAAATTGCAGATGCTTTGAGCAACGAGGAACTTGACAGGCTGATCAAAGAGAACAATATTGGGTGCCCCGAATGTGGCGGTGAACTTGGTGAGGCTTATGAGTTCAACCTGATGTTCAAGACAAGTATTGGCCCGGGCACAGGAAGACAGGGCTACATGCGTCCTGAAACTGCACAGGGAATGTTCGTGAATTTCCAGAGATTGTCACGATACTATCGTGAAAAGCTGCCCTTCGGTGCAACCCAGATCGGAAAATCCTACCGTAACGAGATCTCACCAAGACAGGGAGTGATAAGACTTCGTGAATTTACACAGGCAGAAGCAGAGATATTCACCCATCCGAAAGAAAAGACCCATCCAAACATTGGAAGGTTCGAAGATGTTACATTAAATCTCTACTCAGATGAAGCACAGCAGAAGGGCGTTATCGAACAGATGGCCGTCAGGGAAGCCATCGACAGGAAGATCATCGCACATGAGTTCCTGGCATACCACATTGCACTTACAAACAACTTCCTGCAGCGTGTAGGTATTGCTGCTGACAAGCTCAGGTTCAGGCAGCACCAGAAAGATGAGATGGCACACTATGCTATTGATTGCTGGGATGCTGAGATATTGACAGACAGGTTCGGCTGGATAGAGGTCGTTGGTATTGCAGACAGGACAGACTATGATCTGATGGCACATGCAAAAACAAGCGGCACAGAACTTGTGGTCCATATCGAATACGATGAGCCGAAGATGATAGAGCAGTTCGTGGTCAAGCCCAACATGGCCAAAATGGGACCTCTGTTCAAAGGAAAGGCAAAAGCTGTTGCCGATGCACTTAAAGAATTAAGCTCCGACGAACTTGACAAGGAGGAGATCAAGGTAACCGTTGGTGGTGAGGAGTTCACAGTTCCTTCTGAGATCATATCCTATGCACAGGAAACTGTCAAGGTCAGCGGTGAAAAGATCGTACCGCATGTCATCGAACCATCCTATGGTATTGACAGGATCCTCTACTGCACCATGGAACATGCTTTTGAAGAAGAAATGGTCGCTGCCGAAGGCGAGGAAGAGGAAGAGGAAAGGATAGTCCTCAGGTTCCAGAATGAGGTCGCCCCTGTGCAGGTAGCGATCCTGCCACTGCTTACAAGAGAAGAACTAATGGATCCTGCAAAGCAGATAGCAGAAAAGCTTCGAAACAGAGGATTGCTTGTAGCCTATGATGACTCAAGAGCTATCGGTCGCCGTTACCGCAGGAACGATGAGATAGGCACCCCATATTCCATAACCATCGATTACGATACTCTCGAGGATAATTCCGTGACAATTCGTGACCGTGACACAATGGAACAGGTCAGGGCTCCAGTAGATGGCATTGAAGATGTAATATACGACCTTGTCTATGGAAAGAAGGACTTTGAGACCGCAGGTGTGAAGCTGTAAATACTTTCACACCGCTTGCCTCATATTTAATAAGGTTAAGAACGTAATTGCATCAAGCAACTTTCAGACCTATAACGAATATGAGCAACTACATCAAACACCCCTTGGTCAAACCAGATACTATAGAACAAAGGCTCTATCAACTTGACCTTGCCGGAAAGGCACTATCAGCACCAACACTGGTAGTGTTGCCAACCGGTCTGGGCAAGACTATCGTTGCTCTCCTTGTTATTGTTTCCAGATTGGAAAAGGCCGGCGGGAAGGTGCTGATCCTTTCCCCCACTAAACCACTCGTTGAGCAACATGCTTCTTTTTTAAAGGCTGCCCTTAACATACCCGAAGAAGAGATACTGACATTCACAGGTGCAGTTTCCCCTGAAAACCGGGCAAAGCTCTGGGAAAAGGGACGGGTGATCATCTCAACACCACAGGTCATCGAGAACGACATCCTCACAAAGAGAATAAGCCTCGAGGATATTTCACACATCACTTTTGACGAGGCACACAGGGCTGTTGGTAATTATGCTTACACTTACATTGCTGAGAGATATTTCCAGGACGCCAAAAACCCGCATTGTCTTGCGATCACTGCAAGCCCGGGAAGTACCGATGAGAAGATCAGTGAGGTCTGCAACAACCTCTTCATAAGTTCAGTTGCCATAAAAACAGAATCCGATTCTGATGTTGCCCCATATATTCACAAAAAAGAGATCGAGTGGAAGCACGTCATACTACCGGATGAAATGAAGGAGCTGAAGAAGCTTCTGGACAAAGTGCTTGATGACAGGTTCAAGAAACTTGGAGAACTTGGATATTCACTTCCATACGGGAAGAATGCTTCAAAGAGGGATCTGCTGGGCCTGCAGAAAAAGTTGCAGGGCGAACTGAGAGGTATGACCGATCCTGCAGTGTTCAGTGCATTATCCATACTTGCCGAGATCATGAAAGTAAATCATGCTGTGGAGATCATTGAAACACAGGGCATCGAATCCCTTTCAAAATATGCTGACAGGCTGGAGAACGAAGCCACCTCAAAGAGCGGAAGCAAGGCTGCAAAACGTCTTTCTGAAGACCTCTACATGAGACAGTTCTACCACAGGATAAAGGAATGCAGCACCGAACATCCAAAACTTGCGGTTGTTAGTGATATTGTTTCAAAGGAACTCAAAGACAAACCGGATTCCCGGGTTATTGTCTTTACAAATTATCGTGACACCTCTGAGATGGTAACAAATGCCCTTTCCGAAATGGAAGGAATACGACCTATCAAGTTCGTAGGACAAAGCTCAAAGTTCCGCGACAAGGGGCTCACCCAAAAACAGCAGGTGGAGATAATCGAGAAGTTCAAGGCCGGAGAGTATAATGTCCTTGTAGCAACCTCAGTGGCTGAAGAGGGACTCGACATACCTGCAACCGACCTTGTACTGTTCTACGAACCGGTGCCCTCCGAGATAAGGAGTATACAGAGAAAAGGGCGTACAGGCAGGAAACATGAAGGAAGGGTTGTCGTCCTTGTGACCAAAGGCACACGGGATGAAGCATATTACTGGAGCTGTACCCATAAGGAACGCCGGATGCAGAGCAATATGCAACAATGGCAGGACAAAATGTCCTCTGATAATGGGAATCAGGATATTACAAGTGAATTTGGAGTCAGCCAGAAGCAGCAGACAGGACTCTCTGATTTTACAGATGATGACGTGACAGTTGTCCTTGACCAGAGGGAGATCCGAAGCACTGTTGCACGAAACCTTGAGAAGATGGGGATTAATATCGTTGTCAAAACCCTTGAGGTCGGAGATTATATCGTCAGCGACAGGACAGCTATCGAGCGTAAGAGTGCGGAAGATTTTGTGAGTAGCCTGCTTGACAGGGACCTTTTCAGGCAGATATCTGACCTTGCAGGAGCCTATGATAAGCCCATACTGATAATAGAGGGAGAAGGCTTGTTCACTTCCAGAATGCTTAATCCAAATGTAATACACGGAACCCTTGCATCCCTTGTGCTGGATTTCGGCGTCTCTGTGCTATACACACGAGATCCTGAAGATACAGCATCCCTGATCAGCATCCTGGCAAAAAGGGAACAGGTTGATGAAAAGCGAGATATCAGTGTGCACGGAAAGAAGTCATCAATGTTACTCTCACAACAGCAGGAATATATTGTGTCCTCCATTAGTGATATCGGCCCCAATGCTGCGAAGAATCTGCTCGAACATTTTGATACAGTCGAAAATATTATGAAAGCCGAGCAGGATGAATTGACCAAAGTCAGGAACATCGGACCAAAGACCGCATCAAAGATGAGGGAAATTCTCACAAGTGAATATAAAGGATAAAAGGCGAGCAGGGCCAGAATTACCCTGCATCCGGTTAAAACATATTGATTTCTATTTTTATTGGCCTGATCAACTCCAATCTATTAGACTGAGATTTACATCAGCCAGGCCATTCAATTAAGCCTTTCAAGGATATCAAGGCATTTTTCCATAATCTCAAGATACTCCCTGATCCTACGAGGGTCATTCTCGGATTGAATGAGACTTGCGATGGACTCTAACTTCATTTTCAGCATATCAGCAACTGAACCCATGCCTTCCACGTGTTTAATTGGCGATGTCGGCACAGATTCCGACCGGACATCAGGAAAAGCAAAAGAGATTGGGACTTGATCTGCCGGAAGTTGTCCTGCAGGTTCTGAAAATGTTGTGGCTCCCTGAACTGCAGCCTTCTGTGGAACTGTGGATGCTTCTGGCCTCATCATTTGTTCCTGTGAATCCATATCCGTGCCAACGCCTTCACCCTGGCAGAGAGGACAAAGGACATCACCGTGATACCTGAACATAGGAGCTCCACATGTTGTGCAGTGCTGTGCAAGCATTGTGCCACCAAGTTCCAGTAGTCTTGATATCTGTTTTATTTTATCATCACTATCGCTCATTTATTCACCTTTTCACTTACTCCATGAATGAAAGTCTTTTTATAGGATATAATTGTTAGGGATACTACAGCATTGATTCTTATTTTATATCATTAAACCATTTTAAGGTGATCCAAATGTTAGGAGCCAGCCAACCTGAAGACGTCATTAAGCAATGTACACAAGTGTTAGAACACATCGCAAACGATAATTCAGTTCCAAGGAATATCAGACGTTCAGCAAATGAGATCCTTGCAACATTGAACAACGAAGCAGAGCCACTTTTCCTTAGAACATCATCCAGCATATCAATACTGGAAGACATCAGCAACGACCCAAACATCCCGTTGCACACAAGAACCCTTATCTGGAATGTTGCAAGCCAGCTTGAAACAATTCCTGTAGACGATTAATATCAAAACTACCCACGATCAGTGGGAAGAGATCCGGTCTGATAATTCAGACCAAACTTATCCTTTTATTTTATGCATCTTGTAGCTTACATGCTGTTCCCGAACGTAAGTATAATAGCCATTGATAACTTTTTATGCATGAAATTACGATTACTAACGACGATCATTACTATAAATTAAAAGAGATTTTACTATGAAATTCGATCCTGAAGCCATAAGGAAAGCAACCAAAGAAGACTTTGATGCTACATGGAAAAATGGGAAGGACCTTGTTCACAGAGCAGGTCTGAACCAGCAGTACCCACACACCTCATTCAATTTCGGAAAAGCACATCCGGTCTATGATACAATATCAAAGCTCAGAGAAGCCTATATGCGCATGGGCTTTGATGAGATGATGAACCCACTAATTGTGGATGAGCGTGACGTTCACAAGCAGTTCGGCCACGAAGCACTGGCAGTCCTTGACCGCTGTTTCTACCTGGCAGGATTACCAAGACCAAATGTCGGCATCTCCGACCAGAGGATCGCAACAATAAAAGAGATGCTTGGAGGCATTGATGATGACGGTATCGAAATCATCAGGAAAGTTCTCCATTCATATAAGAAAGGAGAAATTGAAGGAGATGACCTTGTCCCCGAGATTGCCCTTAAACTTAATGTCTCAGATTCACTTGTTGTCGAAATGATCGATCAGGTCTTCCCGGAATTCAAGGAACTTACCCCCCAGGCCACCAGGAAAACACTTAGAAGTCACATGACATCCGGATGGTTCCTTTCCCTTTCAGGGATACTGGAACGTGCAAGACCCCCATTCCACTTCTTCTCAATTGACCGTGCTTTCCGGAGAGAGCAGCAGGAAGATGCATCAAGGCTCATGACATACTATACCGCATCATGTGTGATCATGGACGAAGATGTCACAGTGGACCATGGAAAGGCAGTTGCACAGGGACTCCTGTCCCAGTTTGGTTTCGAAAAGTTCCTTTTCAGGCCTGATGAGAAGAGAAGCAAATATTATGTCCCTGACACACAGATCGAAGTATTTGCATACCACCCAAAACTTGTGGGCTCAAATACAAAATACTCCGATGGATGGATAGAGATCGCAACCTTTGGGATCTATTCACCAACCGCTCTTTCAGAGTACGACATACCATACCCGGTCATGAACCTGGGACTTGGTGTTGAAAGGCTCGCCATGATCCTTCACGACTCCACTGACCTGCGTGCCCTGACATATCCACAGATCCCACAGTATTCCGAATGGACCCTGAAGGACGGAGAACTGGCAAAGATGATATTTGTAGATAAGTTGCCTGAAACCACCGAAGGTCAGGAGATCATGGACAGTATCGTTGAGCAATGCGAACTCCACTCATCAGAACCAAGCCCATGCGAATTTGACGCCTGGGAAGGATCGATCAACGGAAAGAAGGTCAAAGTATCCGTAGTGGAGCCTGAAGAGGATACAAAGCTCTGCGGACCGGCAACATTCAATGAAGTACTTGTCTATGAGAATGACGTTCTAGGACTTCCCAACAACAAGAAATGGAAGAAGGCTTACGAGAACCACTCTGCAAGAACAGGTGTAAGGTTCCTTGATGCTTTTGCCGCACAGGCAGCCCGGGAGATCGAAGAAGCTGTTGAGAACGGCGAGAGTACAGTGGAAACCCGCGTCAGAATCGTCAAGGTACCATCCGAGATCAACATAAAGCTCGACCCGCTTGCCCAGAGATATATAACAGGCAAGAACAAGAAAATTGACATCCGCGGACCTGTCTTCACAACTGTCAGGGCAGAGATCGAATAAAAACAAAATCATTTGTAAGAGGAAATATGTTCACAGAGATCGCAAAGCTCATGGATAAAGGTGAGCCCGTCTGCATAACCTTTGAAAATGAAGGATCAGGAGAAGAATACGACCTCCTGTACTGTGAACTTATTACAAAAGCACGCGAGGGAGAGGCATTCCTTGCATCTTCCCAGCAGTGCCCTCCAGGGAAATATGTTCTCGGAGTTTCTGAAGACAAGCCGGATGGCTATTACCTCAAGTCCGGCCGTTATGTTGACAAAAAAACTGCTGCCAACGCAACTTCTTCTCTCCCAAGGGTCAACAGGGAATATGACCACATAAAGATAGAGCCATTGTCAAAGAACAATGGTCACTTTGATGTGATGATACTCTACCTGATACCTGAAAAAGCTATGAGAATAGTTCAGGCTATGGCATATAACGATGGAGAGCGTTTGTGCATCGATACATTCGGTGCAGCTTCCATATGCGGAGACTGCACAGCTCTTGCATACGAAAAAGGGATCGGATTGTCCTACGGCTGTAAAGGTTCCCGCAAGCACAGTAGCTATAGTGATAATGAGATACCCATAGGCATACGCTTTGACAAAGCTGAAAAAATAGAAAAGGGATTGAGAAACATCCCTGAAACAAGAAATTGATCAAACCTTAATGTACTTCGATCCAGCTTTCTTTATGTAATTTCATAAAACTTAACGTGCTTCGTAGAAGCACATATCCTCAGCGACCACACGAGTTTCTTTTCCAATCTCGTTGGAAAGTACCTTGCTTATGCGGGCAATGCCTTTGGTCTGGAGCTGAAGTCGTATCATCATGGTCTCATGCTCTTCAAAGAACATATCGCTTCCAGTTATGGTCCTGTGCGTTGACAACTGGTGCTTTATCACTTTTGCAATAATACCTGTGCTGCCACGTATCAAATCCTGTATGGTTGTGTGAGTAAGAAATACATTATCACCCACGTTTACATTTAAAGCTGTGAAAAAATTCTGAGGTGTACGTATCTCGATCGTGCGCAACTGATGGTCCTTCAACTCAGAGATCGCTGAATCCGATATACCCGTAAGTGCGACGTATTCCATTTTGATCACCCGTACATTGGGAACTCTTTTCTTGGTATTGTTGACTGTTCGGTTGTGCGAACATCTTCAGCAAGCTTCTGCATCTCAACCTCGATCTTCTCTGCCTGCTCAATAAGGTCCTGCGTATCTATCGAAAATCCATAAAGGGAATTCAGAACATCTACAACTACTGCCGCTGCCCTTGGATCCGGGTTCTGGGTCTTGGTTGCTCCAAGAAGACTTATGGCCGGCAGATTATGCATGAAACATTCTGCCATGACACTACCGGAAATTCCGGAGATCGTACCCATCTGGAAGATCTCTACCTTTTCTTTGATCCTTTCCAGCATTTCCTCATTGGTCGCTGCACCAAAGACCTTGTTATCCTCCCCCATAGTAGCAATACCTGCGATAGAGACAACCTCCTTCACACCTACAGATTTTGCCCAGCCGACAAGTGCCTTGCTGACATCATAAGAAACAGAAGGATTGATAGGGATATCTGAAACCACCATCACTATGTTATGTTCCTCACTCTCATATATCCTGACCGGCATGTTGACAAGACCCTCATACAGAACAGCTATAGGAGGGAAATATCTGGATTCAATGGAACCGATATATTCCATGTCCAGTTCTTCGATAATTTGCTGGCTGGCAATATTGCCTACAAGACCTATTCCTGGAAAACCTTCGATCAATATCGGCTCTTTTGATCTTACAGGTTTTGTTATGATCTCTACATCGATCGCATCATAATCATCTGTTTCTGACAAAAAAATCACCCTCTATAAAATGTAACCCCATCACTATTCAGTTCGTATACTTTACACTTATTAGATAATTGGAGATTCTCATAGATAAGAACATCGTTATTAGACCGGAGAACGACATACATAAGACCGATGATGACAAAATGCATTCAAAGAATGGAGAAATGATCATGGAAAGATCCATACAATATTTCGATGATGTCGGCAAACAGAACACCGACGATGTTGTGAAGGTAGTTGCTGAAAGAGCAGAAGAACTGGGGATAAAATATATTGTTCTTTCGAGTACAGAAGGTCATACAGCCCTGAAGATGGCAGAAGAAGTAAAGGGCAAAGACATTAAGATCATTGCTATAACCCACCAGTACGGACTCCGCGAGGATGGAAACTGGGAAATGGACGAAGGCAACCTGAAGAAACTTCAGGACATGGGCGTTCTGGTCACCACACAATCACACATGTTCTCAGGAGTGGAACGTGCGATCTCAAAGAGACTGGGCGGTGCAAGCCGTGCAGATGTTATCTCTGACACACTGCGTGCAGTCTTCGGAAAAGGTTTCAAGGTCGCCCTGGAAGTCGTGATGATGGCTGCAGATTCTGGCCATATCCCGGTCTCAAAGGATACCGAAGTAATAGCCATCGGAGGAACACGCCAGGGTGCTGATGTAGCGCTTGTGGTGAGACCCGCACATTCACAGAACTTCTTCAATTTGCAGGTTCGCGAGATCCTAGCAATGCCACGTGCAAAGGAAGAACCAAAATAAGATTGAAACAGATTGAAACAGAATCAGATTAAGATTTAATCAAGTTAAAATACGTATTACATTTAAGGCATCTTTAGAGATGCCATATTCTTTTTATAGTCGACCTTCTTGTCCAACTTATTCCACATTCGCTTCTTCGTCTTCATCCTTCTCGACAGGATTGTTGTTTCCGGAAGCAAACCTTGATGGTCCTGATGCCTCTTTTTTGAAACTTGAAGCAGCTTTCAGGTTCATTGCTGTAAAAGCTACAATGAGCACGAAGGCAAGAATTGCAATACCGATTACAGTTAAAGCATCCATGTAATTAAAAAAAATAAGTGTCGAAAAGACACTTACTGTGGCTTTTCGTACAATGCGATCTTTGTCATCAGGACACCTTTCTTTGAGTGTGCCTGCCTGAAGACAGAGTCGTTTGCTTTCTCGATCTCACGTGCGTCGATTGCAAGCTGTGCTGCTGCGCGCATCATTTCATGACCGGTAGCAGTTGTGAGTGTGACCTGTTCGATCTCCTTCATCATGAAGCATGCAGGGAAGTTGATCTGTGCGACCTTGTCAGCCATGTGGAGTGCTGCAAGTGCTTTTGCCTTTGCGTATGGGTTGTTGAAACCTGCGCGCTCGATGCACTTCTCTGGCTTTGCGAGAATGTGTGGAAGCTCAAGGTCCTTTCCGGACTTGCCTTCATCGACCTGTGCGGCAACTGCATCAAGTTCTTCCTGGATCATCCTGACAACACCACAGGTTGAAAGGACCTTCATTGCGTCAGAGTTGAAAGAAGCCATCTCTACAGCATCAAGGAACTCTGTCTTTGCACCGATAAGTGGGTCTACGGTCATTACGATGTAACCGAAGCCTGCGTCTTGAAGTGCCTGTCTGTCATCTTTCTTGGTAGGACCATCGGAGATCACGATGCATGGAACGTCCTTGTACAGCTCACGTGCAGCGGTTGGACCTGGTGCACTTGAGTTAGGGCTGATCATGACATAGAAATCAGCACCCCATTCCTTGAATGCTTCTGTCTCTGCAGCTTCTGCTTTACCCATCTTAGGACCAGTTCCGAAAACACGTACACTGATACCTTCTCTTGCTGCGATCTCGTCCTGAACAAGGTCAATGACCTGACTCATACCAAGATTACCTAATTTAATAAATCCTATTTTTGCCATAGTAGATCACATTACTGCAAGTACGGATTAGGATATAATATTTTTGATTATTTCCACAAGACCCTGAGATGAGAATACATCGATTTCACAAAAATAAAGCGAAGTTTTCGAAAGCACATCAAGTATGTACTTTGCTAGTTTTAAAAATAAATAGAGAAGAGGAAATATAGAGCAACTGTTTTATCCCTTATACGATCCCATATAGTGTATATTATGTTAGTATTTGGATTAACGATCTGTTTCAGAAGGCATATCCTACCCGAAAAGCTTAAAAGTAATGTAGGGAATTGTACTTCAATCTCAGTACATCCCATTATTACTGATCTGTAATCAGGATTTTAAAGTTTCAGGTATGGTCAAGTGAATTCCAGCAATAATATTTCTCAGAAAAGATATTCTAAACTGATCGTTTTTGATATGGATAGTACGCTCATCGATGCAGAAAGTATTGATGAACTTGCACGTGCTGCAGGCGTTGTGGACAAGGTTTCTGTTGTTACAGAAAAAGCAATGAATGGCGATATCGACTATAATCAGGCTTTAAAGGACAGAGTCATACTTTTGAAAGGATTGAAGCTGGAAACTGCACAGGAAGCAATGAGGTCTATGAAACTCATGCCGGGTGCAGAAGAACTTGTAAAACATGTAAAGTCCCTGGGATTCAAAACAGCAATGCTGTCAGGTGGCTTCACGCTATCAACTGACAGGGTTGGTGAACTCCTTGGTATAGATTACGTATACTCGAATGTGCTCGCTGTAAAGGACGGATACCTTACAGGCGAGGTCAGTGGTCCAATGACAGATAATTGCTCCAAAGAAGTGGTCTTTGAAAAGATCGCAAAGGAGATCGGTTTTGAAACCTCTGATTGCATCGTTGTTGGTGATGGTGCCAACGATATTTGCCTCTTTAAACGAGCAGGATGTGCAATTGCATTTAATCCAAAACCAATTCTGCGCCAATATGCAGATGAGGTTGTTACCCAAAAAGACCTCAGGGCAATAATTCCGATCATAGATTCACTTGATCTGGATTAAAGTCCTACGTATCGTGCATTAGAAATGCATGAAATGCCAGCTTTTTTGCTGGAGCGGGAGGATATATAGAATATGTTGAAAGAATTGAACACCAAAAGGCAGGATCTTAAAACTGCATCTGAAGAAGCTAAAGAAAAGAGAAATGGATTGAACGCTGAAGCAAGCACTCTGGCTGCAAAGCGCAATGATCTCAACAAGCGCACAAAGGAACTCATCAACGAAGCACAGGAATACAAGAAGCTCCGTGACGAGAACAATGAGCAGGTTAAAGAGAACAAGGCAAAGCGTGACGAGATCAATGCCAAGGCCAACGAAGTATTTGCAAAGGTCGATGCATTACGTACCGCACACAATCTTACCGGTCCATCCATCAAGGATATCAGAAAAGATATTGACCGTCTTGAATTCACACAGCAGACAGAAGTGCTGACACCAGGCAAGGAAAAGGAACTGGTCAACAAGATCACAGAGCTTCAGAAACTCTATGTCGTTAAGCAGGAACAGCTCGAGAGCAACACAGAGCTTAAGACCCTATTGACAGAAGCACAGGAGATTCGCGACGAAGCATCACAATTCCACAATGTTCTTTCAGAATACGCACAGAAAGCACAGGAATATCATGACAAGATGATCTCCACTTTCAAGGAAGCCGACAAGATGCGTGCAGAATCTGATGTTGCTCACAAACAGTTCGTCGAGTTCCAGGAGAAGGCTGATGAACAACACAAGTTATTCATTGCAGCACAGAAAGAGATCAGGGATATCGATAAAGAAGTTCGCAAGATTAGGAAAGGCGAAGACACTGGCAGGAAGGTCGCATCCATGGAAGAAGTGAGAAAAGATGCAGAAGACATCTTTGACAAGTTCAAGTCAGGTCAGAAGCTCACCACAGAGAACCTAATGACCTTGCAGAAATCCGGTCTGCTTTAATCGAAAATTTGGCAACATCGAGGGTGGTTATTCACCCTCAATTTATTCTAACATTCATTGGACCGATTCGGTCCGGCTTTTTATGGAATTAATACAAAATAGCAATAGCTATGCCCTTTTTATCAGAATTTAGATCTATAAGATAAATCAATCCAGGACGATACGCCCGAATAAATAAATAAATAAATAAATAAATAGAATCTACCGTTACTATTTCTAACTCAAAGAATCTCTTGAACAAATAAATTCAGTCGAATTTATGCAGCTTCCTGAAATTTGAATCCCTCATAAGGCAGGTTCCACCATTATAGGTAGAATCCTTACGGATTTTGCGCCAGACATCGGAAAGCTTGTCATCGTGAATATTTCCAAAGGACAGAGGAAGGCACGAACAGGGGAATATGTCACCTTCTGGAGTTATGTGAAGCCACTTTCTTCCTGCAAAGCATCCCATCTTCTTTAGTACATGAGGGATTGGGAATACCTTAGGACCATCCATGTTCTCAGTATGCTTCACGAAATCGTCGAACTTCCTGTGATCCTCTGCACTCATCATCTCATCCAGACGGTTCATCCAGCGTCCCGTAGGGACTATCTCGAAGAAAGAGATCTCATGGACACCAAGATCTGTTGCTATTTTGTAGAAATCATCCAGTTCATCTATGTTTCTTGGAGATATGACCACATAGATATTCACGAGCAAACCAGCATCAAGTGAATTCTTAACAGCACCAATGGCATCCTTGAACACACCCACTCGCCCTCGCATAGTGTCATGTCCTTTTTCGGTAGAACTGTCAAGGCTTACGCTCAACATATCGAGTCCTGCCTCTTTAAGGGAAATTGCACGCTCTTTTGTCAGCCCCACACCCGAAGTGAACATTCCGGTAGTAGCAAGGTCCCGATCAACATAGCTGATAAGCTCCTCAAGCCCCTCATAGACAAGCGGTTCGCCACCATCAAAGACAATAAAGGTCGAGCCCATATCGAGAACCTGATCAATTGTACTTTTGACATCCTCAGCAGACAACGAAGACCTGTTCAGAGTATCAGGAAGAGCACAGTGTATACAGTTATTGGGACAATCCTCAGTGATGGAAATTGTGACCTGTTCCGGAACCATCTTCCCACGTATGTAACCCATCTGACTTGATACCAGGCGATCAAAGGCCTTGCTGGGTATAGGGGGCATCCACGTAGAAAAAACAAGCTCGTTCTCTTTTACCAATGCAGGTCTTTGTCCTTCAAAAAGATCCAGCATCTCAGAAGTCAGTGGTTTGATAGCACGTGATGCAACTCCTGAAGTATGCATCCTGACAATTCCATCTTCGATCGTGGCATAGACCTTGTAAAAGGGATTTTTGTAAAAATAATACCTCTTGTCATTTACCATAAGATCACTTGTTCCTCAATAAGGCCCTGTAAGCCAGAAGGGACTTCGGATTCTTCTTTAGCATAAAAAGACCAAGCTGCATTGACCTGTGGAAAGAAGTACCTGAAAGGAAAGAGAAATCCACGCCTTCGAACGTCTTTATAAGATCGTCTATCTCAGGGTCTGTCATTTTACGCAGTGTTTCCAGACCTATACGGCCAAGCAGGTACTCTGCCTTGTATTCGGCATTCCACCTCTTACGATACTCAGAAAGAAACTTTGCCGATACGTTACCTTTTGCAATAGCTTCTGCAGCTACATCACCACACATCTGTCCTGCATGCATACTATATCCTATACCGGACTGTCCTGCAGCCCCTCCGACCAGCATCACACCATCGGTCAGCATCTGTTTGGGTATAGTGATAATAGGATCTCCACCTACATATCTTTCAAGGACAGTAAGTTCATCAAGACCTTTTATTTGCTTGAATTTTTCAACCCATCTTTCAAAGAATGGAGATACATCCTTCCCATGCCGCCTTACATAAACTCCAAGAGTGGCAAGGTTTCCCCCACATGGAGAATAAGTGGATTTCCAACCAGGGCAATGATTTCCAACATAATATTCGAACATATCAGGCTCACCAATGCCTTCGGCCTCTACAAATGCTTCCATTGCCCATGCAATGTCATTGGGATACCTCATTGGCTTGAGTCCAAGCAAACCGGCCATCTTTGAATTGATGCCATCGGATACGATCACCAGAGAACAGGATAAAACGCCATCCGAGGTACTGAGGTTCATGACACCATTGCTTCTGAAGACACTACTTACCTCAACACCCATACGAAGCTCTGCTCCGGCGTCCATGGTCTGGTTTGCATAATATTCATCGAACTTCAACCGGTCGAGGAAATACGCAGGACTCTCGATAGCAACCCTGCCACCGGAAGGAGCGATTAGGTAAGCACCCTTCATGTTCTTTATCACATAGCTCTGGTCAACAGGCTCTTGCGACCTGTCGAACATACCCTTGAAAAAAGTATTAGCAGGATGTGTAGGATGGCCTATTATCTCCTTTTTATCTACAACGAGCACCTTTGCTCCTTTTCGGGAAGCATTCCTTGCTGCCATCAGACCCGCCGGAGAAGCACCTATTACAATTATATCTGCATCCATTTAAAGAACCTCCGATCACCACAGGATACCTGCATAAGATGTTAAAACTATAGAGAGCACTACATCGACTATCAGGGAACCGAACATGAAACCCCTGTATCTTGAGCCCTGCAGGAATAGCCTTCCACCACGTTGTGGAAGAGGATTTTTAACAAAGTCGAATGCCTGCATTATCATCCAGATACCGGAAAGAATTGCTCCTACAAAGAAGATCGGACCAAGATGTGCGGTTATACCAATGGCAAAGGATGAAAGAATGCCCACAGACCAACATATGAAGACGAACTTTGATGTCGCAGGAACCCCAAATGTCACCGGGAATGTTGGTGCACCTTTTGCACGATCACCCTCTACATCCCTGGATACTCCGGAAAGCGTGAAACCCCAGTCAGCCACACACATCATTATGAAAAAGAATATACCAGGCAATGGCAGGATAACACCATCGCTACCCCGAAGTATCCCGGCAGGATCGAACGCAAGCCAGATACCTACAGGAACAAGACCGTATGCTATACCAACGGGCACAAAACTCAGGAATGTGAGCCTTTTTGCCAGCCTGGAATAGATACTGATAGTAAGAACTGCAATAACCAGAACCATAAATGATTCAGGGTTCAGGTAGAATGCTGCAACTGCGGCAATTAAGAATAGAATAAATGCATATGTAAGACCCTGTTTTTGAGACAGCTGCGATGAAGCAAGTGGCCTGTCAGGAAGATTTATTTGATCAATGTCCACATCACAACAATCGTTGTACACATAGGAACTTGTGATAGCTGCATATCCACCAATAACAGCAATTATGAAAGGAATGAGCGGAGGAAGGGCAGAAGTTGCCAGATATGATGCAAGTAGAGCACTTGCTGCCGGAAGGGCAAAATCCATATCCGATATTTCCGGCCTTAATAGTTCTAAGTATGGATTACGTGTCTTTGATCCTGTTATTGATACCAAATGAATCACCATTGAATGATATCTTCAAATTTTATGCTTATAAAAAGTGACAGATCAGTCTTTAATATCTGCGATCTGTCCCAGCTTTTCGAACAGAGGATGTTCAAGTCCTTCTTCTTTAATAAATGTAAACTTTGCCTCTGGATTTAACTCGATAAGAGCAATAGTGTTCTCAAGAGCCTTTCCAAGAGATTCAGTATCCAAAGTGCTGATCACTTCTGCATTGAAAGGATACACTTCAGCAAGCTCAGCAGGGAATGCACCAAATGGTGCTTTGAAGATCAGGTCATTATCATACCCTTTGAGATCTTTCTTTGAAGCTGGCCTGATGACAGCAGAACCCGTTATAGTGAAACGCTCAAGCTTATTGGAAAAGCGAAGTACTTCGGGCCTCTGTGAAGACTCCGGACCACAATAGAAGAATGTGGACTTTGATGCCGGGTCATATTTCTCGATCCAGTCGGAATAGGAATACATCTTTTTTAGTGCTTCCAGCATTCTTGGATGAGTGCGACATCTTTGTTCCACAAGTTCCAGAAGATTACCCTCCTTAATGGATTGCTTGACAAGACGCATTTCCTCAAATGTAACATAAAGATTATGCCTTGCGAGAAGTTCACTGCAATTATCAGCTTTCCTTACCTCTTCTGCTGTATGGGATATACATACAGGACAGGAGCATGGAAGATAGCTCAGGTTATCAATGTGATATGTGCCGTTGGAAGTTATATAACGCCTGTCCTTAGCGTACAATGCATAAGCAGCGGAATCAAAAAGATCACAACCAAGTGCTACTGCAAGTGCAAACATCATTGGATGTCCGGCACCAAAAAGGTGTACAGGCACTGTTGGGTCCAGTCCTTTCTTTGATGATACGATCACATCGACAAGATCTGCATATCGATAGGATTCCATCAATGGAACTACTGCACCGATAGGATAGACATCGAACTTGTGTTCCCGAAGATCCTCTGCACACTTCTGGCGAAGGTCAGTATAAGTAGAACCCTGCACTGGACCTGCTAAAAGCATCTCATCATTGACCATTCCACGTGCTTCTTTTAAGCGTTCAAGAGTGGTCTTAAGTTCGGATTCCGCACGATTGCGTGAAACATCAGGTGGCGTAGGAATATCCAAAGGGACACCTATGTCAGAGCCAATCGTTTTCTGGAACTCGATAATCTGCTCATTGGTTACATCGATATCACCGTAGACAGAAAGCTGGAATGAGCCAGAATCTGTCATTATGGGGCCGTCATAATCAAGGAGAGAATGGAGGCCGTCTTTTAGCGCCTTTTCGCGCAGATTGTCCTTGCGTAATATGATATACGAATTGGTAATTAGCATCTGGGCACCGAAACCTTTCATCTCGGAAGGTTTGATGACCTGAAGGTTCGGATTGATTACAGGCATGACGGTAGGAGTTTCCACAACACCATGCGGTGTTTTCAGTTTCCCGATACGTCCTGCAGCATCTTTATGGGTTATCTCGAATATCGATGACATTTGAGCATTAGATATTGGCTGATATTATATATTTGTATTTCATGGAAGCCCCGTGAAATACAAGGTCATATCTGTTCAAAATCCAGACCTGCATAATTAATTTGCCAGAATTTCCAACACTTTTTCAAGTGTATCGGCCAATTCAGGTCCTTTTACCCTCAGATCCTTGTTCTTACTTATACCAAGATCCGTCACCAGAATATGACGATGTACTTTAAGGCCTGAAAGTTCAAGAGCCTTCTTTGTACAGTTGAGAGGACAGCCATCGATCGCTATAATACGATCACAGCCTTCTGCCGACCTGAGAAGACCGGTCACCTGACCTCCGATACCAACAGCACACATCATCTTACCAACTCCTTTTTCGGTCAGTTCAATAGCAAGCTGATTGGAAAGTTGTCCTACGTTAGAAGCACCGGAACATGAGAACAATGCTCCATTAGTAGAGTCACAAGCACATTTGATATATTCTGCCATAATAATACACTCCGACATTACTGCATTAGCCATTCCTTTACTTTATCTTCGGAAGGGATCTTTCCTGCGATCTTAACATCCCCATCTATAACCAGGGCCGGAGTGACCATTACACCGTAATCCAATATTTTATCGATATCCTCAACCTTAATAATCTCAGCATCGATGTTGTTTTCGTTAACTAACTTTTGCACTATTTCTTTCACTTTGTTGCATTTCGCGCAACCTGATCCAAGAACTTCTATTTTCATCTTTGAACCTCACTTTTTAATTATGTTTGGACATGACTTATGTTTATTGAAATTACGCTATGAACATTCCGTAAGCAAATCCCGAAATGGTAGCAATGACAACGATCAGGGAAATGTAAACCGATGCTTTCTTTGCACCAATAATTCTGCTAATGACTATCATGTTTGGAAGACTTAAGGCAGGACCTGCCAGAAGCATTGCAAGAGACGGACCTTCACCCATTCCAAGTATAGTCAGTGCACTGATTATAGGCACTTCAGTTAAAGTTGAGAAATACATCAGTGCTGCAGATGTTGCTGCTATGAAATTAGATGAGATGGAATTACCACCTACAAATTCTACAACGTATTCCTTTGGAAGTATCTCAACAATGATACCTGCAAAGAAAACTCCCAGAAGCAATAAAGGAGTGATCTGTTTGACAAGGAACCAGGTTTCACTCATCCACTCACCAAGCTCTTCTTTTGTAAACCACTTTCTTGAGAAGTAGATAGTAACCAATATGAGTGCTAACATTATAACCCCCATATACAGATCTGTGGAAATCAGTTCAGGTGTTACAAGTATGGCCAGCAGCAAGATGAACAGATATGCACTATTCTTATGTTCATCAGCTCCGAATGTCTTTATGCCTTTACTCTCGCCAGACAATTTTTTCTCAAATATAAGTGCCATTGACAAACCAACCACAATAGAGAGAAAGATTGCAATTGCGGCACGGGCTGCACCAAGGTCATAACCAAGGATCTTGGCAGTATAGACGATAGCCAGAATGTTAATCGCAGGTGCTGAAAAGAGGAAAGTACTTGCAGGACCAATACCCGCACCTCTTTTATAAATTCCTGCAAACAGAGGTAGGACCGTACAGCTACATACTGCCAGCAAACAGCCTGAAACAGCAGCTACAGTATATGATACATAGCCCGGTGCATCCGCTCCAAATAACTTCAATACAGATTCCTTTGAGAACAGGGATGCTATAGCACCTGCCAGGAAAAATGCAGGAATCAGACATAGCAATACATGAAATGCAAGATAGTTCTGAACTGATTCCAGACCAGCATTCATAAGGTATAGTAAATAATCAGGCGACATAATTTCAAATAATGTTGAAATACTATATAAACTTGCCCATTTCAATTTTTATTGAAATTGTTTGTTTGAAAAAAGAAATATCTGCTAAGCACTTTGAATCTATAAATTGTAATCATGAATAAAAACATATCAGAACAGCAAAGTGAAAACTATTGAATTAAAATCAGTTAAAGAAAAAGGGTAATAGAGTGAGCACAGCAGCGACGCAGATTTCCCGAGGACTCTCGTACCT